>NZ_NERM01000007.1:0-267149 GCF_002215235.1 Rhodococcus sp. BUPNP1
CGTTCGTCGATCTCGGTGGTAATTCGTTGGCGGCGACGCGGTTGGTGGCGCGGTTGTCGGCGCGGTTGGGGTATCGGGTGGCGGTGCCGGTGGTGTTCGAGGCGTCGTCGGTGCAGGAGTTGGCGGCTCGTGTCGATATCGATGCGGCCGGTGCCGGTGCCGGTGCCGGTGCGGGGGCGGCGCGGTTGGTGGCGCGGCGGCGTCCGGATCGGGTGCCGTTGTCGTTGGCGCAGCAACGCATGTGGTTCCTCAACCGGCTCGAACCGCACTCCGCCGTGAACAACATCCCTGTGGCCATTCGCCTTTCGGGACGACTGGACATCGACGCGCTGCAGGCGGCGGTCTCCGACGTGGTGGAACGCCACGAATCGCTCCGCACGGTCTACCCCGAGATCGACGGTGTCGGCTACCAGCAGGTGCTGCCCGCCTCGGACGCGGTCGTCGAGGTCCGCCCCGAGACCGTCGGTGCCGACGAGGTCGCGGCCCGGGTCGCCGAAGCGGTCACCACCGGTTTCGATGTGACGCAGCAGGTTCCGATCAGGGTGCGCCTGTTCTCGGTGGCCCCGGACGAGCACGTGCTCGTCGTCGTGGTGCACCACATCTCCGCCGACGGCTACTCGATGGGACCGCTGACCCGCGACGTGGTGACGGCCTATGCCGCACGTGTCGCGGGCGGAGAACCCGGATGGGTCCCGCTCGAGGTGCAGTACGCGGACTACACGCTCTGGCAGCGCGAGGTCCTCGGCGACGAGTCCGACCCCGAGTCGCTCATGGCGCGGGAGACCGATTTCTGGAAGCGGACCCTCGCGGATCTGCCGGAAGAGTCGACGCTGCCGTCCGATCGTCCCCGGCCGGCCGTCGCGAGCTATCGGGGTGCCTCACACCGGCTCACCCTCGACGAGCGCGTCCGCGCAGCGATCGCCGACCTCGCCCGCCGTAGCGGCGCAACGGAATTCATGGTCGTCCACGCCGCGCTCGCCGTACTTCTGGCGCGGCTCGGCGGCAACGACGACATCACGATCGGCACCCCCGTCGCCGGCCGCGGCGACGCCGCGCTCGACGACCTGGTGGGCATGTTCGTCAACACCCTGGTGCTGCGTACACCCGTCGAACCCGATGCGTCCTTCGGCGACTTCCTCGACTCGGTGCGCACGGCCGACCTCGAGGCGTTCACCCATGCCGACGTGCCGTTCGAGCGGCTCGTCGAGGTGCTCGATCCGCCACGTTCGCAGGCGCGTCACCCGCTCTTCCAGGTGATGCTCACCTTCCAGAACATGCCGGTCTCGCAGCTTGAACTGCCCGAGCTCACCGTCTCCGGTATCGACTTCGACGCGCAGGTCGCCAAGTTCGACCTGCAGGTGACCGTCGCGGACGTCGTCGACGCCGCCGGCGATCCCTCCGGTCTCGTGGTGGAGTTCAACTACGCCACCGAACTGTTCGACCCGCAGACCGTCGCCGGTGTCGCAGAACGATTCTCGCGGATCCTCGAGGCGGTCACCACCGATCCGCGCGTCGCGGTCGGCGACGTTCCGCTCGTCACCGACGACGAGCTCGACCGCATCCTCACCGAGTGGAACACACTCGGCGAGTCCGTCCCGATCGTCGAACCGGCCACGCTGGCTGCACGTTTCGACGCCGCCGTCCGCGTGCACGCCGCGAATGCCGCGGTGACCCACGGCGAGACGACCCTCACGTACGCCGAGCTCGGTGCCCGCGCGAACCGGATCGCACGCCGGCTCGTCGCCGCAGGCGTCGGGCCGGGAACTCTCGTCGCGGTGGCCCTGCCGAGGACCGAGGACCTCGTGGTCGCCCTCACCGCGGTCGTGCTCTCCGGCGGCGCCTACCTGCCGATCGACACCGCACATCCGCAGGATCGTGTGCGATACATCCTCGACCAGGCCCAGCCCCGCGTGATCCTCACCTCCGATGCGCTCGGAGACGAGTCCGGAGCGGACGCGTTGCGCGGCAGCGGAATCGACATGCTCGACGTCGCCGCCGCACAGAACGACGACTCGGTCTCGGCCGATCCGCTCACCGACGCCGACCGGATCGCGTCGCCGCAGCCGGACGATCTCGCGTATGTCATCTTCACCTCCGGTTCCACCGGCCGCCCCAAGGGCGTCGCCGTCACGCACCGGAACGTGCTGACCTTGTTCGCCAACGCCGAGCCCCGCTTCGGCTTCGGCCCGGACGACGTGTGGACGCTGTTCCACTCCTACGCCTTCGACTTCTCGGTGTGGGAGCTGTGGGGACCGCTGCTATACGGGGGCCGGCTCGTCGTCGTCGACTACCTCACCTCCCGGTCACCCGAGCTGTTCGCACAGCTCGTCCGCCGCGAGGGCGTCACGGTGCTCAACCAGACGCCCTCGGCGTTCTACCAGTTCGACGAGGCCGATCGCACTCTCGCCGCCGACACGGCACCGCTCGCGCTGCGCTACGTCGTCTTCGGCGGCGAGGCACTCGACCCGGCCCGGCTCGCGGGCTGGTTCGATCGTCACCCCGCCGGCCCACAACTGGTGAACATGTACGGCATCACCGAGACCACGGTGCACGTGTCGTACCAGCCCATCGACCGCACCCTCGCGAAGGCCGGTGCCGCCAGCGCGATCGGACGGTCGCTTCCCGGACTGGACGCCTACGTCCTCGACCGGCGCCTGCATCCCGTGCCCGCCGGCGTGCCGGGCGAGCTGTACATCTCCGGCGACCAGCTCTCCCGCGGATATCTCGGACGCCCCGACCTGACGGTCGCGCGCTTCGTCGCGAACCCCTTCGGTCGCGGTCGCCTCTACCGCACCGGCGACATCGCGCGGTGGAACGGTGAAGGCATCCTCGAATACGCGGGTCGCAGCGACTCGCAGGTCCAGCTCCGCGGCTTCCGCATCGAACTGGGCGAGATCGAGTCGCAGCTACTGCAGGCTCCGGGTGTCGCACAGGCCGTCGCCATGGTCCGGGACGACGGACTCGGCGAACGTCTCGTCGGTTACGTCGTCGCCCGCACCGGTGAGACCGTCGACGCGGCCGCGGTGCGCGCGCACGCGTCCGAATTCCTCACGGGGTACATGGTTCCCGATGTGGTGACCGTGCTCGACGAACTGCCGCTCACGGTGAACGGCAAGCTCGACCGGCGCGCTCTCCCCGCACCCCGCATCGACATCGACGCCGATCGTTTCCGCGAACCGGCCACCGAATCGGAACGGATCGTCGCGCAGGTCTGGACCGAGGTGCTGGGCATCGAACGCGTCGGTGCCGACGACTCGTTCTTCGACCTCGGCGGCAACTCCCTCGTCGCGACGCGGGTCGTCGCGCGCATCAACGAGGCGACCGGAGCGAGCCTGGCCATCCGGGAACTGTTCGAGGATCCCACCGTCGAGGGTCTGGCGGCGCGCGTCGACGCCGGCGGTTCCGATCGGGCTGTGCCGGAACTCGTCGCACGGCCGCGTCCCGATCGCATCCCGCTCTCGCTCGCGCAGCAGCGCATGTGGGTGCTCAACCAGCTCGATCCGGGCTCCGCGACCTACAACATCCCGCTCGCCATCCGCCTGAGGGGTGCGCTCGACATCGATGCGCTGACCGCAGCGGTGGGCGACGTCGTCGAGCGTCACGAGACGTTGCGCACCGTCTACGCGCAGGACGAGCAGGGCCCCTTCCAGAAGATTCTGGATGCGGAGTCGATGCCGCCGCTCGAGGTGATCCGGGTGGCCTCCGAGCAGGAGGCATTCGAGGCCGTGGTCGACGTCGCCGCGCAGGGATTCGACGTGTCCTCCGAGCCACCCGTGCGCGGTCGCCTCGTCTCGATCTCTGCCGGCGGCAGCGCCGGCCCGGTCGTCTCCGACGATCATGTCCTCGCGCTCGTGGTGCACCACATCTCGGCCGATGGCGCCTCGCTCGTGCCGTTGGCGCGCGACCTCATGGAGGCCTACGTCGCCCGGCTGTCCGGATCGCGCCCCGATCGCCCGCCGCTCGAGGTGCAGTACGCGGACTTCGCGACGTGGCAGCAGGAGACCTTCGGCGACGCCGAGAACCCCGACTCGCCGGCAGGCCGCCAGCTCGCCTACTGGAAGCAGCAGCTGGCCGGGGTGCCGGACCTGCTCGACCTTCCCACCGACCGGCCGCGCCCCGCGGTACCGAGCCTGCGCGGGGCCACGGTCTTCACCGAGGTCGACGCGTCGACCCGGCAGCGGCTCGAGGCACTGGCGACCGAGAACCGCGCGTCGTTGTTCATGGTCGTCCACGCCGCGCTCGCCGTCCTGCTCGCGCGGATGAGCGGTTCGCGCGACGTCGTCGTGGGCACCGCTGTCGCGGGACGCGGCTCACGGGTGCTCGACGACATCGTCGGCATGTTCGTGAACACACTCGCGCTGCGCACGGACGTCGATCCGGGCGCGCATTTCGCCGACATCCTCGGACAGGCACGCACCGCCGATCTCGAAGCGTTCGCGCACGCCGACATCCCGTTCGAGCGCATCGTCGACGAGGTCGTCGCCACCCGGTCGCCGGCACGTCATCCCGTCTTCCAGACGATGCTCTCGTTCCAGAACCTCGAACCCGCCCGGCTCGAACTGCCCGAGCTCACGGTGGAAGCACTCGATTCGGGGGTGCTCGCCGCGAAATTCGACCTGCAGGTGACCGTGGAGCCGCTCGCCGACGACAACGGCATGCGGATCGCGCTCACCTACGCCGTCGATCTCTTCGACGAGACGACGGCGCAGGCACTCGCGCAACGCTTCGTGACGGTCCTCGACGCCGTTGCCGCGGATCCCGGTTCGGTGGTCGGCGACATCGAGGTCCGGACCGAGACCGAGCGCGAGGCGGCAACCACCTCGGTCGCCGTTCCGGTGCGGGAAACCGCTCTCGAGACGGTCGACCGGACCGTCGTCCAGGAGTTGCAGATCGCGGTCGAGTCCGATCCCGAGGCGCCCGCCGTGGTGGTGGGCGACACCGAGCTCGGCTTCGTCGACGTCGAGCGCCGGTCGTCGCAGTGGGCCCGGTACCTCATCTCCCGCGGAGCGGGTCCGGGTCGCACCGTCGCCGTCGACCTTCCGGTCGGTCCCGACCTGATCGTTGCGGTGTGGGCCGCCGTCAAGACGGGAGCCGCCGTCACGGTCGACCCCACGGTCACTGCCGACCACGTGCTGACCACCCTCGCACGCAGCGACGATCTGCCGTCCTCGGTCGCGGGGACGTTCGTCGACGATCCGGAGACGCTCGCCCTCGTCGCGGAGCAGCCGACCCGCTCGATTGCGTACACCGACCGTTCCGGTGTCCTCGGCCCCGATGACACGGCCGTCCGGACGAGTGAACTCGAGCTCACCCACGGTGCGGTCGTCGCGGCGCTGCGGCGCGGCCGGAAGGATCTCGATCTGACCTACGAGTCGCGGGTCCTTCTCGCCGGTTCCCGCCTCGACCAGTGGACGGTCTTCGCCGTCCTGGCCGCGGCGATCACCGGTGCCGTCGTCGTTCCCGCCGGTCCCGACCATGATCCGGGCATCCTCGTCGACGAGGAGTGGGTGACCCACGGCTTCGTCCCGGCCGACGAACTCGCCGCTCTGCCCGACACCGAGGATCTCGTGGCGGTCGTCGTCACGGACGGACCGGCGCACGACGGTGCGGAGCTGTCCGCCGGTCTCGCCGGCAAACTCTCCGACCTGCGTTCCCCCTGGGTCCTGCAGGAATGATTGCGGAAAGGTAACTTTACTTACCGGCCGAGTTCGTTCGGGGTGTCCACGGCCGGAAGGAGAGCTGTTCCGTGTTGCACAGAGGTCTTGTCGGGGGCCGAGCACGCTCGGGGACGCGCACACGGATGGGGGAACCCACCGCATGAGGGCACGGAGCCAGGACCGTGCTCGCCCTCGTGCTCCGCGTATGACCCGTGGTCGTCGTGGTGTGTTGTTGCCGCAGTTGTTGGTGTCGGCGGTGGAGTCCGCGGGTGATGCGGTGGCGGTGGTGGAGGGTTCTCGGTCGTTGTCGTATCGGGAGCTCGATGCGGTGTCGTCGCGGTGGGCGCGGTGGTTGATCGGTCGTGGGGTGGGGCCGGGGGATGCGGTGGTGGTGGCGGTGCCGCGGTCGCTCGAGTCGGTGGTGGTGTTGTGGGCGGTGGCGAAGTCGGGGGCGACGTTTGTGCCGGTGGATCCGGGTTATCCGGCCGAGCGGGTGCAGTTCATGGTGGCCGATTCGGGTGCGGTGTTGGCGTTGACGGTGGCGTCGGTGGCGCAGGTGGTGGCTGAGGCGGCGGGGTCGGTGCCGGTGGTGGCGGTCGACGAGGTGTCGGTGGCTGCGCAGGTGGGGCAGTTGTCGTCGCGTCCGGTGTCGTATGCGGATCGGGTGCGTTCGCTCGAGCTGTCGGATGCGGCGTGGATGATCTATACCTCGGGGTCGACAGGGCGGCCGAAGGGTGTGGTGGTCTCGCATGCCGGTGTCGGTGGGGTGGTGTCGGCCGAGCGTGAGCATTTCGGGGTCGATGCTTCGTCGCGGGTGTTGCATGTGTGTTCGCCGAGTTTCGATGTGTCGTTGCTCGAGTTGGGGGTGGGGTTCTCGGCGGGGGCGACGGTGGTGGTGGCGCCGGCGGGGGTCGGTGGTGGTCCGGATCTGGCGGATGTGATTGCCTCGCAGTCGGTGTCGCATGTGTTCATGACGCCGGGTGCGTTGGGGTCGATGGATCCTGCGGGCTTGGACGATCTGCGTGTGGTGGTGGTGGCGGGGGAGTCGTTCACCCCGGATCTGGTGCGGCGGTGGTCGGTGCCGGGTCGGCGGCGGTTCTTCAATGCCTATGGTCCGACGGAGACGACGATTCTGGCGACCTCGTCGGCGGAGTTGGTGTCCGATGCGCCGGTGGTGATCGGGTCGGCGATTGCGGGGGTGGGGGCGTTCGTGCTCGATGAGCGGTTGCGTCCGGTGCCCGAGGGTGTGGTCGGTGAGTTGTATGTGGCCGGGGCGCAGGTGGCGCGGGGTTATCACGGTCGGTTCGGGTTGACCGCGGCGCGGTTCGTGGCCGATCCGTTCACTCCGGGGGCTCGGATGTATCGGACGGGGGATCTGGTGCGTCGCGGCGCCGATGGGGTGTTCGAGTATGTGGGGCGTAGTGATTTCCAGGTCAAGATCCGGGGGTTCCGGATCGAGTTGGGGGAGATCGATGCGGTGTTGTCGTCGGTGCCGGGGGTCGGGTTCGCGGTGACGGTGGGGGCGGCGTTGGCGTCGGGGGAGTCGGCGTTGGTGTCGTATGTGGTGCCCGAGGCGGGGGTGGTGCTCGATCCGGCGCAGGTGCGGGCGTCGGTGGGGGAGGTGTTGCCCGGTTATATGGTGCCGTCGTCGGTGACGGTGCTCGACGAGGTGCCGTTGACGCCGGTGGGGAAGGTCGATCGGGCGGCGTTGCCGGCGCCGGTGTTCGAGGTGGCCGAGTATCGGGCTCCGCGGACGCCGGTGGAGGTGGCCGTGGCCGAGGAGGTCGCGCAGGTTCTGGGGGTCGAGCGGGTCGGGTTGGATGATTCGTTCGTCGATCTCGGTGGTAATTCGTTGGCGGCGACGCGGTTGGTGGCGCGGTTGTCGGCGCGGTTGGGGTATCGGGTGGCGGTGCCGGTGGTGTTCGAGGCGTCGTCGGTGCAGGAGTTGGCGGCCCGTCTCGACACCGCCGATACCGGGGCCGGTGCCGGGAGTGTGGTGTTGGCGGCGCGGCGACGTCCGGAGCGGGTGCCGTTGTCGTTGGCGCAGCAACGCATGTGGTTCCTCGGACGATTCGATTCTTCTGCGGCATACAACATTCCGATCGTCGTCCGGCTGACCGGAGATTTCGATGCCGAGGCGATGCAGGCGGCGGTGCGCGATCTCGTCGCTCGGCACGAATCGCTCCGCACCGTCTACCCCGAGATCGACGGTGTCCCGGTGCAGGAGGTCCTTCCGGTCGAGGCGTTCCTGCCGGAGCTCCTGCCGGTCGAGGTCGAACTCGACGCCGTGCAGTCCGAGGTCGACGCAGTCCTCTCGACCCGGTTCGACGTCACCCGTGAGGTTCCGGTTCTGGCCCGACTGCTCCGGTGCAGCGGCAGTGTCGAAAGCGGCCGTGACGCAACGGAACACGTGCTCGTCGTGGTCGTCCACCACATCGCCGCCGACGGAGCGTCGCTCGCGCCGCTGACCCGCGACCTCGCCGCCTTCTATGCCGCCCGCGCGACCGGGACCACGGCGGAGCTCCCGCCGCTGGCCGTCCAGTACGCGGATTACGCACTGTGGCAACGGGATGCGCTCGGTGATGCATCCGACCCGGAATCGGTCGCCGCGCGGCAACTCGACTACTGGCGGCGCGCCCTCGACGGGTTGCCCGACCAGCTCGATCTGCCCACCGACCGTCCCCGGCCGACCGTGCAGTCGCACCGCGGAGGTAGTGTCGACGTCGAGGTCGACGCCCACGTCCACGAGCAGTTGCGCGAACTCGCCGCGCGTCACGGTGCGACCCCGTTCATGGTCGCCCAGGCCGCCTTCGCGGTGATGCTCGCCCGGTTGTCGGCGACGCGCGACATCGCCATCGGTACCCCCGTCGCCGGGCGCACCGATCCACTGCTCGACGACCTCATCGGCATGTTCGTCAACACCCTCGTCTTCCGGACCGTCGTGGACCCCGCTGAATCCTTCGACGAACTCCTCGACCGCAGTCGCGCGACGGTGCTGGAGGCCTTCGACCACGCCGACCTGCCGTTCGAGCGGCTCGTCGAAGCGCTCGATCCGGCCCGATCCCTGGCACGGCACCCGCTCTTCCAGGTGGGCCTGTCGTTCCAGAACCTCGCACCGTCCCGGCTCGACCTTCCCGGTCTGTCCGTCGAGAGTCTGGTCCCCGACACCCGTATCTCGCAGTTCGACCTGCATCTGCTCGTCGGCGAGCGCGTCGACCAGGACGGACGGTGCGGTGGGCTGGCGGGTCGGCTCACGTATGCGGCCGACCTGTTCGACGAGGAGACCGCCCGCTCGTTCTCGTCCATGTTCACGCGCGTGCTCGCCGCACTCGTGGACTGCCCGTCACGTCCCGTCGGCGATGCCGACATGATCGGAGAGAGCGAGCGGACCAGGCTGCTCGACATCGGCAGGGGAGAGCACTGCAGTCCGGACGCATCCGTCCTTCCCGATCCGTTCCGGGCGCACGCCGATCGTCGCCCCGATGCGATCGCCCTCGTCCACGAGGGAACGTCGGTGTCCTACAGGGAATTCGACGAGCGCGTCAACCGGTGTGCGCGTGCGCTGATCGCGGCCGGTGTCGGCCCCGAGACCCGGGTCGGCCTCATGATCGGGCAATCCGTCGAGCTGGTCATCGCGATGTACGCGGTGTCCGTCGCTGGCGGAGCCTACGTTCCACTCGACCCCTCCCTGCCGTCCGGACGCATCGCGCAGATCGTCGCGGCCGCCGAACCCGCCGTCGTCGTGCGTGCGGGTGGGGCGTCCGCGGACGTCGATCTCGGCGGTGCTGCGGTGATCGAGGTCGACGATCCCACCCACGCGAGACTGTCCGCGGCGCCGGTGACCGATGCCGAGCGGCTCGCCCCGCTGCGACCGGAGAACATCGCGTACGTCCTGTTCACCTCCGGTTCGACGGGGGTCCCCAAGGGTGTTGCGGTCACCCATCGTGCGGTCACCAATCAGATGCGTTGGCTGCGGGAGCGGTTCGACCTCGGACCCGACGACGTGTCGGTCCTGCACACCCCGGCGACCTTCGACCTGTCGGTCTGGGAGTTCTGGGGCTGGTCGACGTGCGGTGGCCGGCTGGTGATCGCCGACCGGGGACGCCACCCCGACCCTCGCGTCATGATCGCCCTGCTCGAACGCGAACGGGTCACCACCTTCCACGGGGTCCCGACGATGCTCGGCATGCTCCTGTCGGGGGTCGAGGACCGACTCCCGTCGACGCTTCGGCGTGTGCTGTCCATCGGCGAGTCCCTGCCCGCCGCGACCGCGCGGGAGTTCGCGGCCCGCAGCGACGCCGAACTGGTGAATCTCTACGGGCCGACGGAAGCGGCCGTCTCGGTGACCGATCACCCGGTGACCGACGCCGCCGTCCACGGCGTGCCGATCGGGACACCGGTGTGGAACACGGGCGTCCACGTGCTCGACGACCGTCTCGGTGCGGTCCCGCTCGGCGCGGTCGGGGAGTTGTACCTGTCCGGCGAGCAACTCGCGCGCGGCTACGTCGCGCGGGCAGGTGAGACCGCCGGCCGGTTCGTCGCCGACCCCTTCGGCAGCGGAGGGCGTCTCTACCGGACCGGGGACCTGGTGCGCTGGGTGACGACCGCACGCGGACCCGAACTCGACTACGTCGGTCGCCGGGATCTCCAGGTGAAGATCCGTGGGTTCCGGATCGAGCTCGGTGAGATCGAGGACGCACTCCGGGCATGCCCCGGCGTCGCTGCCGCGGCGGCAACGGTGCAGCAGGACGCACATCGTGGCGACCGCGTGGTGGCCTTCGTGGTCACCTCGGACGGCACCGCACCGGACACCGCCGCCCTGCGGACCTCACTCGGCGAACGGTTACCGAACTACATGGTGCCGGCCGACATCCGCGCGATCGACTGCCTGCCGAAGGGGAGCACCGGCAAACTCGACCGGAATGCCCTCCCACTCGTCCCGGCCGCGCCGGCCGAGCACCGTCCGCCCGCCACCGCCGTCGAATCCGCCGTGGCGAAGGTGTTCGGGAAGGTCCTCGGCATCGAGTCGGTCGGACGTGACGACGACTTCTTCCGCTCGGGCGGTACCTCGTTGGTCGCGGTCCGGGCGGTCAGCGAACTCGCGGCGGCGCTGGAGCGTCCCGTGCCTCTCGAGTGGTTGTTCGCCCACCCCGTCGTCGCCGAGCTGGCGGAGCGAATCGAACGTAGCGAGCGCGACGGTGAGGAGTCGGCGTCCACGGCGTTCGACGTCGTGTTCCCCCTGCGCACGGGACCCGCCACCGGTGAGCCGGTCTTCTTCGTCCACCCCGTCGTCGGCCTCGCCTGGGGATTCTCGCGGCTCGCGGAGTTCGTCGAGGCCGGTCGTCCGGTCTACGGACTGCAGTCTCCCGCGCTGTCGGGCACCGAGGAGCTTCCCGGATCGATCCGGGAGTGGGCGGCCCTGTACGTGGACGAGATCCGGCGCGCACATCCCGACGGTCCCTACCACCTCGTGGGGTGGTCGATGGGCGGAGTGATCGCGCACGAGATGGCCGTGCAACTGCAACGACGCGGGAGCTCCGTCGGCTCCCTCGTCCTGCTCGACGCGCACGTCCCGGCCCCGCTGCCGGAGTCCGTCGACCCGCAGTCGGTGGCCCTCGCGGCGCTGAGCGGTCTCGACAACGGCGACCGCGCGACGCCGCATGTCAGGGATATCACATCGATTCTCGAGCGTGTCGAACACGGTGGCGACGTCTTCCCGTCCGTCGAGTCGTTGCTCGCCGGTATCGGCCACTCGTTCGACGTCCTCGAACGGCATCTGCCGGAACGCTTCGACGGCGACCTGCTCTTCGTGGGGTCGCGGAGTTCGTCGTCGCCGGAAGACGATTCCCGGCGGGACTGGACCGAGTTCGTCACCGGACGGGTACATCGCCACGACATCGACGTGTCCCACTGGGCGATGACGGGAGAGCATGCGTGTCGCACCGTCGGACCACTCCTCGCCGCCTGGTGCAACCGCCGCGTATGT
This sequence comes from Rhodococcus sp. BUPNP1, assembly GCF_002215235.1. NCBI lineage: Bacteria > Bacillati > Actinomycetota > Actinomycetes > Mycobacteriales > Nocardiaceae > Rhodococcus > Rhodococcus sp. BUPNP1. The sequence goes on from NZ_NERM01000007.1 coordinate 11,644, forward strand.
CCGAATTGTGAAGCCTACGAGCGCGACTCGACACTCCGTGTCGGCGATTGAAGTGGCAGCGTCTGTACTACTGTGCAAAACTCGTGTAGTTCGGCGAACGTGATCCGGCTGTCGGGGGCCTGATCACGTCGATGCGCTAGGACGCGTGCCTGTTTCGGCGTGCGTTGATCAGCCGTACCGTCCCCCGGCGCGAAGCGGGGAGTGGTATGACGACGAATGCGATGGACTTCGACTCGGCCCCCTCGGACGAGGGATCCGTTTCCGGGATCCGCACGTCGAGCAGGCCTCGGAGATTGCGCCGCAGCGCACCGACCGCATCGTTGGCCCATCTGCTTGCCGTCGCCGTCGAACGGAATCCGGACGGTATCGCCGTCGTCTCCGAATCCGGCGCTCTCACCTACCGCGAACTCGACGCGGCATCGTCACGCCTTGCACGTCTTCTGATCTCGCGCGGAATCGGTCCCGAGGACCGCGTGGCACCGTTCCTCACTCGCTCGCTCGAATCCGTCCTCGCGACCTGGGCGGTGGCGAAGACCGGCGCGGCGTTCGTGCCCGTCGACCCCACCTACCCTGCCGATCGCATCGCCTACATGCTGAACGATTCGGGGGCCGGGCTCGTCCTGACCACCGAGGAACACGCCGGCGCGCTGCCGGGAGAGGCACCCGCACTCGTGCTCGACTCGGCCGAGGTGCGCGCCGATTCGGCCGGGATGTCCTCGGAGCCCGTCTTCTTCGACGAGCGACGCGGTGTCGTCCGCGCGGAGAACGCGGCGTACGTCATCTACACGTCCGGCTCGACCGGTCGCCCCAAGGGCGTCGTGGTGACGCATTCGGGACTCGCCAACTTCTGCGCCGAACAAGTGGAGCGCTACGGGCTCTCGCCGCAGTCGCGCACATTGCATTTCGCGTCACCGAGTTTCGACGCCTCCGTGCTGGAACTCCTGCTGGCGGTGGGTGCGTCGTCGACGATGGTCGTCGCCCCGCTGACCGTCTTCGGCGGAACCGAGTTCGCGGACGTCGTGCGGAAGCACGGGGTCACACACGCATTCGTCACACCCGCTGCGCTGGCCTCGGTGGACCCGGCCGGTCTCGAGGTACTCGGCACCGTCGCGGTGGGCGGCGAGGCGTGCCCGCCCGAACTCGTGACGCGATGGGCGCCGGGCCGCCGCTTCCACAACGTCTACGGACCCACCGAGACGACCATCGTCTCGAACATCTCCGAACCCCTCACCCCGGGCGACCGGGTGACGATCGGACCTCCCATCGGCAATGTCACGGAGACCGTGCTCGATTCGCGACTCCACCCCGTCCCCGTCGGTGTCGCGGGCGAACTCTACACAGCAGGGCCGGGGGTGGCCCGCGGGTATCTCGGTCGCCCAGGGCTCACCGCAGCGCGATTCGTCGCAGCGCCGGGAGGTGCGCGGATGTACCGCACCGGCGACGTCGTGCGCGGACCCGAGACGCCCTCGTCGGGCATCGTCTACGTGGGCCGTAACGACTTCCAGGTCAAGGTCCGCGGATTCCGCATCGAACTCGGGGAGATCGACGCCGCACTCGCGTCGCACCCGGGGGTCGACTTCGCCCTCACCGTCGGCCGCGAGACCCCTGCCGGGGAGACCCAACTCGTCTCCTACGTGCACGGCACCGACGGCCCGCCCGATCCGGGCAGCCTCGTCGAACACGTCGCCGGCGTGCTCCCGACGTACATGGTCCCCGCCGCGGTCGTGCCCCTCGACCGCATCCCGCTGACCCCTTCCGGGAAGGTCGACCGCGCGGCACTTCCCGAGGTGGGAACGACCGTCGCCGAATTCCGCGCTCCCGTCACCGCTTCCGAGAAGGCCGTCGCCGATGTCTTCGCCGATGTCCTCGGTGTGGACCGGGTCGGACTCGACGACGACTTCTTCGATCTCGGCGGCAACTCGCTCCTCGCGACGTCCGTCGTCGGCCGCCTCCGGGCGCGTCTCGGCGTCACCGTCCGCGCGGCCGCGCTGTTCGACGAGCCGACCGTCGCGGCACTCGCCCGGCACCTCGACGCGGCCGGCTCCGATCGCGCGGTACCGCTCGTCGCCGGCCCGCGACCCGCACACCTGCCGCTGTCCTACGCGCAACAGCGCATGTGGTTCCTCAACCGCCTCGATCCCGAATCCGCCCTGTACAACATCCCTCTCGCGGTGCGTCTGACCGGTGGACTCGACGTCGACGCGATGCGCGCGGCGTTCGCCGACCTCGTCGAGCGCCACGAGACCCTCCGTACCGTCTACCCCGAGATCGACGGTGTGGGTGAGCAGCGCATCCTCGAACCGGGAGCACGCGTCGTCGACGTTCCGGTCGAGCAGGTGCCCGCCGGCGAGTTGCCGGAGCATCTCGCGCGCGTCGCGGGCCGCGGATTCGACGTCACGGCCGAGGTTCCGGTCCGTGCGCACCTGTTCGCGACCGCACCCGACGAGCACGTGCTCGTTCTCGTCCTGCACCACATCGCCGGCGACGGCACCTCGCTCGCGCCGCTCGTGCGCGACCTCGTCACCGCGTACACCGCACGTGTCGGTGGGCACGCGCCCGACTGGGCGCCGCTGCCGGTGCAGTACGCCGACTACACGCTGTGGCAACGGGAGGTCCTCGGCACCGACGACGACCCCGAATCGATCGCGGGCCGTCAGCTCGCGTACTGGACGGACGCGCTCGCCGGTGTCCCCGAGCATCTCGATCTCGCCACCGACCACGTGCGACCTGCGATCCTCGGCGCGGGCGGCGGTGCCGTGCGCGTCGAACTCGAGGACGACGTCCACGAGGCGATCACCGGCCTCGCCCGCCGGGCGGGAACCACCCCGTTCATGGTCGTGCACGCCGCACTCGCCGCACTCCTCGCACGCCTGTCGAACACCCACGACGTCGTGATCGGGACCCCGGTCGCCGGGCGTTCGGCGCCCGAACTCGACGGTGTCGTGGGCATGTTCGTCAACATGCTCGCGCTGCGCACCGAGGTCGATCTCGGCGGCACCTTCGCCGATCTGCTCGAGCAGGCCCGCACCGTCGACATCGACGCCTTCGACCACGCCGACATCCCGTTCGAACGGCTCGTCGAGGTGCTCGACCCCGTTCGGTCGCCGTCCCGGCACCCCCTCTTCCAGGTCGGGTTGTCGTACCACAACTTCACCATCGACACGCTCGAGCTGCCGGGCCTGCGTGTGGAGGCGCTCGACGCGTCGTCCTCGTCGGTCCGTTTCGACCTGCACGTGACGATCGTCGACAAGGGCATCGACGGCGGGCCGGGTGGATTCGACATCGAATTCGGTTACGCCACCGACCTGTTCGAGGAAGCCTCGATCCGGCGAATGGTCGACCGCTACCTGCGCATCCTGCGCTCCGTCGCCGAGGACGCCGACGTCGTCGTCGGCGACATCGACCTGCACGAGCCCGACCAGCTCGCCGCGATGCTCGAAGCCTGGGAGGCCGAGCAGATCGCGGTGGGCCCCGGCCGGACCCTCGCCGACCTGTTCGACGATCAGGCCCGCACGACGCCCACGGCATGCGCGCTCGTCGACGCGAACGGCGAACTCACCTACGGGGACTTCGCGGACCGGGTCCGACGCCTCGCGCGGATGCTGATCGAGCACGGCGTCGGTCCCGAGACGGTCGTCGCGCTCCCGATCCGACGTTCGATCGACCTCGTCGTCGCGATGTACGCGGTCGTCGAGGCCGGCGGCGCGTATCTGCCGCTCGACCCCGACCACCCGCGCGAACGCGTCGAGTACATCCTCGGATCCGCCGACCCCGCCTGCATCCTCACCACGAGCCGCGACCGCCTCGACCTGCCCGGCGACCGGCCGACCATCGAGGTCGACACCGTCGACCTCGCCGCCTACAGCGGCAAGGAGATCCGCAACGCCGACCGCCTCGCTCCGCTGCGCGCGAGCAACGCCGCCTACGTGATCTACACGTCCGGGTCGACGGGACGGCCGAAGGGCGTCGTCGTGCCGCACGAGGCGATCGTCAACCAGCTCGTCTGGAAGCGGAAGGAATACCGCCTCGGTGTGGGCGACGCCGTCCTGCTCAAGACCGCAGCGACCTTCGACCTGTCGGTGTGGGAGTTCTGGTCGTCGCTGACCTCCGGCGCGAAACTCGTCGTCGCCGCACCCGACGGCCACCGCGACCCGGCCTACCTCAACGACCTGATCCGCCGCGAGCACGTGACGACCCTGCACGTCGTGCCCTCGATGCTCGACGCGTTGCTCGACGACGCCGACGGAGAACTGCCCGACTCGCTGCGACGAGTGCTCGCGATCGGTGAGGTGCTTCCCGTCGACACGGCCGAACGCACCCTCGAACGGTCGGACACCGACCTCGTCAACCTGTACGGGCCGACGGAGGCGGCGGTCTCGGTGACCGCGCACCGCGTCACCGAGACGGGGGAGAGCTCGGTTCCGATCGGCGGCCCGATCCCCAACACGCAGGTCTTCGTCCTCGACGAGCGGCTGCACCCGGTGCCCCCGGGAGTGGCCGGGGAGCTCTACCTCGCAGGAACCCAGCTCGCGCGCGGCTACTCCGGCCGACCGGAACTGACCGCCGAGCGGTTCGTCGCCAACCCCTTCGGCGACCCCGGCACACGCCTGTACCGCACCGGCGACCTCGTGCGCTGGCGGTTCGACGACGATCAGCTGTCGGGCACGCTCGAATACCTCGACCGGGCCGACTTCCAGGTGAAGGTGCGTGGTTTCCGCATCGAGCTCGGGGAGATCGAGTCCGCGCTGCGGGCGCTGCCGCAGATCCGCGACGCGGTGGTGACGGTGCAGCACGGCGACCGGATCGTCGCCTTCGTCGTCCACACCGGCGGAGCCCCCGACATCACCGCGATCCGCGGCGCGCTGGCGCGGACGCTGCCGTCCTACATGGTCCCGCAGGGCTTCGTGACCCTCGACGCCCTCCCGCTGAACGTCAACGGCAAGGTCGACCGCAAGGCCCTCCCGGAGGCGGAGGTCGTCACGGCGCCCTACCGCGCCCCGCGCACCGGCACGGAGGCGACGGTCGCGTCGGTCTACGCCGAAGTGCTCGGCAGCGACGACCCGGTCGGTCTCGACGACGACTTCTTCGGTGTCGGCGGCAACTCGCTCAGCGCGGTCAAGGTCGCCGCGCGGTTGCGCGACCGCCTCGATGCCCACGTCGAGCTGCCGTGGCTGTTCCTGCACCCGGGTGTGGAGGAACTCGCCGCGCGGATCGACTCGCACAGCACGTCCGAGACGGACACGCTCGGCACTGCCGGGCTCGACCCGCTGCTGCCGCTGCGTTCCGGTGGGGACGGTGCACCGGTGTTCTGCATCCACCCCGTCACCGGCCTCGCGTGGGGCTTCGCCGGCCTCGTGCCGTATCTCGGCGACCGCCCGGTCTACGGCCTGCAGTCGCCCGCGCTCGGCGAGGCGGGCGACCTGCCCGGCGACATCGAGACGTGGGCGGACGAGTACGTCCGGCTCATCCGGCAGACGCACCCGCACGGCCCTTACCACCTCGTCGGATGGTCCATGGGCGGCATCCTGGCCCACGCCGTCGCGGTCCGGCTGCGACGGGCGGGGGAGCAGGTCCCGACCCTCGCGATCCTCGACGCCTACCCCGAGACCGGGGCCGCGCGGACCGACGCGCAGCGCACCGCGGCCACCGCCCCGACGGTCGCGAACGTACTCGGCATCCCGGCCGAGGGCCCGGCTGCGGAGATCCCCCTCACCGAGCTCACCGCCGAGAGCGCGCAGCAGGTGGTGCAGGCTCTGCCGGCGCCGTTCGACAGCCTCTCCCCGGAACGGATCACCCGGATCGTCGAGGGCGTCCGGCACTCGTACTCGGTCCTCGCGGTGCATCGTCCCGAGGTCTACGACGGTGACCTCACGGTCTTCGTCGCCGAGACCGATCGCCCGATGTCCTCCACCGAGGCCTGGTATCCCTACGTGAACGGGCTGGTGACCACGCGTGAGGTGCCGGTCTCCCATTGGGACATGGCCACCAGGAAGGCGTGGGCGGTCATCGGACCTGCCATCGGTCGCCGTCTCGACGAGAGGCGCTGACCGGCCACAACTCGACATCCCGCCACGGTGGGGCGGCCCGGACCGGGTCGTCCCACCGTGACGTGCGCGCCCACGGCCGTAACATGGCTCTCCGGCCGCCGATGCTCTAATGGGCACATGACTGCCCGGTAACAACCGGGTGGCCGCGGCCGGAACGGGACGTACGAGGGATCGGGACCAGTGGTGAGTGAAGCCTTGCGTAAGGTCGGCGAGCAGGGGGCCGAGGGGAACGGTGGAGCCACCGGCGGTGCTCGTATCGAAGCCTCCGGCGATGCCCGCCCTGCGGCAACCGAGCGGCGGCGGCCACGCAGGCGTCCCGAGCGTCGCGGAGCCAGGGCCGCGCTGCTTCCCCAGCTGATCACCGCTGCCGTCGAACGCGACCCCTCCGCGACCGCAGTGGTCGAGGACGACCGTTCGCTCACCTACGCCGAGCTCGACGAGGCGTCGTCGCGTCTCGCGCGGTATCTCATCGGCCTCGGTGTCGGTCCCGAGGACGTCGTCGCGCTCGCGATCGCCCGGTCGATCGACTCGGTGCTCGCTACCTGGGCGGTCGCGAAGACCGGTGCCGCCTTCGTGCCCGTCGACCCGAACTATCCCGCCGACCGCGTCGAGCACATGACGGTCGACTCCGGCGCGGCACTCGGCCTGACCCTCGCCGAGAACGAACCCGCCCTGCCCTCCACGACCCGATGGATCGCACTCGACGACCCCGCGATCGCGCAGCAACTCGCGGCTCTTCCGTCCGAGCCCGTCTCGTTCGACGAACGGGTACGGACGCTGCGGGTCGAGAACACGGCATACATCATCTACACCTCGGGGTCGACGGGACGGCCGAAGGGCGTCGTCGTGACCCATTCGGGTCTGGGGAACTTCTGCACCGAGCAGGTGGAGCGGTACGCCCTGACCTCCGACTCGCGCACGCTGCACTTCGCGTCCCCGAGCTTCGACGCCTCGATCCTCGAACTGCTGCTGGCGATCGGCGCCTCGTCGACGATGGTGATCGCCCCGACCTCCGTGTACGGCGGCGAGGAGTTCGCTGAACTCGTTGTGCGACAGGGCGTCACGCACGCCTTCGTCACGCCGGCCGCGCTGGCCTCGGTCGACCCGACGGGCCTGGAGGTGCTCGACTGCATCGTTGTCGGCGGTGAAGCGTGCCCTCCGGATCTGGTGGAGCGGTGGGCTCCGGGCCGACGATTCTTCAACGGCTACGGTCCGACCGAGACGACCATCATGACGAACATCTCGGACCCGCTGGCTCCGGATGACCAGATCACGATCGGTGCGCCCATCAGGAACACCACCGCGCACGTGCTGGACACGCGACTGCACGCCGTTCCGGCCGGAGTGACGGGCGAGCTCTACCTGTCGGGCCCGGGCGTGGCCCGCGGATACCACCGACGACCGGAGCTGACCGCCGCCCGGTTCGTCGCGGCCCCCGGCGGCGCGCGCATGTACCGTTCCGGCGACCTCGTCCGCGGACCCCGCGACGCCGCATCACCCATCGTCTACATCGGCCGGAACGACTTCCAGGTCAAGGTCCGCGGCTTCCGCATCGAACTCGGCGAGATCGACGCCGTGCTGGCGTCCGCGCCAGCAGTGGACTTCGCGGCGACGCTCGCGCGGACGGGCCCGTCCGGGCAGACCCAGCTGGTCGCGTACGTGCACGCCGCGCCCGGCGCGACGGTCGACCCGCAGGAACTGTCGGCCCTCGCTGCGGAGCGCCTCCCGGCCCACATGGTGCCCTCGGCGATCGTGCCGATCGACGAGATCCCCCTCTCGCCCACCGGCAAGCTCGACCGCGACGCGCTGCCCGATCCGGGACCGATCGTCACCGAGTTCCGGGCCCCGGAGACCGGCACCGAGCTCGCGATCGCCGCAGTGTTCGCCGACGTGCTGGGACTCGACTCCACGCGGGTCGGTCTCGACGACGACTTCTTCGATCTCGGCGGCAACTCGCTGGTCGCCACGCGGGTGGCGGCGCGGTTGAGCGAGCGCCTCGGCGTGCGGGTGCCTGCACGCCTGCTCTTCGAGGGTTCGACGGTTGCGCAGCTCGCGGCCCTGGTCGAACCCCTCACCGGTGACGACCGGATCCCCCTCGTGGCCGGTCCGCGCCCCGAGACGATCCCCCTCTCGCTCGCGCAGCAGCGCATGTGGTTCCTGAGCAGATTCGACACCGCCTCGGCCGCGAACAACATCCCCGTCGCACTGCGTCTGCGCGGGACACTCGACACCGAAGCGCTCGGCGCCGCGGTCGCCGACCTCGTCGAACGTCACGAGACGCTCCGCACCGTCTATCCGGACCACGACGGGGTGGGCAGTCAGCTGATCCTGCCCGCCTCTGAAGCGACACCGACGCTGCGGGCCGAGGACGTCACGGAGGCCGAGGTGCACGGCCGGGTGGTGCGCGCGGTGACGACCGGCTTCGACGTCACCGCCGAGGTCCCGCTGCGCCTCGAACTGCTCCGCATCTCGCGCGACGCCGCCGGCGTCACCACGGCGCAGGACGAGCACGTCCTGATCATCGTCGTCCACCACATCGCCGCCGACGGCACGTCCATCGAGCCGTTCGTGCGCGATCTCGTCACCGCCTACTTCGCCCGCACGTCGGGCACGGCGCCCGGTTGGGAACCGCTGGCCGTGCAGTACGCGGACTACACCCTGTGGCAGCGCGCGGTCCTCGGCGACGAGGACGATCCGGAGTCGACGATCTCGAAGGAGATCGCCTACTGGACTTCAGTTCTCGCCGATCTGCCGGATCGTCTCGAACTGCCCACCGACCGGCCCCGTCCGGTCGAGGCGTCGGGTCGCGGTGCCACCGTCGAGTTCGAGATCGACCCGGCCCTGCACGAGGCCGTCGTCGAACTCGGCCGGGCGGCAGGATGTTCGCCGTTCATGGTCGTCCACGCCGCCTTCGCCGTTCTGCTGTCCCGGATCTCGGGTGCGAGCGACATCGCGATCGGCACCCCGGTCGCGGGCCGCGGCGAGCAGGCGCTCGACGATCTGATCGGCATGTTCGTCAACACGCTCGTGCTGCGGACCACCGTCACGCCCGATCGGACGTTCGCCGACGTCCTGCGCGAGGTCCGCGCCTCGGACATCGACGCGTTCGCCCACGCCGACCTGCCGTTCGAGCGGCTCGTGGAGGTCCTCGACCCCGTTCGTTCCGCCGGTCACCATCCGCTCTTCCAGGTGGCCCTGTTCTTCCAGAACATGGAACAACCCGAACTCGCCCTGCCCGGACTGGACGTCGAGCCGGTGGATCTCGGTGGCAGCATCGCCAAGTTCGACCTGCAGCTCACCGTCGGACCGCGGGAGGTCGAGGGACGGCCGGCCGGTATGGGCGCCCAGTTCACGTACGCCACGGACCTTTTCGACGAGGCGACGGTGCGGTCGCTCGCCGTCCGCCTCGTGACGGTTCTCGAAGCGCTCACCGGCGACGTCGACACGGTTGTCGGTGACGTCGACCTGCTGGCCGCGCCGGAGCGGCAGACGCTCACCGTCGAGGTGAACGCCACCGAACGTCCGGTGGCCGCGCAGACCCTGCTCTCGCGCTACCGTGCGCAGGTCGCCTCGACCCCGGACGCCACCGCGGTCGTCTTCGGCGACGACGCGCTCACCTACGCGGAGTTCGATGCGCTGGTCAACCGACTCGCCCGTCACCTGATCTCGGGGGGTGTCGGACCCGAATCGCTCGTCGCACTGGGCATCCGGCGTTCGATCGACCTGGTCGTCGCCATGTACGCCGTCGTCACGGCGGGTGGCGCCTACGTGCCGCTCGACCCCGACCACCCGGCCGACCGGATCGGTCATATCCTCGACACCGCACGACCGGTGTGCGTACTGAGCACCACCGCCGACGCCGGCGACCTTGTTACCGCCGACGTCGGCGACCTTGTTACCGCCGACGCCGACGACCTTCCCGCCGGCGTCGAGGTGATCCTCGTCGACGACCCTGATCTGCCCGAACTGTCAACAGAGCCGGTGCGCGAGGACGAACTGCGGGGCGCCGTCCGGCCGGCCTCGCCGGCCTACGTGATCTTCACGTCCGGATCCACCGGACGTCCGAAGGGTGTGTCCGTCCCGCACGAGGCGATCGTCAACCAGCTCGAGTGGATGGCCGCGGAGTACGACATCTCGGCCGACGACGTGTACCTGCAGAAGACCGCCACGACCTTCGACGTGTCGCTGTGGGGCTACTTCCTGCCGCTGTGCACCGGCGGAACGCTCGTCGTCGCGACCCACGACGGTCACCGCGACCCGGCCTACGTGGCCGACGCGATCGTCCGGTACGGCGTCACGCTCACGGACTTCGTCCCGTCCATGCTCACCGTCTTCGCCGCCCACGCCCCGGCGGGCAGCTGCGCCGGCCTGCGCCACGTCTTCGTCATCGGCGAGGCCCTGCCGCCGGAGACCGTGACGGCCTTCCGGCGTCTCGGTGACGCGGCGGTCCACAACCTCTACGGCCCCACCGAGGCCGCGGTCTCGGCGACCTACTGGCCCGCCGAGGACGGCGACCATTCCGTGCCGATCGGTGTTCCCGAAGCGAACGTGCAGGTGTACGTGCTGGATTCGCGTCTGCGTCCCACCCCCGTGGGAACGCCGGGCGAGCTGTATCTCGGCGGCGTGCAACTCGCGCGCGGCTACGAGAAGCGCCCCGACCTCACGTCCGACCGGTTCGTCGCGAGCCCCCTCGGGGTGCGGGGAAGCAGGATGTACCGCACCGGCGACCTCGTGCGGTGGCGCCGCACCGCCGACGGTGCCCTCGTCCTGGACTATCTCGGACGCACCGACTTCCAGGTCAAGTTCCGCGGTCAGCGCATCGAACTCGGCGAGATCGAGACGGCGCTGCTCGGCTGCGCCGAGGTGAGCCAGGCCGTCGCGCTCGTCGTGCCGACACCGACCGGTGAGCAGCTGGTCGCCTACGTCGTGCCGGCACCCGAGCACACCGTCGACAAGGCGGTGCTGCTCGACGCGGTGCGCAGCGTCCTGCCGTCGTACATGGTGCCGTCGGCGGTCGTCGTGCTCGACGCGTTCCCGCTCAACACCAGCGGTAAGCTCGATCGCAAGGCCCTACCGGAACCCGTCTTCGAGGTCCGCGAATTCCGCGCTCCCCGCACCCCGATCGAGGAGATCGTCGCGAACGTCTACGCCGACGTCCTCGGCGTCGACCGGGTCGGACGCGACGACCACTTCTTCGACCTCGGCGGCAACTCGCTCGTCGCCACGCAGGTCGCTGCGCGACTCGGGGCCGCACTCGGCATGCGCGTCGCGGTGCGGTCGCTCTTCGAACACCCCGTCGTCGAATCCCTCGCCGCCCACATCGAGTCGTCGACGGCCGGTGCCGCAGCCGTCCCGCTCACGGCACGCACCCGGCCCGACCACGTGCCGCTCTCGCTGGCGCAGCAGCGGATGTGGTTCCTCAACCGGTTCGAACCGGATTCGGCGGTGAACAACCTGCCGCTCGTGATCCGGCTGCGCGGATCGCTGGATCTCGACGCCCTGCGCGGTGCCGTCGGCGACGTGGTGCTGCGGCACGAGTCCCTGCGGACCGTCTACCCGGAGACCGACGGCATCGCCCACCAGGTCGTCCTCCCGGCGGCGTCCGTCGTTCCCGACATCGAACCGTCCGAGGTCGATCCTGCCGACATCCTGGACGAGGTCGCCGCGATCCTCGATGCCGGTTTCGACGTCACGGCGGAGGTCCCGCTGCGGATCCGGCTGCTGCGTCTCGCCGACGACGACCACGTGCTCGTCGTGGTGCTCCACCACATCAGCGGTGACGGTTTCTCGATGGGCCCGCTCGCCCGCGACGTCATGGTCGCATACAGCGCCAGAACCGAAGGGCTGCAGCCGAACTGGGCGCCGCTTCCCGTCCAGTACGCCGACTACACCCTGTGGCAGCGGGAGGTGCTCGGCTCCGAGGACGACCCGGAGTCCCCCATCGCCCGCCAGCTCGCCTACTGGCGTCACGCCCTGAAGGGCATCCCGGAGCAGATCGACCTGCCCGCCGACCGTCCGCGGCCCGCGGTCGCCTCGGGCAGGGGTGCGAACACCGCCGTGGAGATCGACGCGCGGACGCACGCGGCACTCGATCGTCTCGCGCGCGAGCGCGGCGCGTCGCTGTTCATGGTCTTCCACAGCGCCCTGGCGGCCGTCCTCGCGCGGCTGTCGGGCACCGAGGACATCGTGATCGGCGCCCCCATCGCCGGACGCGGTGAGCAGCTGCTCGACGACATGATCGGCATGTTCGTCAACACGCTCGTGCTGCGCAGCGAGGTGCGCCCCTCCGACACCTTCGCCGACCTCCTCGGACGGGTGCGCGAGAGCGACCTCGGGGCGTTCGGGCACGCCGACCTGCCGTTCGAACGGCTCGTGGAGGTCCTCGACCCGGAACGGTCGCAGGCGCGCCACCCGTTGTTCCAGATCGCTCTGACCTTCCAGAATCTCGGGCAGTCCCGCTTCGAACTGCCGGGCCTGGCCGTCGAAGGTTTCGACGTCCCGGTCGCCCACGCCAAGTTCGACCTGCAGGTCACCGTCGTCGAGCGGTTCGACGCGGACGGCGCTCCCGGCGGCCTCGACGTCGTGCTGACCTACGCCGTCGACCTGTTCGACGAGGCGACGATACGCAGCTTCGGCGACCGTCTCGGTCGCATGCTCGCCGCGGTGGCGACCGATCCCGAGTCCGTGATCGGCGACGTCCCGCTGCTCGACCCGGCCGAACGCACCGAGGTGCTCGAGGCGTGGAACGAGCCCGGTACCCGAGTCCCCGACGTCACGCTCGTGGACCGCTTCCGCGAGGCCGCCGAGGCGCACCCGGATTCGGTCGCCGTGACCTTCGGCGACCGGCAGCTCACCTACGCCGAACTGTCCGCGCGGGTCAACCGCCTCGCGCGCGAACTCGTCGACCGCGGTGTCCGTCCCGACGCCCTCGTCGGAGTCGCGTTGCCGCGCACGGAGGAACTCGTCGTCGCGCTGCTCGCGGTGCAACAGGCCGGCGGTGGCTATCTGCCGATCGACCTCACCTACCCGGCCGAGCGTCTGACCTTCATGCTCGAGGACGCGGCGCCGGTGTGCGTGCTCGTGGCGGGGGAGCCGGACGTGCTGCCCGCCACCGACGTCCCGGTGATCGACCTCGAACGGCTCGACCTGTCGACGCGATCGGCCGATCCGCTTTCCGACGACGAGCGTGCGATGCCGCTGCGCAGCGACCACCTCGCCTACGTCATCTACACCTCCGGCTCCACGGGCCGGCCCAAAGGCGTGCAGATCCCGCACCGCACGGTGCTCGAACTCTTCGAGAACACCGCGCCCGCATTCGGATTCGACGCCGACGACGTGTGGACCCTGTTCCACTCGTACGCCTTCGACTTCTCCGTGTGGGAACTGTGGGGCCCGCTGCTCCACGGCGGTCGCCTCGTGGTCGTCGACTACCACACCTCCCGCTCCCCGGAGGACTTCCACGCCCTCCTGCGGCGCGAGAAGGTCACGGTGCTCAACCAGACCCCGTCGGCCTTCTACCAGCTCGCCGAGGCGGACGCCGTCGTGGCCGAGCAGGATCCGGACGTGCAACCGCTCTCGCTGCGGTACGTCGTGTTCGGTGGCGAGGCACTGGATCTGCGTCGTCTGGCCGGTTGGTATCAGCGGCACGGGGATTCAGGGCAAGCGCCGCGCCTGGTCAACATGTACGGCATCACCGAGACCACCGTGCACGTCTCGCATCTCGAACTGTCCGCTGCAGACGTCGACAACCAGGCGAGCGCCGTCGGTCGCGCGATCCCCGGCCTCGGCATCTACGTGCTCGACGCCCGTCTGCAGCCCGTCCCGGTGGGCGTGCCCGGCGAGATCTACGTCCGCGGTGGCCAGCTCGCACGCGGCTATCTCGGTCGTGCCGAGCTGACCTCCGGGCGGTTCGTCGCCGATCCCTACGGTGCGCCGGGCTCGCGCATGTACCGCACCGGTGACGTCGCCCGATGGAACGCGCACGGGCAGCTCGAATACGCCGGTCGCAGCGACCTGCAGGTGCAGCTGCGCGGCTTCCGCATCGAACTCGGCGAGATCGAGGCGGCACTGACCGGTGTGGAGGGTGTCGCGCACGCCGTCGCGTCCGTGTGGTCGGACGAGCACACGGGGGACAAGCTCGTCGGTTACGTCGTGCCGCGGGCCGGGCACACGGTCGCCCCGTCCGAGGTGCTCGAACGGGTGGGTGAATTCCTCACCGGTTACATGGTTCCCGATGCGGTGCTCGTGCTCGACGAGTTGCCGCTGACCCCGAACGGCAAGCTCGACCGCAGGTCGCTGCCCGCGCCGGTGTTCACCAGCGACCGCGAGTTCCGAGCGCCGCGAACACCCACGGAGGAGACCATCGCCGAGGTCTTCGCCGACGTGCTCGGTCTCGAACGGGTCGGGATCGACGACTCGTTCTTCGCCCTCGGTGGCGACAGCATCGTGTCGATCCAGCTGGTGTCCCGCGCGAAGGCGCGGGGTGTCGTGTTCACCCCGCGCGAGGTGTTCGAGCAGCGCACGGTGGCCGGTCTCGCCGAAGTGGCGCGCGCCGGAACGGGATCCGAACCGGTGCTGCGCGAACTCGAGGGCGGCGGCGTCGGCGAGATCCCGCTCACCCCGATCGTGCGGTACATGGTCGAGCGTGGCGGCGGTTTCGATCGCTACACGCAGACCATCGCACTCGAACTGCCCGCCGGTATCGGACGCAGCGACGTGGTGGCGACGATCGCCGCCGTGGTGGACCGGCACGACATGCTCCGGGCGTGCTTGCGGAACAACGGTTCCGGTGAGTGGGTGCTGTCGACCTCCGTGCCGGGAAGTGTCGACGTCGATGCGCTCGTGACGCGCGTCGAGGTTCCCGCGGATGCCGGCGACGACCAGTGGGTCGAGATCGCCGCGCGCGAACTCGACGCCGCCGAGGGGCGTCTCGCTCCGTCGCAGGGCATCGTCACGCAGTTCGTCTGGCTCGACCCCGCTGCCGGGGCGACACGGACCGGACGGCTGATCGTGGTGGCGCACCACCTCGTCGTCGACGGGGTGTCGTGGCGGATCCTGGTGCCCGACTTCGTCACCGCGTGGGCCCAGATCGATCACGGGCAGCAGCCCGCCCTCCAGCCCGTCGGCACGTCGTTCCGCACCTGGGCGCACGCCCTCGTCGACGGTGCCGCCGGACGCGTGACGGAACTGCCGTTGTGGACATCCGTTCTCGACGGACCCGACCCGCTGCTCGGCGACCGCCCGTTCGACCCGTCGGTCGACCTGGCGTCGACGGTCGTGAAGGTGCCGGTCCGGGTCGACGCGGCGACCACCGAGACGTTGCTGACCACCCTTCCCGAGCTCTACCACGGCTCGGTCAACGACGTGCTGCTCACGGGTCTCGCACTGGCCCTGGCCGAGTGGCGGCGGGCGCGGGGTACGGACGTGCGATCGGCACTGATCCGTCTCGAGGGCCACGGCCGCGAGGAGGACGTCGTACCGGGCTCGGACCTCTCGCGCACCGTCGGCTGGTTCACGACGATGTTCCCCGTGCGGCTCGACCTGACCGACGTCGACCTCGACGACGCCGCGGCCGGTGGTGCGAGCGCGGGTGCGGCACTGAAGGCGGTCAAGGAGGATCTCCGCCGCGTCCCCGACAAGGGCATCGGCTACGGCCTGCTCCGGTACTGCAACCCCGAGACGTCCGCTCGTCTCGCCGCGACGCCCGCCGGGCAGATCAGCTTCAACTATCTCGGCCGGCTCGACGCCGGTGAGGTCTCGACCGACCGGGGGCCGGAACTCGGGTGGCTGCCCGCCGGCGACCTCGGGGACCTGTCCGGAACCGATGATCCCGACGCCCCGGCCCTCGCCGCCGTCGACATCAACGCCGTCGTCCTCGGAGGCGAACTCGGAGCGAACTTCGGCTACGCGTCCGGTCTGCTCGACCGCGCCGACGTCGAGGACCTCGCACAGCGCTGGGTGCGTGCACTCGAAGCCCTCGCGGCGCACGCCACGCGCCCGGAGGCCGGGGGACGGACCCCGTCCGACCTGTCGCTGGTCGACGTCACCCAACGCGACATCGACCTGTGGGAGTCGCGGTACCGCGGCGCGGCGGACGCCTGGCCGCTCGCTCCGCTCCAGGCCGGCCTGCTCTACCACGCACTCCTGGCGGAGGGGCACTCCGATGCCTACAGCACGCAGGTGCTCGTGCACCTCGCAGGAGTGGTCGACGCGCAGCGGCTGCGCACGGCGGCTGAGGCGCTGCTGGGGCGCTACCCGAACCTCCGCACGGCATTCGTCGCGAGCGAATCGGGCATCCCCGTCCAGGTCGTCGTCGACGAGGTCACCCTGCCGTGGCGCGAGGTCGACATCCGGGGCGAGGACTCCGCAGTACTCGCCGATGTGCTGCGAGCGGAACAGGCCGTCGCGTTCGACATGGCCGAGCCGCCGCTGATCCGCTTCGTCCTCGTCCGCACGGGTGACGACAGTTGGACCCTCGCCGTCACGAGTCACCACATCCTGCTCGACGGCTGGTCGATGCCGCTGTTGATGAAGGACCTGCTGGTGCTCTACGCGACCCGCGGTGATGCGGGCGTCCTCGGCCGGGCACCGTCCTACCGGGCGTATCTCGAGTGGCTCGCGCGTCGCGACCACGAGGCCTCTGTCGACGCGTGGATGCGCTCGCTCGACGGGATCGAGGAGCCCACCCTGCTGGCCGGGGGCAACACCGACGGCACGGGCGGTACCCCGGACGAGCACCGGATCGACCTCGGTCGTGAACGGTCCGATCTCCTCGCGGCCACGGCCACGCGGCTCGGCGTCACGGTCAACACCGTGCTGCAGGGCGCCTGGGCCGTCCTCCTGGCCCGCACGACCGACCGCGACGACGTCGTGTTCGGCACCACCGTGTCGGGCCGGCCCGCGGACCTTCCCGGCGTCGAGGCGATGGTGGGACTGTTCATCAACACCCTCCCGGTGCGGGTGCGCCTCGGCGCCGGCGAGACCGGGCACGATCTGCTCCGCCGCATCCAGGGCGAGCAGGCCGAACTGCTCGATCACCATCACGTCGGGCTCGCCGAGATCCAGCAGCGTGCCGGTACGGGAGCGTTGTTCGACACGCTGCTCGTGTACGAGTCCTATCCGGTCGACCGCAGCGGAATCGAAGCCGCGGGATCGATCGACGGACTCGTCGTCGCCGGTGTCAACGCCCGGGACGCGACGCACTATCCGCTCACGGCCGTCGTCACCTCCGAGGAGGCGTTGACGCTCGCGTTCAAGTACCGCAGCGACATCCTGGCCGCGGAGGACGTGGCGACGCTGGCCGCCAGGTACGTCCGTATCCTCGATGCGCTCGTCGCCGATCCCGACGCCTCGGTGGACTCGCTGCCGTATCTCGACGCGGCCGAGATCGAGGACCTCGCCGACCGGTGGGGCGGACCCGCACTGCCCGCGGTGCCGCTCGGTGATCTGCTCGCGGAGACCGCCGTCCGCAACCCCGACGGCGTCGCGGTCGTCCACGACGGACGCTCGCTGACCTACGCCGAACTCGACGCCCGGTCGTCGCGACTGGCGAGGCTGCTCGTCGGCCGGGGCATCGGGACGGAGGATGTGGTCGCGCTCGGACTGACGCGGTCGTTCGACTCGATCACCGCCGTGTGGGCGGTCGCCCGCGCCGGAGCCGCCTACGTGCCGGTCGATCCGAACTATCCGGCCGACCGTGTCGCCCACATGCTTTCCGACTCGGGGGCCGTCCTCGGCCTCACCGTCTCGGCCGAGCGGGAGCGGCTGCCCGGCGACGTGCAGTGGGTCGACCTGACCGACCCCGCGACGCTCACCGAGCTGGAGGCCCTGTCCGACGAACCGTTCGCCGCGCACGAGAGGGTCCGTCCGGTCCGAGCGGACAACACCGCCTACGTCATCTACACCTCGGGGTCCACGGGCCTTCCGAAGGGCGTCGTGGTGTCGAACTCCGGATTGGCGAATTTCACTGCGGCGCAGCGTGAACACTATGGACTGGATGCCGACACCCGGGCGCTGCACTTCGCGTCGCCGAGTTTCGACGCCTCCATGCTCGAACTGCTCCTCGCCGTGGGCGGAGGCGGCACCCTCGTCGTCGCGTCCCCGGGTATCTACGGAGGCAGCGAACTCGCCGAGCTGATCCGCTCCGAGCGCGTGACGCACGCGTTCATCACCTCCGCGGCGGTCGCCACCCTCGATCCGGAGGGACTCGACGGGCTCCGGGTGCTCGCCGCCGGCGGCGAGGCCGTGCCGCCGGAACTGGTCGCGCGCTGGGCGCCCGGACGGGCGTTCCACAACGTCTACGGTCCGACGGAGACCACGATCGTGACCACGATCAGCGAACCGTTGGCGCCCGGGGACCCGATCACGATCGGAGGACCGATCCGAGGTGTCCGCGCGCTCGTGCTCGACAGGCGCCTGCGGCCGGTGCCGGTCGGTGTGCCCGGCGAGCTGTACATGTCGGGAGTGCAGATCGCACGCGGATACCACCGCAGGCCCGGTCTCACGGCGGAGCGCTTCGTCGCCGATCCGTTCGGATCCGGTGGACGCCTCTACCGCACCGGCGACGTGGTCCGGTGGACCGACGACGGGAAGATCGCCTACGTGGGTCGGTCGGACTTCCAGGTGAAGGTGCGCGGCTTCCGCATCGAACTCGACGAGATCGACGCCGTCCTGCGACACGATCCGAGCGTGGACTTCGCCGTCACCGTCGCCCGCCGGTACGACACCGGCAGTGTCCGGCTCGTCTCGTACGTGACCGCGACGGCCGGCCACGTCGTCGACACGGACGATCTGCTCCGCGCGGCTGCCCGAGCGTTGCCGCAGCACATGGTTCCCGACGACATCGTCGTGCTCGACGCCGTGCCGCTGACGCACGTCGGCAAGCTCGACCGCGCGGCGTTGCCGGAACCGGAGACACGGACCCGCCCGTACCGCGCTCCGCGCACCCACCTCGAGGAGGTCGTCGCGCGGGTGTACGCCGACGCCCTCGACGCCGAGCAGGTCGGTCTCGACGACGACTTCTTCGACCTCGGCGGCAACTCCCTCGTGGCCACCCAGGTGGTCGCGCGGCTGCGCGACGAGACCGGACTGCAGGTCCGCGTCCCGTGGCTGCTGGAGACGCCGACTGTCGCGGCGCTCGCGTCGCGGCTCGCCGCAGCCGTGGACGGAGCGGACGTCGATTCCGCAGGGACCGCGAACGCGGCGTCGGACGTGCTCGTCACGCTGCGTCCGGGCGATGCGACGACACCGGTCTTCTGCTTCCACCCGATGATCGGACTGGCCTGGCCGTATGCGCCTCTGGCAGCGCGACTCGCGACGAGCAGCGCGGTGTACGGCGTACAGACGCCGGCTCTGCGCGAACCCGGCTTCGTCGCGTCCTCGCTCGCCGATCTCGCGCGGAGGTACACGGACGAGATCGTCGCCGCCGCACCCGGCGGCCGATACCGCCTCATCGGATGGTCGCTCGGCGGTGTGCTCGCGCACGCCGTCGCGGTCGAGTTGCAGGCACGCGGACTGCAGGTCGAGGGCCTCGCCCTCATCGACAGCATCCCGCGGATCGACACCGACCGGTTCGCGACCGAACTCGCGGAGAACCTGCGTGCCTTCGGGGTCTTTGTGGACACCACCGCACTCGACGGCGGTCTTCCGCAGGAAGCTGCGGAAGCGCTGGTCCGGGCCGTGCCGGACGGGTTGATCGACCTCGACGTGGAGCGGGTGCAGGGCCTGTTCTCCGCGGCCGTGACCTCGCCCGAACTGATCAACGGTCACGACCCTGAGGTGTTCGCCGGCGACATGGAGTTCTTCAGTGCGACGGAGGAGCACCCGACGGAGGCGGACGCCGCAGATCTGTGGCGACCGTTCGTGTCGGGCCGTATCCGGACCCGGTTCGTGCCGGGTGCGCACGGCGAGATGATGGAGCCGTCCGCCATCGAGATCATCGCGCCGGCGCTCGACGCCGCCACACGGGTGGTCGCCGAAAGTGGAGGAGACCGTCGGTCGCGGTAATGTGCACGAACGATTCGTCGATACACGTTGTGCTGCGCCGGACGGCGCGCCTCGGCCCCGCCCGAGGTCTGTAGCCCACGCCCGGAAGCGGGTCTGAGGAGGTTGTCGGAATGAAGGTTGTCCAGTCGAGGACGCGAGCTCGGAAGGTGAGGTTCGCTGCGGTCTCCGCGGCGGTCGTCGCCCTGCCGTTGTTCTTCGGCGGCGTGACCGCCGGGGCGGACCCGGTCGCGGACACGCTTCAGCCGATCGAGTCGGTGACCAGCGAGAACGGCTCGAAGATCACTCGTATCGAGAACTACGGCGAGCAGCAGCTGCTGGTCTACGTGTACTCCGCTTCGATGGACAAGGAGATCCTGCTCGACGTCTGGCGTCCGGCCGACACGAGCGAACCGCGCCCGACGCTGTACCTCCTCAACGGCGCCGGCGGCGGCGAGGACAGCGCGACCTGGCGCTTCCGTACCGACGCGATCGAGTTCTTCAAGGACAAGAACGTCAACGTCGTCTCGCCGGTCGGCGGCAAGTGGAGCTACTACACCGACTGGAAGAACGAGGACCCGGAGCTCGGCGTCAACAAGTGGGAGACCTTCCTGACGAAGGAGATCCCGCCGCTGATCGACGCCGCGCTCGGCACCAACGGCGTCAACGCGATCGCCGGTCTGTCGTCCTCGGGTACGTCCGTCCTGCAGCTGCCCATCGCTGCCCCCGGCCTGTACCAGGGCGTCGCGGCCTACAGCGGATGCGCGCAGACCTCCGACCCGATCGGTCAGCAGTTCGTCAAGCTCGTCGTCGAGACCTGGGGTGGCGGCGACACCCGCAACATGTGGGGCGAGCTCGATGATCCGGCCTGGGTCGAGAACGACCCCTACGTGCACGCCGAGGAGCTGCGCGGGCTCGATCTGTACATCTCCAACGGCACCGGACTGCCGGGTGTCCACGACACCCTGAACGGCCCGCAGATCGACGGTGAGGTCGACGTGCTCGCCAACCAGATCGTCGTCGGCGGTGTCATCGAGGCTGCGACCAACTACTGCACGCACAACCTCCGTGGCCGCCTCGACCAGCTGGGCATCCCCGCCACCTACAACTTCCGCGACTCCGGCACCCACTCGTGGGGTTACTGGCAGGACGACCTCAAGGATTCGTGGCCCGTCCTCGAGAAGGCCCTCGGTCTCTCGGACTGACAGGCTCGGCGACAGAGCACAGCAGAAGGCCCCTACCGCTCGCGTAGCGGTAGGGGCCTTCTGCGTTCGGTGTTCGACGTTCGGTGTTCGACGGTCGACCGAGGTGCGACGGCGCTATCCGGCCTCGGGCGCCGGGCACGGCACGGAGTTTCCGGCCGCGTAGTCGGGGTCGAGGGCGGCCTTCACCAGGTGGAGCGATTCGGGCCGCATGAGGATCGTGGAGTGGTCGGCGGGGGAACTCGGGCAGCCGTCCTGGACCCACACGTTGCGGACCTCGGCGCCCGGTCCGGGCCGCAGGAACGAGCTCTCCGGTGGCGTGACGATCTGGTCGTAGCGCGTGGCGATCGACGTGTACGTCACGCCGGGACGGGTGTCGCCGTCCTTGTTCAGATTGCTGAGCATGCGCGAGCCGATCAACTGCTGCTGGCCGGCGGCACCGAGATCGGTGCCGCGGAACAACAACTCGGCCACCGCATCGCTGCCGTTCGTCAGGCCGAGCACGGCGAGCACCGTGTAGAGCTGCTGGAGACCGTTGAAGGTGGTGCCGTGGTTGGTCGCACCCAGCATCACGAGGTTCCGGACGCGGTTGAGGGCAGGATCGGCCGGGTTCGCGCCGCCCTCGAACTTCAGGTACTGGCGGGAGACGACACCACCTTGGGAGTGACCGACGAGATCGACCTGCCCGGCGCCGGTGTGCTCGAGGACCGCGTCGACGAACGTTCCGAGTTCCTCGGCGGACCTCTCGATGTTCGACACGCCCCACACCGTGCGATCGGGATCGAGATACCCCTGCGCGGCGCCGTAGTTCAATGCGTAGACGCAGTACCCGAGCCGTTCGAGTTCGGGCGCGACATAGGTCCATGTCGGGTACATGCCCGCCCCGGTGCCGTGCACGAGGACGACCGGACGTGGATGCTCCGGCGACGGCACACACCCGAGGTCGTTCGCACCGTCGATGCCCTGGCCCATCGTGCTCAGCAGGGCAGCGAGGCGACTGTCCGGCGCATCCGCCGAGGTGGGGAGCGGTACGGGAGCGGGGGCGGTGGCCGCCGGATCGGCATCCCGCCGGTCGGCCGGGATCGGATCGGCGGCCGAGATCGCCGGCGCGACGAGTGCCGATGCGGAGACGGCGAGGACGGCGACGCCGGACACGAGTGTGCTGCGACGAAAACGGAACATACGAAACTCCTCGGCGAACGCTCTGGGTACGGCGTTCACACGGGTCGGGATCGCGGGACAGCGTAACAGCAGGTCGCGGGGTGGTCCGGAGAGTGGAAGATCAATTCTGTTCGGCCGAGCGCCGGTATCCGACGACGGCGGGGACCACGAAGATCGCCACCATCCCGGCCGACCACAGGACGGTCTTCAGGAACGGTTCCGCGATCGGACCACCCATCGCGAGCGAGCGCATGGTGTCGATCGCGCAGGACATCGGCTGGTTCGCCACCACGGGTTGCAGCCAGCTCGGATACGCCATGACCGGCACGAACCCCGAGTTGAAGAACATGAGCAGGGTGCACAGGATCGAGACGGTCTCGACGAGGGGTGTGCGTCCCGGCAGGGTCGCCAGAGCCGTCACCATCATCGCGAATCCCAGACCGAAGATCAGCGGGACCACGAGGCTGAGCAGGGTGGGGCCGATGCCCTGCGTGAACCGGAAACCCAACGCCATACCGGCGGCGAAGATCACGAGAGAGGTGACGAACACGCGCACCATCTCCGCCATCAATCGTCCCACCAGACCGGACGAGCGGTGGACGGGCAGCGTGTGGAACCGGCTCAGCAGGCCGGAATCGCGTTCGGTGCGCAGCCCCACCGCGCTGACGACCGAGCCGAACATCGCGCCGACGAGCACGATCATGGGCACGGTGCCGAAGATCGACGAATAGCCGGTCGCGGCGGTGATGCTGTCGCCGAGCACGATGCGGAACATCACCAGGGTGAGCGCCGGATAGATGAGCGCCTGGATCATCGTGGCCGGATCGCGGGCCCATCTGAGCAGCAGCCGACCGCACTGCAGGCGACTGTGCTCCCACAGTGCGCCGAGGGAACTCTCGCTGCGGACACGATCCGGTTCGGGATAGGCGAAGGCGCGACCCGGAGTCCCTGCCCGCTCCCGCGATCGGGCCCGTGCCCGCTGTGTCTCGACGGTCTTGCTCATCGACTCACTCCCGCCTCGTCGCGGCCCACACGGCGCCCGGGATGCAGATCACGGCCAGCCCGATCATCCAGAACAGGCTCGGCCGGAAGACCTCCCAGGTCACGCCGTCCTGGGCCATGTCGCGCATCGCGAAGGAGAACTGCGAGATCGGCTGGTTGCGGACGAACGGTCTGATCCACTCGGGGAATCCCTCCTCGGGCACGAAACCGCACGAGAGCATCCCGAGGATCAGCTGCGGCAGGGTCAGCGCCTGCGCTGTGGCCTCGGGGCTCCGGGACAGACATCCGATCGCGTCGGCGCCCAGGCACAACAACAGGCTGATGATCAGTGCGGTCGCGCAGAACAACGCTGCCTGCCCGGGCCCGGCGGAGAAACGGAAACCGATGAGATAACCGAATCCGATCGCCGCGGCCAAGGAGATGACCGACCGCACCATGCTCGCCGTCATCCGTGACGCCAGGGGCGCCGCCGGGGCGACGGGCATCGTCTGCAGACGCGAGGTCACACCGGTCGTGCCCTCCTGTGCTGCCAGCTGCGCCGCGGAGATGGCGGTGAACGCCATCGACTGCAACACGATGATGGGCATCAGGAACTGCGCGTAGTCGATGCCCTGCAACTGCATCACGAACTTGAGCGGCAGATAGAAGCCGAGACCGAAGACGAACGGTGCCAGGACCGCGAGGACCAACTCGCCGTACCGCGCCATCGTGCGCAACGACCGGAGCGTCAGCACCCACCACTGCTCGACGCCCGACGGCGTGATCCGGCGGTGGACACCTCCCCGACGTGCGGGAAGGGTGGACGAGGAGTCGGTGAACGAGACCGTGGAGGCTTCCGTCCCGCGGACCGTCTCGTCGGTGCGGGCCGTCACGGCCGCTCACCTGCCGGCGCAGGCACCGCTCGTTCCGCCTCGGGCGGCGCTGTCGGGCCGCCGTTCGTGGGGCCACCGTCCGTCGGACCGCCGCCGTCGGAAGCGGAGTGCCCGGTGAGGCGGAGGAAGACGTCGTCGAGCGAGGGACGTCGCAGACCGATGTCGGCGAGTTCGATGCCCAGGGGTTCGATGCGCCGCAGCACCTCGGTGAGGGTCGCGGCGCCGTCCGGTGCCGGGACGGACACCCGATCCGTGTCGGGGACCGTACCCACCAGGACGTCCTGGGGGAGCAGACCGTCCAGGGCGTGCAGGATCTCGGGTATCGCCCGCGGGTCGGCCGGAACGATCTCGCAGTGGGTGCCACCCGCGGAGGACTTCAGCTGGTTCGCGGTGCCCTCCGCGATCACGGTGCCCTTGTCGATGACGATGATGTTGTCGCTCAGCACGTCGGCCTCTTCGAGGTACTGCGTCGTCAGGAGCACCGTGATGCCCTGGTCCTTGAGCGCCGCCACCAGCGACCACACGCCCTGCCGGCTGCGCGGGTCGAGACCGGTGGTCGGCTCGTCGAGGAAGACCACCTTGGGACGGACCACGAGGCCGCACGCGATGTCGACCCGGCGGCGCATACCGCCGGAATAACCCTTCACGGGGCGGCGACCGGCGTCGACGAGATCGAACTCCCGGAGCAGATCGTCGGCGCGCCGGGTGGCCGACTTCTTGTCCAGACCCATCAGGCGGCCGAACAGGATCAGGTTCTCCCGGCCGGTGAGGGTGTCGTCGAGCGCGGCGAACTGGCCGGTCATCATGATCGACCGCCGGACCGCTGCGGCGTCGGCGACCACATCGTGCCCGGCGACCACGGCGCGACCCGAGGTGGGACGCAACAGTGTCGACAGCACCTTGACCATCGTGGTCTTGCCGGCGCCGTTGGGGCCGAGGATGCCGAGGACACGGCCCGGCGGTGCAGAGAAGCTGATCCCGTCGAGTGCGTGGACGTCGCCGAACGACTTGTGGACGTCCTCCACGAGAACTGCCTGGTCGTGATCGCTCACATCACACCCCGCCGTAGATCTCGGTCCCCGTCGGGGACGGGTCGGTCCGTCACCGTCGGAATCGTACCGGTGCGCACGATCCCGGGAGGGGTGGACGGACATGCGCGTCGGCGCCGACGTCCGTTCCCCTCGGGGTGTTCACGCCGGTCGGTCAGGACCAGACGCCGAGATCTTCGAGGTGTTCGACGAGTCGGTGGGCCCCGTCGGTGAAGTGTTCGCGCGTCTCGCGTCCGGCGGCCTCGACGTCACCGGTGCGCAGCGCCTGCAGCAACCGCTCGTGCGAGGCGATCGCCGCCGTCCCCCAGTTGCGATCGTCGGAGTAGAAGTGCACGGGGGTGTACCGGGTCGCGTTGTGGAGGAACCACGCGAGCTTGCGCGAACGCGCCACCCGGTTCAACGTCCGGTGGAACTCGAATTCGAGGTCCTCGATGCGCGCGCCGTCACCGGCCCGCACGGCCTCGGCGAAACGCGCGGCCAGCTCGTCGAGCTCCGCGAGGGTCTCGGCCGTCATCAGGGTCGCGGCGCGCTCCACGAGCCGCTCGGCGAGTCTGCCCTGGAGCCAGAAGATGTCGTCGATGTCCGATCTGTCGAGCGGGGACACCACGTACCCGCGATGGGGGACGAGTTCGACGAGCCCCTCACCACGGAGGGTGAGCAGAGCCTCGCGCACCGGGGTCACGCTCACCCCGAGTTCGGCCGCGGTCTCGTCCAGACGGACGAAATCGCCGGGTCGCACACCGCCGGACATGATGAGGTTTCTCACGTGCGCCGCCACGTCGTCCGAGAGCTGCGGTCGCCGACGAATCTTCGGAGACCGTGATGATCCGGACGAAGCGGACGAGTTCATGGCATGCGCCTTCCTCTGGTGGACGGCTCGCATTATCACCGCACGGTCTCGACGGCATCACGGCCGGGGGTGACATGTGGCACACATTCCCCGCCTCGCCCGGATCGTGACGCAGTTCGTGGTTTGGTTGGCGGGGTGAGCACCGGAGTATCACGCCGACGGTTACTGGGAGGGGCCGCCGGCGGATTGTTCGCGTGGGGTGCGACCGCGGGGAGCGGTCGTGCGGCTCCGCCACGCAGGCTTCCTCCACCCGACACCGTCACCGTCACCGATCCCGCGAGGATGAGTGCGGTCGAGGCGGCAGCGCTGCTGCACGCCGGCGAACTGCACCCCCGGGAACTGCTCGACGCTTGTCTGGACCGCACCCGCTCGTACGACGGAGCGATCGGTGCGTGGATCCGGCTCTACCCCGAGGTCGCCTACGCGGCGGCCGACGCGGCGGGGGAGCGGCTCGCCCGCGCGCGCCGCGATCAGGCCCCGGCACCGCTCGTGTGCGGGCTTCCGATCGCGCTCAAGGACATCTTCGCGGTGTCCGGACTACCGCTCACGGCGTCGAGCCGCGTGCTCGAGGGCAACATCGCGGCCGGCCACTCGGGTGTGTGGCGTCGACTCGAGGACGCCGGCGCGGTGCTCATGGGGCACGCGCACACCGACGAGTTCGCGATCGGTGTCGCCACCCCACAGGTGGGCAACCCGTGGAACACCGAGATGTCGCCCGGCGGATCGTCGGGCGGCAGCGCGGCCGTGCTCGCCGCACGGTTCGCGCCCCTCGCGCTCGGCAGCGACACCGGCGGTTCGGTCCGGTTCCCGGCGAGCGCCTGCGGTGTCTCCTCGATCAAGCCGACCTACGGGCGCATCACCTCGCACGGCATGATCCCGCTGACCTGGACCCGCGACCACGTGGGTCCGATGGGCCGCAGTGTTGCGGACGCGTCCCTGATGATGACCGTGCTCGCGGGCGCGGACCCGGCCGACCCGATCACGGCACTCGGCCCCGACGTTCCCGAGGGTGGTTATCCGGTGACGCCGGCCGGTGGAGCGAGTCCCCTCGCCGGCGTGCGCATCGGCCTGCCCGTGAACACGAATCCCGCACCTCCCGAGGCCGTGCAGCGCGTCGTCGACGACGCGGCGCGGGTGGCGGAGTCGCTCGGCGCGGTCACCGTCCCGGTGACGATGCCGCCGCTGCCCGAATCCCTCGCGACCGGCGACCAGGTCGAGATGGGCGCCTACCACCAGCAGTTCACCGACCGGCTCGGCCTGTACCGTCCCGAGAACGCGGTGGCCGCAGGCACGGCAGTGGCCTCGCTGGCCGTGCCGGTAGGCGACTACCTCACCTTCGAACGCGACCGCCTGCGCTACCAGAGCGACTACAACCGGATGTTCGTCGACCAGGATCTCGACGCGATCATGCTGCCCGGCGCCTCCGTCGACGGCGCACGGCGCCAGGAGTTCCTCGGCATCAGCGTCACGGCCGGAGTGACGGGTCCTGTGCGCTGGGCGAACTACTCCGGTGCCCCCGTGGTGACGCTGCCCGCCGGGTATTCCGCCGTGACAGGGATGCCGGTCGGTGTGCAGCTCGGCGCGCGGCCGTGGCAGGACGAACGTCTCATCGGCATCGGGCTCGAACTGCAGGAGGCGCTGCCGGTCTGGCGTGACGAGCCGCAACTCGTCGCCGCCGGCGCGCGGGTCCCCGAGGTGGCGCAGGTGCCGCCGGGTCCCGGCCCCGACCCGACGAATACGATCGGTGCGGCCGCTCCGGTTCGGACCCTGCCGATGAACCCCATCGGCTAGGCTCGACCACGCGGACCCCACCGCACGGCGTATCGCCGAGGTGCAGATCACGCACCGTCGTGAGTTGAACTCTCGGCCGTGCTCCTGCATACTGGTCGGGTTGCCTTGACCGGGCCATGGATGTTTCGCGGCTCGGAACGGGAAAGACGTGACAGTCGCGGATCGAGCCTCACGGCCTGGTCGCGGCCACATGCAAGACGGAAGCAGTACCCCTGTGTGCTCCTGCGGAGCGCAGCCGGTTCCGTTCCTTGCGGTGTCGAAGCCTTCGAGTATCGACGCCGGGGAATGAGCGGCGGGCCGACACGCCCGACCGCGTGGACCGGAGAACAATGACAGATGAACAGCGGCAAGCGGATCGGATACGTCCGGCTCGCACTGTGTTTCGAGTGCTGTTCTCGGTCGCCGTTCCCTGGGGAACTGTGCAGACGAGGTGGTTTCCGGCTCCGCCGGGGATCACGAAACGCGGCAAGAAAAGGACACTAAGCGTGGCGGGACAGAAGATCCGCATCAGGCTCAAGGCCTATGACCACGAGGCGATCGACGCATCTGCGCGCAAGATCGTCGAGACGGTGACCCGTACGGGTGCCCGCGTGGTCGGCCCGGTGCCGTTGCCCACTGAAAAGAACGTGTACTGCGTCATCCGCTCGCCGCACAAGTACAAGGACTCGCGCGAGCACTTCGAGATGCGGACGCACAAGCGGCTCATCGACATCCTCGACCCGACGCCGAAGACCGTCGACGCGCTCATGCGCATCGATCTCCCGGCGAGTGTCGACGTCAACATTCAGTGACATTCGATTACAGCGAGCTTGTGAAAGACGCAGCGGAGACAACACATGACTAACCAGATCAAGGGAATCCTGGGCACCAAGCTCGGCATGACCCAGGTCTTCGACGAGAACAACCGGGTCGTCCCGGTCACCGTCGTCAAGGCCGGACCGAACGTGGTCACGCAGATCCGCACCGAGGAGCGCGACGGCTACAACGCCGTGCAGCTCGCCTACGGTGCCATCGCGCCGCGCAAGGTCAACAAGCCGGTTCGCGGCCAGTTCGAGAAGGCCGGCGTCACGCCGCGCCGTCACCTGGTCGAGCTCCGGATCGAGGACGCCTCCGAGTACGAGGTCGGCCAGGAACTCACCGCAGAGGTGTTCGAGGACGGCGCCTACGTCGACGTCACCGGCACCTCGAAGGGCAAGGGCTTCGCCGGCACCATGAAGCGTCACGGCTTCGCCGGCCAGGGTGCGTCGCACGGTACGCAGGCCGTGCACCGTCGTCCGGGCTCCATCGGTGGTTGCGCCACCCCGGGCCGCGTGTTCAAGGGCACGCGCATGTCCGGCCGTATGGGCTCCGACCGCATCACGACGCAGAACCTCTCGGTCCACAAGGTGGACGCCGAGAACGGTCTGCTGCTGATCAAGGGCGCGATCCCGGGTCGCAAGGGCGGCCTCGTGATCGTCAAGACCGCAGTGAAGGGTGGTGCACGGGCATGACCAGCACCGAGACCGCAACCAAGCTGACCCTGGACGTCAAGGCCCCCGGTGGCCAGACCTCCGGCTCCGTCGATCTCCCCGCCGAGATCTTCGACGCTCCCGCGAACATCGCGCTGCTGCACCAGGTCGTCACCGCGCAGCTCGCCGCGGCCCGCCAGGGAACGCACGCCACCAAGACCCGCGGCGACGTCCGCGGCGGTGGCAAGAAGCCGTACCGCCAGAAGGGCACCGGCCGCGCACGTCAGGGCTCGACCCGTGCGCCGCAGTTCGCCGGCGGTGGCACCGTCCACGGCCCGCAGCCGCGCGACTACAGCCAGCGCACCCCCAAGAAGATGAAGGCCGCCGCCCTGCGCGGAGCCCTCTCCGACCGGGCGCGCAACGAGCGCATCCACGTGATCACCGAACTCGTCGCGGGTCAGACCCCGTCGACGAAGAGTGCTCGCACGTTCCTGGGCGAGATCAGCGACCGCAAGAAGGTCCTGCTCGTCGTCGGCCGTGAAGACGTGGCGGCGTGGAAGTCGGTTCAGAACCTTCCCAACGTTCACGCGCTCGCCCCGGATCAGCTGAACACCTACGACGTGCTCTACAGCGATGACGTCGTGTTCAGCGTCGAGGCGCTCAACACGTTCATCCACGGGCCGGCCGAGTCCGGCCAGGAAGTTAAGGAGGAGAGCAAGTGAGCACGATCGCCGATCCTCGCGACATCCTGCTGGCTCCCGTCGTCTCCGAGAAGTCTTACGGGCTGATGGAAGAGGGCACCTACACCTTCCTGGTCCACCCGGACTCGAACAAGACGCAGATCAAGATTGCCGTCGAGAAGGTCTTCGGCGTCAAGGTGAGCAGCGTCAACACCGCCAACCGTCAGGGCAAGCGCAAGCGGACCCGGTTCGGTTACGGCAAGCGCAAGAACACCAAGCGCGCGCTCGTGACCCTCACGGCCGACAGCAAGCCCATCGAGATCTTCGGAGGCCCGGTCGCCTAGCGATCGGAACTCTCGAGAGATAGAGGACGAGAAGACTCATGGCAATCCGTAAGTACAAGCCGACTACGCCGGGCCGTCGTGGCGCCAGCGTGGCGGACTTCGCCGAGATCACTCGGTCGACGCCCGAGAAGTCGCTGGTGCGCCCGCTGCACGGTCGCGGTGGACGTAATGCGCACGGCCGCATCACCACCCGTCACAAGGGTGGCGGACACAAGCGCGCCTACCGCCTGATCGATTTCCGTCGCAACGACAAGGACGGCGTGCCGGCCAAGGTCGCTCACATCGAGTACGACCCCAACCGCACCGCGCGCATCGCGCTGCTCCACTACGTGGACGGCGAGAAGCGCTACATCATCGCCCCCAAGGGCCTCGTGCAGGGTGCTCCGGTCGAGTCGGGCCCCAACGCCGACATCAAGCCCGGCAACAACCTGCCGCTGCGCAACATCCCGACGGGTACGACCATCCACGCGGTCGAGCTGCGTCCGGGTGGCGGCGCCAAGATGGCCCGCTCCGCCGGTGCGAGCATTCAGCTCCTCGGTAAGGAAGGCACCTACGCCACGCTGCGTATGCCCTCCGGCGAGATCCGCCGCGTCGACGTGCGCTGCCGCGCCACCGTCGGCGAGGTCGGCAACGCCGAGCAGTCGAACATCAACTGGGGCAAGGCCGGCCGTATGCGCTGGAAGGGCAAGCGCCCGACCGTCCGTGGTGTCGTGATGAACCCGGTCGACCACCCGCACGGTGGTGGCGAGGGCAAGACCTCGGGTGGTCGCCACCCGGTCAGCCCGTGGGGCAAGCCCGAGGGCCGCACCCGCAAGAACAAGGCGTCCGACAAGCTCATCGTCCGTCGTCGCCGTACCGGCAAGAAGCGCTAGTCAAGGAGGGAGTTAGAGAATGCCACGCAGCCTCAAGAAGGGCCCGTTCGTCGACGACCACCTCCTGGCGAAGGTGGACACGCAGAACGAGAAGGGCACCAAGCAGGTCATCAAGACCTGGTCGCGCCGTTCCACGATTCTGCCCGACTTCATCGGTCATACGTTCGCTGTCCACGATGGACGCAAGCACGTGCCGGTGTTCGTCTCGGAGTCCATGGTCGGTCACAAGCTCGGTGAGTTCGCGCCGACCCGTACGTTCAAGGGCCACATCAAGGACGACCGGAAGAGCAAGCGTCGATGAGCACTGAAACCACCACCAACAGCGCTCGGGCTGTTGCGCGCCACGTGCGCGTGACCCCGATGAAGGCGCGCCGCGTCGTCGACATCGTTCGCGGTAAGTCCGTCGAGGAGGCCCTGGCCATCCTCAAGTTCGCGCCGCAGGCCGCGGCCGAGCCGGTCGCCAAGGTGATCGCGTCGGCCGCTGCGAACGCGCAGAACAACTACAACCTCGACCCCAGCACGCTCGTCGTCGCGACTGCGTACGTGGACGAGGGTGCGACCCTGAAGCGGTTCCAGCCGCGTGCCCAGGGCCGTGCGTTCCGCATCCGCAAGCGGTCGAGCCACATCACCGTGATCGTGGAAAGCGTCGGGTCGGCCTCGACTCGTAACCGCCGGAAGGGAGCTCAGTAGTGGGCCAGAAGATCAACCCGCACGGCTTCCGTCTGGGCGTCACCACCGACTGGAAGTCTCGTTGGTACGCGGACAAGCAGTACGCGGACTACGTCAAGGAAGATGTCGCGATCCGCAAGTTCCTGGCCTCCGGCCTCGAGCGCGCCGGCATCGCGAAGGTCGAGATCGAGCGCACCCGCGACCGTGTGCGTGTGGACATCCACACCGCTCGTCCGGGCATCGTCATCGGACGCCGCGGCGCCGAGGCCGATCGCATCCGCGCCGAGCTCGAGAAGCTG
Source organism: Rhodococcus sp. BUPNP1 (assembly GCF_002215235.1). Lineage (NCBI taxonomy): Bacteria > Bacillati > Actinomycetota > Actinomycetes > Mycobacteriales > Nocardiaceae > Rhodococcus > Rhodococcus sp. BUPNP1. The sequence continues at coordinate 43,910 of NZ_NERM01000007.1, forward strand.
ACCGGTAAGCAGGTCCAGCTGAACATCCTCGAGGTCAAGAACTCGGAGTCCGAGGCTCAGCTCGTGGCGCAGGGCGTCGCCGAGCAGCTCTCGAACCGCGTCGCCTTCCGTCGTGCGATGCGCAAGGCCATCCAGTCGGCCATGCGTCAGCCGAACGTCAAGGGCATCCGCGTGCAGTGCTCGGGCCGCCTCGGTGGCGCCGAGATGTCGCGTTCGGAGTTCTACCGCGAAGGTCGCGTCCCGCTGCACACGCTGCGCGCGGACATCGACTACGGCCTCTACGAGGCACGGACCACCTTCGGCCGCATCGGCGTGAAGGTCTGGATCTACAAGGGCGACATCGTCGGTGGCCGTCGCGAGCTCGCTGCTGCTGCAGCTGCTCCCGCCGACCGGCCGCGTCGTGAGCGTCCGAGCCGCCCGCGTCGTTCCGGCGCGTCGGGCACCACCGCGACGAGCACCGAGGCCGGCCGCGCCGCATCGAGCGACGCCCCTGCCTCGACCGAGAACAAGGAGGGCTGACGCAATGTTGATCCCCCGGCGGGTCAAACACCGCAAGCAGCACCATCCGAGCCGTACGGGTGCCGCCAAGGGCGGAACCCAGGTGGCCTTCGGTGACTACGGCATCCAGGCTCTCGAGCCGGCCTACATCACCAACCGGCAGATCGAGTCCGCTCGTATCGCCATGACCCGGCACATCAAGCGTGGCGGCAAGATCTGGATCAACATCTTCCCGGATCGCCCCCTCACCAAGAAGCCTGCCGAGACCCGCATGGGTTCCGGTAAGGGTTCGCCGGAGTGGTGGGTCGCGAACGTCAAGCCCGGTCGCGTGCTGTTCGAGATGAGCTACCCCAACGAGGAGATTGCGCGCGAGGCCCTGCGTCGCGCGATGCACAAGCTCCCCTGCAAGTGCCGCATCGTGACGAGGGAGGAGCAGTTCTGATGGCTACCGGTACCCCCGCCGCGGAACTCCGCGAGCTGAGCGACGAAGAGCTGACCGACAAGCTCCGCGAAGCCAAGGAAGAGCTGTTCAACCTCCGCTTCCAGATGGCCACCGGCCAGCTGGACAACAACCGTCGGCTCCGCGTCGTGCGCAACGAGATCGCCCGTATCTACACGGTGCTGCGCGAGCGCGAGCTCGGACTGGCCACCGGCCCGAATGCGGGTGACGTGGCATGAGTGAGGAAAAGGCAGTGAGCAACCAGGAACAGCGCGCGAGCCGCAAGGTCCGCATCGGTTACGTCGTCTCGGACAAGATGGAGAAGACCATCGTCGTCGAGCTCGAGGACCGCGTGAAGCACCCGCTGTACGGCAAGATCATCCGCCGTACGACCAAGGTGAAGGCGCACGACGAGAACGGTCTGGCCGGCATCGGCGACCGCGTGCAGCTGATGGAGACCCGTCCGCTGTCCGCGTCGAAGCGCTGGCGTCTGGTCGAGGTGCTCGAGAAGGCCAAGTAAGGCCTCCTCGTCCTCGACGGGACCGAGAACATGCAGCACCCCACCACCCGCATCGCGGGTGGTGGGGTGCTGTGCGTCCGGTAGTAGGTACAGCCCTCGCGCGGGGGAGCGGTGGACGTCGCTGCGACACGCCCGGTTCCGGGGTGGGGAGTGACATCACAATTCGCGAATTTGCCCTGCGTACGGTATATGGCCTACTCTGGACGGGTTGCTTACGGGACCCGTGTGTGATTCGCACGTGCGCCGCAGGCGACCGACGACCGCGTACGTCCAGGTCGGAAATCTGACGTACACACCAATCCAGGTCAAGGAGAAGTAAGTGATCCAGCAGGAGTCGCGACTGCGCGTCGCCGACAACACGGGTGCCAAGGAGATCCTCTGCATCCGCGTTCTCGGTGGCTCGTCCCGTCGCTACGCCGGAATCGGTGACGTCATCGTCGCCACCGTCAAGGACGCGATCCCCGGCGGCAACGTCAAGCGTGGCGATGTCGTCAAGGCCGTGATCGTGCGCACCGCCAAGGAGCGCCGCCGTCCGGACGGTTCCTACATCAAGTTCGACGAGAACGCTGCCGTCATCATCAAGGGCGACAACGATCCTCGCGGCACCCGCATCTTCGGACCCGTCGGTCGCGAGCTCCGCGACAAGCGGTTCATGAAGATCGTCTCGCTCGCTCCGGAGGTGCTGTGATGAAGGTGCACAAGGGTGACACCGTGCTCGTCATCTCGGGCAAGGACAAGGGCGCCAAGGGCAAGGTCATCGCGGCCTACCCGGCGACCAACAAGGTCCTCGTCGAGGGCGTGAACCGTATCAAGAAGCACACCGCCGTCTCTGCGAACGAGCGTGGCGCCTCCTCCGGCGGCATCGTGACGCAGGAGGCCCCGATCCACGTTTCCAACGTTGCGGTCGTCGACTCGGACGGAAACCCCACCCGCGTGGGCTACCGCACCGATGAGGAAACCGGCAAGCGCGTTCGGATTTCCCGGAAGAACGGGAAGGACCTCTGACATGACTTCCACCGAGAACAAGACCCAGCCGCGCCTGAAGGCCCGCTACCGCGCCGAGATCAAGGACGCGCTGAACGCGGAGTTCGACTACGCGAACGTCATGCAGATCCCCGGCGTCGTGAAGGTCGTCGTCAACATGGGTGTCGGCGACGCCGCCCGCGACGCGAAGCTCATCAACGGAGCCGTCAACGACCTCGCGCTCATCACCGGTCAGAAGCCGGAGATCCGCAAGGCCCGCAAGTCCATCGCACAGTTCAAGCTGCGCGAGGGCATGCCGATCGGTGCGCGCGTCACGCTGCGCGGCGACCGCATGTGGGAGTTCCTGGACCGTCTCGTGTCCATCGCGCTTCCCCGTATCCGGGACTTCCGCGGCCTCAACGGCAACCAGTTCGACGGCAACGGCAACTACACGTTCGGCCTGAACGAGCAGTCGATGTTCCACGAGATCGACGTGGACAAGATCGATCGCCCGCGCGGCATGGACATCACTGTCGTGACCACCGCTACCAACAACGAAGAAGGCCGTGCCCTGCTCAAGCACCTCGGCTTCCCGTTCAAGGAGAACTGAGCCCATGGCTAAGAAGGCACTGGTCAACAAGGCCAACAAGAAGCCGAAGTTCGCGGTGCGCGCCTACACCCGCTGCCAGCGCTGCGGGCGCCCGCACTCGGTCTTCCGCAAGTTCGGACTCTGCCGCATCTGCCTTCGCGAGATGGCACACCGCGGAGAACTTCCGGGAGTTCACAAGAGCTCCTGGTGACGTGAGCGGTGGGCGGAGGACCGAGATGTTCTCCGCCCACTGTCACGCTGTCATGGGTTCGTCGCCGATCCGGCCGACGAACTCGCTATCGAACCGAGTTTCGATGTAGGCCCACGGCCGGCACGTTCCGGCGTTGCATGGGAACCGCATCGAGAAAGGTGAACAGGTCAGCCATGACCATGACCGACCCCATCGCAGACTTCTTGACGCGTCTGCGTAACGCCAACACGGCGTACCACGACGAGGTCAAGCTCCCGTCCTCGAAGATCAAGGTGAACATCGCCGAGATCCTCAAGCGCGAGGGCTACATCTCCGACTACCGCACCGAGGACGCCGAGGTGGGCAAGACCCTCATCGTCGACCTCAAGTACGGACCTTCCCGTGAGCGCAGCCTTGCCGGCGTGCGTCGCGTGTCGAAGCCCGGCCTGCGCGTGTACGCGAAATCCACCAACCTGCCCAAGGTCCTGGGCGGCCTCGGCGTGGCGATCATCTCCACGTCCTCCGGTCTGCTCACCGATCGCCAGGCGGCCAAGCAGGGAGTGGGCGGGGAAGTCCTCGCCTACGTCTGGTAAAGGGAGGCCACCACAATGTCGCGAATCGGAAAACTCCCCGTTGCAGTTCCTTCGGGCGTCGAGGTCACCATCGACGGCCAGGATGTTGCAGTCAAGGGTCCCAAGGGCAACCTGTCCCTGACGATCGCCGAGCCGATCGCCGTCGCCAAGGGCGAGGACGGGGCAATCAACGTCACGCGCCCGAACGACGAGCGTCGCAGCCGCGCGCTGCACGGCCTGTCGCGGACGCTCGTGCAGAACCTCATCGTCGGCGTGACCGAGGGTTACACCACGAAGATGGAGATCCACGGCGTCGGCTACCGCGTGGCTCTCAAGGGCAAGGACCTCGAGTTCTCGCTCGGCTACAGCCACCCCGTGCTGATCGAGGCTCCCGAGGGCATCACGTTCGCCGTCGAGAACCCCACGCGCTTCTCGATCTCGGGCATCGACAAGCAGAAGGTCGGCCAGATCGCGGCCAACATCCGCCGGCTGCGCAAGTCCGACCCGTACAAGGGCAAGGGCATCCGCTACGAGGGTGAACAGGTCCGTCGCAAGGTCGGAAAGACGGGTAAGTGATCATGAGCCAGACCGAGAACCAGAAGGCCAAGCGCATCCCGCGCGGCAAGGACGCCTCCACCACGCGTCGCCTTTCGAAGACGCGTCGTCACTTCCGCCTCCGCAAGAAGATCTCCGGCACCGCCGAGCGTCCCCGCCTCGTCGTCAACCGGTCGTCGCGCCACCTGCACGTGCAGCTGGTCGACGATCTGACGGGGACCACCCTCGCCGCAGCGTCGTCCATCGAACCCGATGTGCGCGCTCTCGAGGGCGACAAGAAGGCTCGCGGCGCGAAGGTCGGTCAGCTGATCGCCGAGCGCGCGAAGGCTGCCGGCGTGGAAGCCGTGGTCTTCGACCGCGGTGGCCACACCTACAGCGGACGCATCGCGGCCCTCGCGGACGCGGCTCGCGAAAGCGGGTTGAAGTTCTGATGACCATTTTCTCGAACGGAAGGAACGCCTGATGCCGGGACGTCAGCGGCGTGACGGCGGCAACGGCCCCGCCGGACAGAACCCCAACAGCGGTGACAACCGTGGCGGTCGCGACCGCCGCGACCGCGACTCGCGCGGCGGCAACGCTGCCGAGAAGTCGAACTACATCGAGCGTGTCGTCTCGATCAACCGTGTGTCGAAGGTCGTCAAGGGCGGTCGTCGCTTCAGCTTCACCGCTCTGGTGATCGTGGGCGACGGCAACGGTCTGGTCGGCGTCGGCTACGGCAAGGCCAAGGAAGTTCCCGCGGCCATCCAGAAGGGTGTCGAGGAAGCTCGCAAGAACTTCTTCCGCGTCCCGCTCATCGGCGGAACCATCACCCACCCCGTCCAGGGAGAGGCTGCAGCCGGTGTCGTCCTGCTGCGTCCGGCTTCCCCCGGTACCGGTGTCATCGCCGGTGGCGCTGTGCGCGCGGTGCTGGAGTGCGCGGGTGTCCACGACATCCTGTCGAAGTCGCTCGGCTCCGACAACGCCATCAATGTGGTGCACGCGACGGTTGCGGCCCTCAAGGGTCTGCAGCGTCCCGAGGAAGTCGCGGCTCGCCGTGGCCTCACCCTCGAGGAAGTTGCCCCCGCCGGCATGCTGCGCGCACGTGCACAGGCTGCTGGGAGCGTGAAGTAATGGCAGAGCTGAAGATCACCCAGATCAAGAGCACCATCGGGGCCAAGTCGAATCAGCGCGACAGCCTCCGGACCCTCGGTCTGCGGAAGATCCGCCAGTCCGTCGTCCGCGAGGACAACGCGCAGAACCGCGGCCTCATCAACGTGGTGCGTCACCTCGTCACTGTTGAGGAGGTCTGAGAATGACCATCAAGCTGCATCACCTGCGCCCGGCTCCGGGTGCGAAGACGGACAAGACCCGCGTCGGACGCGGTGAGGGTTCGAAGGGCAAGACCGCCGGCCGCGGTACGAAGGGCACGAAGGCACGCAAGAACGTGTCGCCGGCCTTCGAGGGTGGCCAGATGCCCATCCACATGCGTCTGCCGAAGCTCAAGGGCTTCAAGAACGCATTCCGTACCGAGTACCAGATCGTCAACGTCGGGGACATCGCTCGCGTGTTCCCCGAGGGTGGACAGATCGGTGTCGCGGACCTCGTGGCGAAGGGTCTGGTTCGCAAGAACCAGCTCGTCAAGGTCCTCGGCGAGGGCGAGCTGACGGTGGCCGTGCAGGTCACCGCCGACAAGTTCTCGGCCTCCGCTCAGGAGAAGATCGCTGCAGCCGGTGGCAGCGCGACCGTCCAGGCCTGACCTGTACTTTCGCGTGTGAGTCACGGCTGTCGAACGGCCGCGGTGCAGATATCTGCACCGCGGCCGTTCGCGCGTTCACAGCGGTGTCACAGGCTGCGTTCGCAGCGGTGACATAGGCTACCGGGCTACCCCTCTCATCGGGGCCCACTGTTAGAGTTTCAGAGTTGTCCACCGTCCGACGGATCCTTCTCGATCCGTCGTCCCCGATCGGCCCGCCAGGAGGATCTTTGCTTTCCGCCTTCGTCTCGGCCCTCAGGACACCGGACCTGAGGCGGAAGATTCTCATCGCCCTCGGGCTCGTGGCGCTGTACCGCCTCGGTGCTACCGTGCCGTCCCCGGGCGTCGACTACGGCAACGTCCAGGCCTGTGTCGATCAGCTCGCCGGCAGTGAGCAGGCCGGCATCTACTCGCTGATCAATCTGTTCTCCGGCGGCGCGCTGTTGCAGCTGTCGGTCTTCGCGATCGGCATCATGCCGTTCATCACCGCGAGCATCATCGTCCAGCTGCTCACCGTGGTCATTCCACGCTTCGAGGAACTGCGCAAGGAAGGCCAGTCCGGCCAGGCCAAGATGACGCAGTACACGCGTTATCTCGCCGTCGCGCTCGCCGTCCTGCAGGCCACCGGCATCGTCGCCCTCGCCGCCCGAGGGCAGCTGTTGCAGGGCTGTTCGGAGCCGATCCTCGCCGACGACAGCATCTTCGGGATGGTCGTCATCGTGCTGGTGATGACCGCCGGTGCCGCCGTCGTCATGTGGTTCGGTGAGCTCATCACCGAACGCGGTGTCGGCAACGGCATGTCGCTGCTGATCTTCTCCGGTATCGCGGCCGCGCTGCCGAGCGAGGGTCGGATGATCCTCGAATCCCGCGGCGGTCTCGTCTTCGCGATCGTCTGCGTCGTGGCCCTGGCCCTCATCACCGGCGTCGTGTTCATCGAGCAGGGTCAGCGCCGCATCCCGGTGCAGTACGCCAAGCGCATGGTCGGCCGTCGTATGTACGGCGGGTCGTCGACCTACCTGCCGCTGAAGGTCAACCAGGCGGGCATCATCCCCGTCATCTTCGCGTCGTCGCTGCTGTACCTGCCCAACCTCGTTGCGCAGCTCACCGGTGCCACGACGAACCCGGATCCGAGTTGGTGGCAGCGGATCATCAACGAGTACCTGGTCAATCCGAACAACCCGGTCTACATCGCGATCTACTTCGCGCTGATCGTGTTCTTCGTCTTCTTCTACGTCGCCATCACCTTCAATCCGGAGGAGCGGGCCGACGAGATGAAGAAGTACGGCGGCTTCATCCCGGGCATCCGCCCCGGTCGCCCGACCGCCGAATATCTCAGTTTCGTGCTCAACCGCATCACGGTTCCGGGCTCGATCTACCTCGGTCTCATCGCGACGCTGCCGAACTTCTTCCTGTCCGGCAGCCAGACGGCCTCGAGCATCTTCGGTGGCGCCGCGGTTCTCATTCTCGTCAGTGTCGCGCTGGACACTGTCAAGCAGATCGAAAGTCAACTGATGCAGCGCAACTACGAAGGGTTCCTCAAGTGAGACTTGTACTGCTCGGTCCTCCCGGTGCCGGCAAGGGCACACAGGCCGCGATTCTGTCCGAGAAGCTCGGCGTCCCCGCCATCTCGACGGGCGATCTTTTCCGCGCGAACATCGGGCAGGGCACCCCGCTCGGAGTCGAGGCCAAGAAGTACATCGACGCGGGGGAGCTCGTTCCCGCCGAGATCACCAACAACATGGTGCGTGAGCGTCTGGCCGAGCCCGACGCCGCCAACGGCTTCCTCCTCGACGGCTTCCCGCGCAGCGTGGAGCAGGCCAAGGAACTCGAGAACATCCTGAAGGATCTCGGCGTCGAGCTCGACGGCGTGCTCTCCTTCGTCATCGACGAGGACGTCGTGGTCGAGCGCATGCTCGCCCGCGGTCGCGCCGACGACACCGAAGACGTGATCCGCAACCGTCTCCGGGTCTACCGTGAGGAGACGGCCCCGCTGCTCGACTACTACGCCGACTCGATCATCACGGTCGACGCGATCGGTGAGGTCGAGGAGATCAATTCGCGGGCACTGTCCGCACTCGGAAAGTAGACGGGTAGTTCGATATGGGTTTCGGGCGCAAGCGCTCAGTGGTTCCGTTCCGCACCTCGGGTGAACTCGACGCGATGGCGGCGGCGGGAGCCGTGGTCGGTGCCGCACTCGTCGCAGTGCGTGAGGCGGCAAAGCCGGGCGTGAGCACCCTGGAACTCGACCAGGTGGCGGAATCGGTCATCCGTGATGCGGGGGCCGTTCCGTCCTTCCTGGGCTACCACGGCTTCACCGGTTCGATCTGTTCGTCGGTCAACGAGGTCGTCGTCCACGGCATCCCGTCGGCGTCGGTGGTGCTCGCCGAGGGCGACCTCGTCTCGATCGACTGCGGCGCGATCCTCGACGGCTGGCACGGCGACTCGGCGTGGACCTTCGGGATCGGGGAGCTGTCGCAGGCCGACATCGACCTGAGCGAGGCCACCCGCCTGTCGCTTGAGGCCGGTATCGCGGCGATGCTCCCGGGCAACCGCCTGACCGACGTCTCGCACGCGATCGAGCAGGGCACGCATGCCGCCGAGAAGTTGCACGGCCGCTCGTACGGCATCGTCGACGGCTACGGCGGTCACGGCATCGGGCGCGAGATGCACATGGATCCGTTCCTCCCCAACGAGGGCAAGCCGGGCAAGGGCCCGAAGCTCGTCGTCGGGTCGGTGCTCGCCGTCGAGCCGATGCTCACCCTCGGTACCTACGAGACCGAGGTCCTCGACGACGAGTGGACGGTCGTGACCGTCGACGGCAGCCGGGCCGCGCACTGGGAGCACACGGTCGCGGTCACCGAGGACGGCCCCCGCATTCTCACCGTCCGGCCGGAGTGACGGTCGCGGTCACGCCGCGTGGGTTCAGACCTCGACGAGGAGCGTGACCGGTCCGTCGTTGACGAGGCTCACCTCCATGTGGGCCCCGAACTTCCCGGTCTCCACCGTCGCGCCGAGATCTCGGAGAGCGTTCGCGAACGCATCGACGAGAGGTTCGGCGATCGGGCGGGGAGCGGCGGCCGACCACGACGGACGCCGGCTCTTCCTCGTGTCGGCCATGAGCGTGAACTGACTGACCACCAGGATCGGGGCGCCGACGTCGGAGGCGGAGCGCTCGTCCTCGAGGATGCGCATCGTCCACACCTTTCGGGCGAGTGTCGCGGCCTTGGCCTCGTCGTCGTCGTGCGTGACGCCGACCAGCACGAGCAGGCCGTGACCACCTTCGGCCGGCGTGATACGGGCCACCTCGGCTCCGTCCACCGCCACTGCCGCCGTGGTCACCCGCTGGATCAACGCCCGCACGTGCGGTCCTCCTCCTGGTCGTGGGCACGAGTGTGCCCGAGCTCATTTGTCCTGGACGGTCAACTTCCCGTACCATTGATCGGTGGTGCGCGCTGCGCTCCGATCGGTCCCGTGTCGAATTCCTTCGAATCTCGGTTCGTGTCCGGTCCCGGAGTTGCCGAGCGTCACGGTAACGGATGCCGATGCAACCACAACGCCGAACAACGGATCGCGGAGGATATGGCTAAGAAAGACGGGGCAATCGAGGTCGAGGGCCGGGTAATCGAACCGCTGCCCAATGCGATGTTCCGCATCGAGCTGGAGAACGGGCACAAGGTTCTCGCCCACATCAGCGGAAAGATGCGTCAGCACTACATTCGTATCCTTCCCGAGGACCGCGTTGTCGTGGAGCTTTCTCCCTACGACCTCACGCGTGGACGCATCGTCTACCGCTACAAGTAACGAAGCTTCCCCGGCCACACGGTCGGGGAGAATCATGTCGCCGGGCCGGCTCTGCCGTGTCCGGCGGCGCACATACAGGAGATCGGACTTACGTGAAGGTTCAGCCTAGCGTCAAGAAGATCTGCGAGAAGTGCAAGGTGATCCGCCGTAACGGTCGGGTCATGGTGATCTGCGAGAACCTGCGCCACAAGCAGCGTCAGGGCTAGATCCACCTTCGTCTCGAAGATCTGCTTGGCAACAAGCACGAAGACCTTCCAGCACCAGTCGCGTGGTTACGATCCTCGATCCGTCGAGGAGCTGCGCGATCAACCCCCGGTACGGAGGCCGGGGCCCCACTGTGTTTATGAATCACACAGTTCTTCGACGCAGGGGACGGGCTGGGAGCAGACCTCCGCACACCGAATAGGAATGCCACATGGCACGTCTCGCAGGTGTCGATCTTCCCCGCGAAAAGCGGATGGAGATCGCACTCACGTACATCTACGGCATCGGCCGTACCCGCTCCAAGGAGATCCTCGAGGCCACGGGTGTCAACCCGGACCTGCGCAGCAAGGATCTGACGGACGAGGACCTCGCCAAGCTCCGCGAGTACATCGAGGAGAGCTACAAGGTCGAGGGTGACCTCCGTCGCGAGGTTCAGGCGGACATCCGCCGCAAGATCGAGATCGGCTGCTACCAGGGCCTGCGACACCGTCGTGGTCTGCCCGTGCGTGGACAGCGCACCAAGACCAACGCCCGCACCCGTAAGGGTCCGAAGCGCACCGTCGCAGGAAAGAAGAAGTAATGCCTCCCAAGTCACGCAGCACCGGTCCGAAGAAGACCCAGAAGGCACGGCGCAGGGACAAGAAGAACGTTCCGCACGGTGCCGCTCACATCAAGAGCACGTTCAACAACACCATCGTGTCCATCACGGACCCGCAGGGCAACGTGATCTCCTGGGCGTCCTCCGGCCACGTCGGCTTCAAGGGTTCGCGCAAGTCGACCCCGTTCGCCGCGCAGCTCGCCGCCGAGAACGCCGCCCGCAAGGCGCAGGAACACGGTGTCAAGAAGGTCGACGTCTTCGTCAAGGGTCCGGGCTCGGGCCGCGAGACGGCGATCCGTTCCCTCCAGGCCGCAGGCCTCGAGGTCGGCACCATCTCCGATGTCACCCCGCAGCCGCACAACGGTTGCCGTCCGCCCAAGCGGCGTCGCGTCTAACGGGAAAGGAAGGTAAAGAATAATGGCTCGTTATACCGGTCCCGTTACCCGTAAGTCGCGTCGTCTTCGCGTCGACCTGGTCGGAGGCGATCAGGCCTTCGAGCGTCGCCCCTACCCGCCCGGCCAGCACGGCCGCGCGCGGATCAAGGAGAGCGAGTACCTGCTCCAGCTGCAGGAGAAGCAGAAGGCCCGCTTCTCGTACGGCGTCATGGAGAAGCAGTTCCGCCGCTACTACGAAGAGGCCGCAAGCCGCCCCGGCAAGACCGGTGAGGTTCTGCTGACCATCCTCGAGTCGCGCCTGGACAACGTCGTCTACCGTGCCGGCCTCGCCCGCACGCGTCGTCAGGCCCGCCAGCTGGTGAGCCACGGCCACTTCCTGGTCAACGGCAAGAAGGTCGACATCCCCAGCTACCGCGTCTCGCAGTACGACATCATCGATGTCCGCGAGAAGTCGCTGAGCACGCTGCCCTTCCAGGTCGCCCGCGAGACCCAGGGCGAGCGCCCGATCCCGGGTTGGCTGCAGGTCGTCGGCCCGCGTCTGCGGGTGCTGGTCCACCAGCTCCCCGAGCGCGCGCAGATCGACATCCCGCTGCAGGAACAGCTGATCGTCGAGTACTACTCGAAGTAAGACACCTCGGTGTCGTGGTGTCCTCCGGTCCGTCCGGGCGGGAGGACACCGCTCCATTCCACTAGGGCGTCATATGGCGGACGCCCACAAGGAGGCAACAGATGCTCATCTCTCAGCGACCCACACTGACCGAAGAGGTCATCGCTGAAAACCGCTCGAAGTTCGTCATCGAGCCGCTCGAGCCTGGCTTCGGGTACACCCTCGGCAACTCGCTTCGTCGCACCCTGCTCTCGTCGATCCCGGGCGCCGCTGTCACCAGCATCCGTATCGACGGTGTTCTCCACGAGTTCACCACCGTTCCCGGCGTGAAGGAGGATGTCACCGACATCATCCTGAACCTCAAGGGTCTCGTGGTGAGCTCCGAAGAGGACGAGCCGGTCACCATGTACGTCCGCAAGCAGGGACCGGGCACCGTCACGGCCGGCGACATCGTGCCCCCGGCCGGTGTCACCATCCACAACCCGGATCTGCACATCGCCACCCTGAACGACAAGGGCAAGCTGGAGATCGAGCTCGTCGTCGAGCGCGGTCGCGGCTACGTTCCTGCCGTGCAGAACAAGGCGTCCGGCGCCGAGATCGGCCGTATCCCGGTCGACTCGATCTACTCGCCGGTGCTCAAGGTGACGTACAAGGTGGAAGCGACCCGCGTCGAGCAGCGCACCGACTTCGATCGGCTCATTCTCGACGTGGAGACCAAGAACTCGATCAGCGCGCGGGACGCGCTCGCCTCGGCGGGCAAGACCCTCGTGGAGCTCTTCGGTCTGGCTCGTGAGCTGAACGTCGAAGCAGAAGGCATCGAGATCGGTCCCTCGCCCGCCGAGGCCGACCACATCGCCTCCTTCGGACTTCCGATCGAGGACCTCGACCTCACGGTCCGGTCCTACAACTGCCTCAAGCGCGAAGGTGTCCACACCGTCGGCGAGCTCGTGGCACGGACGGAGTCCGACCTGCTCGACATCCGCAACTTCGGCCAGAAGTCCATCGACGAGGTCAAGGTCAAGCTGCACTCGCTCGGCCTGTCCCTCAAGGACAGCCCGGCATCGTTCGACCCCAGCACCGTCGCCGGCTACGACGCCGCGACCGGTACCTGGAGCGATACCGAGGCCGGCTCCTTCGGTGACAACGACGGCAACGAGGACTACGCCGAGACCGAGCAGCTGTAGCAGCTCACGGTCCGTTACTAGGAGAAAATCATGCCCAAGCCCAAGAAGGGCGCCCGCTTCGGCGGATCGGCCTCGCATCAGAAGGCGCTCATGGCCAACCTGGCCACCGCGCTCTTCGAGCACGGCCGCATCACCACCACCGAGGCCAAGGCCAAGGCCCTGCGCCCGTACGCCGAGAAGCTCGTCACGCACGCCAAGGCCGGCACGCTGGCCTCGCGTCGTGAGGTGCTGAAGGTCATCCGCAACAAGGACGTCGTCCACTCGCTGTTCGCGGAGATCGGTCCCTCCTTCGAGGACCGCAACGGCGGCTACACCCGCATCATCAAGACGATGCCGCGCAAGGGCGACAACGCCCCCATGGCCATCATCGAGCTGGTGCGCGAGAAGACCGTCACCTCCGAGGCCGACCGCGCTCGTCGCGTCGCCGCCTCGCAGGCACCCGCCGAGGACAACGCGGTCCAGGCCGTCGAGGCCGAGGCCACCGACGCCGAGGTCGCGAACGCCGACGCCGTCGTCGAGGGTGTCGAGGACACCAACGCCACGGCTGCCGACGCACCCGAGGCGGACGAGGCCAAGAAGGACTAGTCCACTTGGTTTCGGCATCTGCTGAAGCTCACGAGCCCGCCGTCCCTTCCGAGGGCGGCGGGCTCGTGGCTTCTCACGAGACAACCCGTCTGCGGCTCGACATCTCGTACGACGGCACCGACTTCTCCGGCTGGGCACGGCAACCCGGACGTCGCACCGTGTGCGGGGAGATCGAGGAGAAGCTCTCCGCGATCGTCCGTACCCCCGTGCTGCTCACCGTCGCCGGTCGCACCGACGCCGGCGTGCACGCGTCCGGGCAGGTCGCCCACGTCGACGTCCCCACCGCGGCGCTGCCCGACGATCCGTCGCGCTGGGTCCGCCGTCTCGCACGGTTCCTGCCCCGCGACGTGCGGGTCACCGGGATCTCCGTCGCCCCCGAACATTTCGACGCCCGGTTCTCGGCGATCCGGCGTCACTACGAATACCGCCTCACCACAGCGGCGTACGGCGCCGAGCCGCTGCGTGCCCGCGACACCGTCGCGTGGCCCAAGGCCGTCGATCTCGATGCGATGCAACGCGCGTCGCAGTCGCTGCTCGGCCTGCACGACTTCGCTGCCTTCTGCAAGCGGCGGGAGGGTGCGACGACCGTACGCGAACTGCAGCGATACGACTGGACCCGCGAGGGCGACATCCTCACCGCCTACGTCAGTGCCGACGCCTTCTGCTGGTCGATGGTGCGTAGTCTCGTCGGCGCGGCGCTGGCCGTGGGGGAGGGGCGCCGCAGCGTCGAGTGGATGACGGCTCTGCTGGAGGAACGTGAACGTGCGGCCTCCGTCGCGGTGGCACCGGCCCACGGCCTGTCACTGGTCCGCGTCGACTACCCTGCTGACGAGGAACTGGCCGCGCGCAACGCTGCGACGCGGGAGATGCGCGGGCCCATCACGCCCGGCTGTTGCGGATGAAGGGAACGAATGTGCGCGCACGACGGTTTGCGTTGATGGGGACGATCGGGGCGCTCGCCGTCTCGTCGCTGGTCCTGCCCGGTGCCGCGGTCGCCCACGCCGAGGATCTCCCGGCCGCCGCGACCGGCGAGACCCGCTCGCAGAGCGCGACTGTCGAACGCATCGAGAAGCACACCGACCGCGACTGGTCGCTGTTCGTGTACTCGCCGTCGATGGAACGCACCATCGAGCTCCAGGTGCTGCGCCCGGCCGACACGAGCGCGCCGCGACCGGTCTTCTACCTGCTCAACGGTGCCGGTGGGGGACTGGACCGGGCGACCTGGCGCGAGCAGACCGACATCGTGGAGTTCTTCGGCGACAAGAACGTCAACGTCGTCACCCCGGTCGGTGGCGCGTTCAGCTACTACACCGACTGGCTCGAGGACGATCCCGTTCTCGGACGCAACAAGTGGACGACCTTCCTCACCGAGGAGATCCCGTCGGTGGTCGACGAGACGCTCGGCGCGAGCGGCCGCAACGCGATCGCCGGTGTGTCGATGTCGGCGACGTCGGCGTTGGCGCTCGCCCAGCAGGCGCCCGATCTCTACCAGGCGGTGGGTTCGTACAGCGGATGCGCCGAGACCGCGTCGGAGATCGGTTCGCGCTACGCGGAGATCGTCGTCGCGTTCGGCGGGGGCGAGGTCGAGAACATGTGGGGACCGGTCGCCGGTGAGCACTGGACGGAACAGGACGTCGTGCTCAACGCGGACAAGCTGCGCGGCAAGGCCGTGTACGTCTCCACGAGCAGCGGTGTCCCGGGTCCGTACGAACTGAAGGCGTGGGAGCAGGACGGTGTCGCCGTCCTTCCCGATGTGGCTCTGCTCGGGCTCATCGAGGCCGGTGTGAACGACTGCACGACGCGACTGCGCGGTGCGCTGGACGCAGCCGGTGTCGAGGCGACCTACTCGGTCCGGCCCGACGGCACCCACACCTGGGGCTACTGGCAGGAGGCCCTGCACGAGTCGTGGCCCGTGCTCGGCGAGGCCATCGGCGCCTGAGCCGGACGCGCCGAGAAAGCCCCGAGGGAGTGAGGTCCGCGACCTCACCCCCTCGGGGCTTTCTCACATGCTCGTCAGATCAGCCAGTCCAGGAAGTGGAGGACGTTGCTGATGAGGGCGTCGAGCGAACCGAGAAGCATGTGGTGACCTCCATGTCGAAAACGAATCGGACGTATGTCCAGAACTGATTCAAGCGAAACTGCCGGTAACGGGCAACATCGGCGAATGTGACAAATATCCGTCGAGAAGTTGTTAACGCGCGACTGTCGACGTGCGAGCAAGAGCCTCGGCGATCATGCGATGCCCCTCGGCCTCGTAACAGTCGTCGCCCACATGGAAGGCCCACACCGCGACCGCGACCGCCGCGCGGACACGTTGGCGGAACCACGCGTCCTCCTCGCGTGGGTCCTCGCCGTAACCGCGCAGGAAGGCCTGCTCGGCCCCGGGGACCCGGAGGAACTCGCGCACCGCGAGCCGCTCGAAGTCCTCACCCGCCGGGCGCATCGCGGCACGGCCGAAGTCGATCACCTTCACTGTGCCCGCGTCGTCGGCGAGCCAGTTCCGGCTCTGCCAGTCGCCGTGGGTGGGCACCAGGGTGGCCGTCGGCGTCGGCCACCCCTCGACCATCGAGCGCAACCGGCCGGCGACATCGGGGCCGATGCGGTGCGGCGCCGCGAGCCACCGCAGCGTCTTCGTGTTCGCCGATCGCTCGTATCCCTCGTCCACCACACGTTCCTGGCGGTGGAACTGCGCGAGCAGCGCGCCGGCCTGTTCGTAGACGTCCAGGCAGGACGATGCCGCCGTGCCCTGGATCAGCCGGCCCGGAAGATATTCCGTCACGACGAGCTTCGTCGCGCGGTCGGCGTACACCATCCGGGCGGCCCGGCCGCACCGGACCCACGGAGCGGTCCACCGTTCGTGGGCGCTGATCTCACGGCCGATGTGCCGATCCGGGGTTCCGCCCGCCTTCACGACCAGACGCCCGTCGTCGGTGTCGACCTCGAGGACGGTGGTCGACACCAGCCCCCAACTCATGTCGGAGACCACGACGATGCGGCCGAACCGCTGCGTCAGCAGGTGGCGTTGCTGTGGAGTGAGCCGCTCCAGGGCGTCCGGCATGAAGGCACTCTAGCGATCTTTCGCCGCGAGAACCCCTGTCGCTTCCGGCTCGCGATCGTTCACCCCGCGAGGGACCGCGCGATCACGAGTCGCTGAATCTGATTGGTGCCCTCGAAGATCTGGGTGATCTTCGCGTCGCGCATGAAGCGCTCGACCGGGAAGTCACGAGTGTAGCCGTATCCACCGAGGACCTGCACAGCGTCGGTCGTGACCTTCATGGCAGCATCCGTCGCGACGAGCTTGGCCACCGATGCCTGCCGCGAGTAGGGCAGACCTGCGTCCTTGCGCCGGGCGGCGTCGAGATAGGTGGCGCGGGCCGAGTCGACGGCGGCGGCCATGTCGGCGAGGACGAACCCGAGGCCCTGGTGGTCGATGATCCGCTTGCCGAAGGCCTGTCGCTCCTTGGCGTAGGCCGTCGCCTCGTCGAGCGCGGCCTGGGCCAGACCCGTCGCGACGGCGGCGATCCCCAGTCGTCCGGAATCCAGTGCGCTGAACGCGATCGGCAGTCCCTGTCCCTCGGCGCCGATCCGGCGCTCGGCCGGGACGAAGGCGTCGTCGTAGTGGGCGGAAGTGGTGGGGACGGCGTGCAGACCCATCTTCTCCTCGGGCTTGCCGAAGGACAGACCCTCGGTGCCGGCGGGCACGAGGAAGCACGAGATGCCCTTGCTGCCGGTGTCGGCCGTGCGGGCGAACAGGGTGTAGAAGTCGGCCTTGCCGCCGTTGGTGATCCACGCCTTCGAACCGGTGATGCGGTAGCCGCCGTCGACGGGCTTCGCGCGGCACGCGAGGGCGGCGGCGTCGGATCCGGCCTGCGGCTCGGACAGGCTGTACGCGCCGATGGTGTTGCCGCCCAGCATCTCCGGCAGCCACTTGTTCTTCTGCTCGTCGGTGCCGTGGGTGGCGAGCGCGAAGCACGACAGTCCGTGCACGCTCACCGCGACCGCCACGGCCGCCCAGCGGGCACCGAGTTCCTCGAGGACCTGCAGGTAGACCTCGTAGGGCTGGTCGCCGCCGCCGAACTCCTCGGAGTAAGGCAGGCTCAGCAGTCCGGCTGCGCCGAGTGCGGGGAAGACGCCCTCGGGGAAGGTCTCCTTGCGCTCGTGCTCGTCGACGCGCGGGGCGAGCACCTTGTCGGCGACGTCGCGGGTGAGGTCGATCAGGTCGTAGGCCTCGCGGGTGGGAAGCAGACGCTCGACGGGCACGGTGGTTCCTCCTGGAAGGCTGGGGACCGAAAATAGTACTGAGAACGATACTGGCGTACTGTTCTCGGTATGGCAAGAGTCGGTAGCCGGCGGCCCACCGCCCGGCAGGCGCAACTGTTCGACGATCTGGTCGCGTTGTTCCTGGCAGAAGGCTTCGCGCATCTGACCCTCGACGACATCGCCGCGCGTCTGCGCTGCTCGAAATCGACGCTCTACGCACTCGCGGAGAACAAGGACCGACTCGTCTACGCGGCGACCGTCCACTTCTTCAAGGGCGCCGCCGACCGGGTGGAGGCCGACGTCGGGCGGGCCGCGGACGCGCAGGCACGCATCGGCGCCTATCTCGAGGCCGTGGGGCGCGAACTCGAACCCGCCTCCACGCGGTTCATGGAGGACATCGCCCACACGCCCGTCGCGCGCGAAGTCTACGAACGCAACACCCGGTTCGCCGCCGACCGCGTCCGCCAGCTCATCTCCGACGGCGTCGCGGCCGGTGAACTGCGCGACGTCCACGCGGCCTTCGTCGCCGACGTCGTCGCCTCGGTCATGGTGCGCATCCAGCAACGACAGGTGGCCGAGGCGACCGGTGTCGAGGACGCACGTGCCTACCGGGAACTCGCCGCGCTGCTCGCGCACGGGCTCTCGGCCGCACCGCACCTACGATCGACTCCATGACCACGGCAGCATCGAACGAGCCGATCCGCCTCGAGGTCGTCGTCGCCAGTGTCCGTGCCGGTCGCATCGCCCCGGTCGTCGCCGACTGGTTCGCGGCCACCGCGCGACAGCACGCCGAGTTCGACGTCGGCGTTCTCGATCTCGCCGAGACCCCGCTCCCGCAGGACCTCTCGGGCGGACCCGACGCCGACGCCTTCACCCGTCGCATCGGTGCTGCGGACGCCTTCGTGGTGGTGACCTCCGAGTACAACCACGGTTATCCCGCCGCGCTGAAGACGGCCATCGACACCGTCAAGCGTGAATGGCGCACCAAGCCGGTCGGATTCGTCTCCTACGGTGGCCTGTCCGGCGGCCTGCGCGCCGTCGAGCAGTTGCGGCAGGTCGTCGTCGAGGTCCACATGGTGCCGGTGCGGCAGTCGGTGAGCTTCCACCGCGTCAAGCACGCCTTCGCGGCGGACGGCACCACCTCGGACGAGGCCGCGATCGACGGCGCGGAACGCATGCTCGACCAGATCGCGTGGTGGGCTCGCACCGTCCGCGCCGGAACCGCTCTCGACCGCTATCCCGGCTGAGGCGCCGGATCCGGCATGCGCGACCGGCCGAGATGGGTGCTCTCCGCCGCGATCGTCACGAGTGTGAGGGGCGTGCGTTCGTCGCCCGCCGTGAGCACGACGCGGTCCCCGGCCGCTCCGGGTTGCAGCAGTGACACCGTGGGACGCTCGCGCGGCCATCCGTCCGGGTGGATGTGCACGTGGATCGCGGTCGCGTGCGGCATGGACGAGGTGGGCGGGACGCCGTCGTGGACGACCGTGTCGAAATCGCGGTCGCCCGCGTACTCGCCCGCCAGACGCAGCCGGTCGGGTCCGGCCGCGGATCCGACCAGGCCGCGCCACGCGCCGGGGCGGTCGGTGTGGACGACGACCCGCGCCCCCACCGCGACGGCACGGAAGACCACCTGCTGGGCGAAATACAACTCGCCTGCGATGTGGACCGAGCGGACGCCGGGACCGGTGAGACGCGCGGTGACGGCGCGACCGGCGTCGTCCGATCCGACGAGCTGCCCACACCCACCGGCCGGAAGAGCGAGGGCGTCGAGTCCACCGGTGCGCGATTCGCGCAACGGAACCCGGTCCTCCAGCTGCGGAACCCCGAGGGGCAGCGCAGCGGTGAGGAGTTCCGCGTGACGTCCGTACGCCGGGAGCAGTCCGGCCACCGAGGGGACGTCCGCCTCCCGCGTGGTGAACCGTGCCAGCGCCCCGACCCGAACCGACCCGTCATCACCCGGTCGCAACCGGAGGACCAGCGTCGACGCCAGGGTCGGATGCGACCAGATCGCCGCCGTGTGGTGGCGGTCGATCCGTCGGGGGTCGAAAGCGCCGCCCGAGTCGAAGACGGAGGACAGGGCGACGTGCCGGTGCGTCGGGGCCCACTCCGTCGCCGGTACCCCGTGGGAGATGCGCAGCGCGGCCTGTTCGATCTCGCTCGCGGTGAGCAGTCGCGCACCGTACCCGGCGTCGGCGAGCGCGCGGATCACGCGCCGTGCCGCCGCGACGACGGTCCGGGCCGCACCCTCGGAGCCTCCGCCCCGACGGGCGGCAGCGCTCGCGCAGGACGTGACATCGAGTCGGAGCACCACCCGCACCGTGCGTTCGGCCGCGGCGGGAAGCGGGCCCAGCAACTGCGCGTAGGCCTGGCCCGCGGGTGTCGAATCGCGAACCCGACGCCCCTGCACCACGACATCGATCCCGTCCAGAACGACATCGTGCCGGTACAGGCAGGCGGCGATCGCGTCGAGGGGAAGGGTTCGCCCCGTCTCCTCGCTGTCGCGCCCGAGCCGGGTGATCGCGCCGGCCGGGGAGGTCAGCTCGAGAACGACGGTCGCGTACGGGCCGTCCCATCGCACCCCCACCGGGACCGCCGACCCGACATGGAAGTCGCGGAGGACACCCGAGACGGGGACAGCATTCGTGCGTCGGCGCAGAACGGTCGCGATCCACTCGGACGTGCCGCGTCCGCCGACCCGCACGAGACACAGCGCGGCGGGCGGTACGGCGATCGCGCACGCTACCCACACGGACGCCCCCGACACCACCGCCAGCGCCCACACGAGGACGGCGACGCACTGCGCACCCACGAGCCGCACGGCGACGCGACTTCTCGCCTCACCTGCTGTTGTGCGGACCCGTGCACTGTCGGTTGCTGTGCCGACCCGTGAATCCTCCGTCTCGGACACGGTCCGTTGCATCGATCCCCCCGAACGACGGCCGGCAATGATTCGGGCGCGGTGCCGACCTTCCCCCTGACCGCGCGGAGCGCGTGTGGTGAGCGCCCGACAGGACTGTACTGTGTTGCGCCAGAGAGCGTGCCGTACGGGGGGAGATCGATGGCAGCGCAACCGACCACGCGATGGCAGGTCAGTGGATACCGCTTCCTGGCGCGGCGCATGGATCATGCGTTGGTGCGGGGCGACGTACGAATGATCCACGACCCCATGCGTTCCCAGTTCCGGGCGCTCGTCGTCGGCGTCGTCGTCGCGTGTGTCGTGCTGGGAGGCTGTGCCGCCCTTGCCCTGTTCCGGCCCCAGGACCGGATCGGTGATGCGTCCGTCGTCGTCGCCCGCGACTCCGGTGCGCTCTACGTCGCGATCGACACGACCTTCCATCCCGTCCTGAACCTCGCGTCGGCACGGCTGATCCTGGGGTCTCCCGCCGAACCTGCGGTCGTCGCCGACGAGGAACTGACGACACGACCGCGCGGACCGCTGGTGGGGATCCCGGGTGCGCCGTCCTCCCTGGCCCACGATGCGGAGATGGTGCCGTGGACGGTCTGCGACGTCGCCGATCCGAACGGCCTGCAGTCCTCGACCACCGCCGTGCTCGCCGGCACACCCGACCACAGGGCAGGCTCGGTGCTCGCCGACGACGAAGCGCTCCTCGTGACCGCGGACGGCAGATATCACCTGCTCTACGAGGACAGACGCGCCGAGATCGACCCGAACGACCGGTCCCTCGTGCGCCTGCTGGGCATCGACATCTCCCGCGCGCGCCCCGCGAGCCCCGGACTGCTCGCCGCCGTGCCGGAGGCACCGAAGCTGACGGCACCCGTCATCACCGGCGCCGGAGGCGTCCCGAGCGTGTCGATGCCGGGTGCGCGCGTCGGGTCGGTCGTCTCGGTGTCCGAACCGGACGGTCAGAGTTTCCACGTGGTGCTCGAGAACGGTGTGCAGGAGGTCTCGCGGGCCACCGCACATCTCATCCACTTCTCGGATTCGCAAGGAGCACCGGAGATCCCCGTGGTTCCACCCGACGTCCTCGCTGCCGCGCCGGTCGTGCACGAACTGCCGGTCGACACCTTTCCCGAGGTCGTCCCACGCATCGTCGATCCGGGGGAGAGGCCCGTGGCGTGCTCGACCTGGCAGCCGGGCACGGGCGAGGACGACCGGCACCGCTCGGCTCTGCGGTTGTCCGCGGGAACGGCCCTGCCCACCGGCAAGGACGCCGTGCCCGTGGTCCCGGCCCAGGCCGACGGTGCCGGACCGCAGGTCGACGCGATCCACATCCCGCCGGGCCGCGGCAGATACGTGCAGACCACTTCGCTGACCTCGGACACCGACCGTCTCGGTTCGTTGTTCTACGTCGCCGACACCGGCGTGCGGTACGGCATCACCGATGCGGACGCCGCTACGGCGCTCGGCTTCACGGATCCACCCGCCCGGGTCCCGTGGCCGATCCTGCAGTTGCTCGCTCCGGGACCCGCGCTCGGCCGGGAGCAGGCGCTGCTGGCACACGACGGTGTCGCCGCCGACCCGGGGGCGGTCCCCGTCCGGGCGGGCAACTGATTCAGGTCCGTGATCGGGCGAGTCGTCGTGCCGGTGCAGTGAGGACGAGAACGAGGGCGGTCGCGGCGATCACGGTTGCAGCCGAGATCAGTGCGATGGTGCGCGGCCGATGATCCGGTACCGGGGGAGGAGTCGGCTCGGCGACGGCAACCGCCGGCACCGGCTGCGCGCGCTCGGCCGGTAGCGGCGCGGTGACCGCGGCGAGCGGATCGACGACCCCGTGCCCCACCCGCGGATTCCATCCTTCCGCGGGTGAGTGGGCGGTGTTCTCGATGCGCGCCATCACCTCCCGGGCGGACAACTGCGGATGCCGCGAGCGCACCAGCGCGACCGTCGCCGCGACGAGCGGCGCCGCGAAACTCGTCCCGGATACCGGCCTGCCGCCCTGGGGTCCGGGGATCAGGTCGGCCAGACCGTCGGTGCCGGGATTGAGCGAGACGAGCCCACTCCCGGGAGCGGCGACGTCGACCCACGGCCCGGGCAGGCTGTACTCGGCCGGCGTGCCGTCGTCCTCGACCGCACCGACGGTGAGGACGTACTCGTCGTACCAGGCCGGTGATGCCAGGGTGACGACCGAATCCCACGGATCCGCACCGGGATCGGCCGGATCCACCGAGCGCGGATTGCCTTCGCGGCAGGTGTCGGTGTTGCCGGCCGCCGCGACGACGACCGCGTCGTGCACATCCGTCGCGTACTGCACCGCCGCGCCCAGTGGACCGTCGACGAGGCCTTCGGCGACCGTCCGACAAGCGACCTCGGAGATGTTGACGACGGTGGCGCCGAGATCCACCGCCTGCCGGACGGCCGCGGCGAGGGTCCGTACGTCGCCGTATCCGGAGGCGTTGCGCGCGGCATCGTCGTCCGACCGGGAGCGATCGGAGAAATGGCCACTGGACTGGCGGATGGCGATGATCCCGACGTCGGGTGCGCCACCGGCGAAACCCGACCCGGGTGTCGGTCGCGCCGCGATCAGGCCGGCGACGAGCGTGCCGTGCGCGTCGCAGTCCTCGGTGCCGTCGCCCGTGGACACGTAGTCGCCACCCGGCCTCGGGGCCGGCAACCGCGGATGCGGATGGACCCCGGTGTCGATGACGGCGACCACCTGCCCCGATCCCCGGGTGATCGGCCACACGGACGCGAAGTCGAGGATGCGTTGTGCCCGAGGGATCTGTGGCCCGTCCGGAGCATCCGGCAGTTCCGCGCACAGCACCCGCATCTCGGTGGCCTCGGGAGGTGCTGGCGTCGCGCCGGCGGGCAGTTGCGCCGGATCGGGTACCGGCGGCGCGGCGGTCGCGAGACCCGGCGTGGTGGTCGCTACCAGGGCCGCGAGGGCCAGGACCGCGAACCGGTGTGACAGCCGCACCGTCACAGTCCGCGGATCGCTGCGTACACACCGGCGACCCAGCAGGCCAACGGCACGACGGTGGCGATGGTCGCGTACTCCGCGATTTCGGCGATCCGGCGCTGTACCGGGGTGAACGTCCGTCGCGGTGCGACCACACCGAAGAGGAAACCGGCACACGCGAGACCCGTAGCGGATGCGAACACCGCCCACGGTGGCAACGCACCGCTCGCTGCCGCGCCGACGAGCAGCCCGAGCAGCAGTGCCGCGCCACCGGCCACGAGGGGAGCCGCCTGCGCGGTCGCGGTGTAGGTGCGACCCCGGAAGACGAGGACCACGGCCGACGCGACGGCCAGTGCCACCGCGGGGACGAACACCTCTCCGTCCCACGGGAATGCGGCGCACCACGCCCCACCCGCCGTGAGTACGACGACGGCATGGACGATCCCGGTCAGCGCGCTGCGTGCCCGGTCGGCCCGGTCTTCGAGCTCCGCCGGTGACGGCAGACCGGACACGCTGCTGCTGTCGGTGCTCTCCGGTTCGAGCGGAGCGCCCGGAGCGGGGACCGAGGGGATGGGGAGTTTGGCGAGCATCGCCGCGAGACGCGGTGCCGTGCCGGCGAGCAGCAGCGCCGCCACGACCGTTCCGGCCCCGAGCGCACGCGCGTCGAGATCGGTGGTCGATGCGAGGGAGGCCGTCACGACGACACCCGCGGCGGTCGCGGCGACCGCCGTGCACGGTGCGAGGCCGATGCGGGTGACACGCACGGCGAGCACCGCGACCGCACCGGTCAGAGCCGCCGCGAGGACGAGACGCGGCGCCGGCGCGTCGCCGGGAACGAGCAGCGCACCGGCCGTCGATGCGAGAGGAAAGGTGCACCACAACAGTGCGGTGGCGGTCCGACGATCGTCGTGCAGCCGGGCGAGGATGCCTGCAGTGAGCAGCACCAGGAGAGACAGCGCGGCACACACGGCTCCGAGGGCGAGACGACTCGCACCGTCGGGCAGGAACAGCAACGGTACGCAGCCCGCAGCGAGGGCGACCGGACCCAGGACGGCCGCGATGAGACCCGACGGGCCCGCACCCCACGGCGTCATGGTCCGGTCCGACGCCGCGACGCTGTACATGACGTCGTCGAACAACGGTGGAGGAGCGGGGGATCCGGCATCCTCCAGGACGAGGATCTCCCCGTCGCGGACACCGTGCTCGTCGAGGCTCAGTGCCCCGGACAGCGGGGCCCGGCCGATCCGGGCGAGCGCCCAGCCGTCGGGCTCCGTGCGTTCGGGTGTCGCGTCGAAGTCGTTGTCGGGCCGGTGACCGGCGACGAGATCCACGATCCCCGGGAGCAGCAACGCCACCGGAACATCGAGGGGCAGCGCGAGATCGACCTCGGTGTGGCGGGCGAGCACGGTGATCCGGCACAGATCCGGGGCTCCCACCTGCCCCGGGGTCTCGGATCGCGCACGCACAGATGTCATCGGCCTCGGTTCCCCCCGTCACTGCAGTCCGAACGACGCAGACCATACGACATCGTCCCGACAAATGTCCTGCCCGAGTTGCCCGTCGGGGGACCGAGATGCGAGCAGGAGCACGGAAGGTCACCGCCATGGGTTAGTCTTCCACGACCGTGGGGCCGTAGGGGGCGGCCGACGGCGTCCCGGGGGGTGGCGAAGTGAGTACCGTGCGTTTCGTGCGCAGAGCACGGCGGGAGGCGCCGCGCGCTCCCGGCGGGGAGGTGAGTGTCCAACCGCCACCGGACATCCCCCGGGCCACACCCGGAAATCTGGTGACCAGGCTGCTCCCGCTCGTGATGGTCGCGGCGATGATCGGGATGGTCGCGCTGATGTTCACCACCGGCGCCGCACGCAGCCCCATGGCGATGATCTTCCCGCTCATGATGGTCGTGTCCCTGGTGGGCATGCTCGCCAACGGTGGTCGCAGCGGGGGAACGAAGACCGCCGAGGCGAACGAGGACCGCAAGGACTACCTGCGCTATCTCGACCAACTCCGGCGCGAGGTCACAGAGACGGCACACGAACAGCGTCGGGCGCTCGAATGGTCGCATCCCGACCCGGCCCTGCTGTGGACCCTCGCCGGCACCGTCCGGATGTGGGAGCGGCGGGGCAGCGATCCCGATTTCGGCCATCTCAGGGTGGGGCGCGGCGGGCAGCGACTCGCGACCCGGCTCGTGCCTCCCGACACCGGACCGGTCGAGGATCTCGAACCCGTCGCCGCCCTGTCGCTGCGCAGGTTCGTGCGCGCGCACTCGGTGGTGCAGGCGCTGCCCACGGCCGTGTCGCTGCGGGGTTTCGCCGCGATCGGCATCGAGGGCGATCGCGGCGCAGCGCGCTCGCTCGCGCGGGCGATGCTCGCGCAGGCGTGCACCTTCCACGGTCCCGACACGCTGCAGGTCGCCGTCGTGTGCGGTCCCGACACCGCCGCGGAATGGGAATGGATCAAGTGGCTGCCGCACGCGCAGAACCCGGTCCTGCGCGACGGTGCGGGCAGTGCACGCACCGTGTTCGGTTCGCTGTTCGAACTCGAGACAGATCTCGCGGCGGTCCTCGCCGGTCGCAGCAGATTCGTCCGGAACACCCCGGCCGGCGAAGGTGTCGTGCACCTCGTCGTGGTCGTCGACGGCGGGGTCACGGGATCGGGTTCGGGCGTGCTCGACGACGGTCTCGACGCGGTGACCATGCTCGATCTCTCGGGTTACGCCACACGACTCAGCGCGACGCGTGGCCTGCGCCTGGTGGTCGAGGACGGACGGGTCGGGGTCGCCACCGGCACCGACGTCGACATCTTCGCCGAGGCCGACGGCATCGGGACACCGCAGGCACAGACGCTGGCCAGGCGGCTCGCGCCGTACCGGGTGGTGAGCGGGGCGGTGGACGAGAGCGCCGGTGACGAGCGGCCGTCGAGTTGGCAGGAGCTGCTGGGACTCGGGGACGTGGCCCGTTTCGACCCCGCCCAGGCGTGGGTGCCGCGCCGCGGACGCGACCGCCTGCGGGTACCGATCGGTGTCGGCATCGACGGTGCGCCCGTCGAACTCGACCTCAAGGAGGCCGCCGAGAACGGGATGGGACCGCACGGATTGTGCATCGGCGCAACCGGTTCGGGGAAGAGTGAATTCCTGCGGACGCTGGTCCTCGGTCTCGTGGCGACGCACCCACCGGAGGCGCTCAACCTGGTCCTCGTGGACTTCAAGGGTGGCGCGACCTTCCTCGGTCTCGAGCGGCTCGCGCACGTCGCGGCGGTGATCACCAACCTCGCCGACGAGATCGCGATGGTCGACCGCATGAAGGACGCCCTCGAAGGCGAGATGAACCGACGGCAGGAACTGCTCCGGACCGCGGGCAACTTCGCCAACGTCGGTGACTACGAGAAGGCCAGGGCGGCGGGCGCACCGCTCGACCCGCTGCCCGCGCTGTTCATCGTGGTCGACGAGTTCTCCGAACTGCTCTCGCAACAACCCGAATTCGCCGACCTCTTCGCGGCGATCGGACGTCTGGGCCGGTCGCTGCACATGCACCTGTTGCTCGCCAGCCAACGACTCGACGAGGGTCGCCTCCGCGGCCTCGACAGCCACCTGTCCTACCGCATCGGTCTGAAGACCTTCTCCGCCAACGAATCGCGGAGCGTCCTCGGTGTTCCCGACGCCTACCACCTGCCGTCGACACCCGGCGCCGGATATCTGCGGACCGATTCCGCCGACATCCAGCGGTTCTCCGCGGCGTACGTCTCGGGACCGTACGAGCCCGGCCGCCCCACCCGGCGCGCCCGGTCGGCGGTGCCGGCCGGCACGTCCCGGCCCCGGCTCTTCACCGCGCGGGCGGTGCCGGTCGATGCCGGTCCGCCCGCCCCGGTCACGGAGCCGCTCCCGGTTCTTCCCGTCGGCGACGGGCGGAGCGTGCTCGAGGTGGTCGTCGATCGGATCCAGGGCCATGGAAGACCGGCACACGAGGTGTGGCTTCCTCCGCTCGACGCATCCCCGTCGCTCGACATGCTGCTGCCCAGATCGGTGCTCACCGGCGACGTGCCGCGTCGGGCAACTCTGCGCACCGTCGTCGGTGTCGTCGACCGGCCGTTCGAACAACGCCGCGATCCGCTGGTGGTCGACCTGTCGGGGTCGGCCGGCAACGTCGTGGTGGTCGGCGGGCCGCAGTCCGGGAAGTCCACACTGCTGCGCAGCCTCGTCCTGTCGATGGCCCTCACACACACCGCCGAGCAGGTGCAGTTCTACGGTCTCGATTTCGGCGGTGGCACCCTGTCCGGTCTGGCCGGCCTGCCACACGTCGGTTCCGTCGCGGGGTGGCACGACACCGACCGGGTGCGCCGCACGGTCGCGGAGATGATGTCGTTGCTGCGTCGCCGCGAACGGTCCTTCGCCGAGAACGGCATCGAGTCCATGGCCCAGCTGCGGCTGATGCGCGCCGACTCGGTCGCACCGGCCACCGCCGATCCGTTCGGCGACGTCTTCCTCGTCGTCGACGGCTGGCCGAGCATCCGGCAGGACTTCGAGGCACTGGAACAGACGATCGGGATCCTGGCCGCCCAGGGGCTGTCCTACGGCATCCACGTGGTGCTCAGCGCCCCGCGCTGGGGTGACGTCAGGCCCGCCATGCGCGACCTGCTCGGTACACGGCTCGAACTCCGCCTCGGCGACCCGTCCGACTCCGAGTACGGCCGCAAGAGAGCGGCGATGGTGCCGGAAGGGCGGCCCGGACGCGGTATCGACCGCGACGGCCTGCACATCCTGGGGGCGCTGCCCCGGGTGGACGGAAGCTCCGACCCGGCCGATCTCGCGGTCGGCGTTGCAGCGGCGGTCGAGGCCGTCCGTGCTGCCACCCCGGGGCGTTCGGCGCCGCCGGTGCGCATGCTGCCCGAACGCATCGACCGACCCGACCTCCTCGCAGCGCTGCCGAGGGGATGGCCGCCGCCGGCCGAGGCATCCCCGACGGCCCGGCTCTCCGTCCCGATCGGCATCGACGAATCCGAGCTCGCGCCCGTATCGGTGGATTTCACCGACCATCCGCACCTGCTGATCTTCGGCGACTCGGAATGCGGCAAGACCAATCTGCTGCGAGGACTGTGCCGCGGACTGGTCGAAGCCGGCAGCGGCGCGCAGACCAGGATCATCGTCGGCGACTACCGCCGCACGATGCTCGGCGTCGTCGACGGCGACCATCTCGGGGGATACGCGCCGTCGGCGACGGTCCTCGCGGCCATGGTCCGCGAACTCGCCGGCATCTTCGAACGTCGGCTGCCGGGCCCCGACACGACGCAACAACAGCTGCGCGATCGATCGTGGTGGACCGGACCCGAGGTGTTCGTGGTGATCGACGACTACGACATGGTCGCCACCTCGGGCCAGAACCCGCTGCTGCCGTTGCTCGACTACCTTCCGCAGGGACGCGACATCGGCCTGCACCTGGTGGTCGCGCGTCGTTCGGGTGGTGCCGGACGCGCGATGTACGAACCGATCCTCGGACGTCTGCGGGAGTTGTCGACTCCGGGTCTGATCATGAGTGGTAGCCGCGACGAGGGAGCGCTCGTCGGCGCGGTCCGTCCGTCGACGATGCCGCCGGGTCGCGGCACGCTCGTGCGACGCGACGGCACGGCGCTCGTCCAGACCGCCTGGGTGCCGGAGGTGTGATGGCGGTCCGGGACGAGACGGTCGCCGCGGTCGCGTTCACGTTGACGCCCGGGTCCGTCCACATCGGGTGGTCCGGAACGACGCGCAGTGTGCCCGCTCTCGCTGCGGATCTCGGTGACCGGCGGGTGTACGGAGCGGCAGCGGGGGAGGAGTCGGATCCCGTCGGCCTCGGAAGGGTCGTGGATGTCACGGAACTCGTGGATGCGGCTGCGGTCGGAACGGAGACCGAACTCGGAGAACTGCTGAGCGGACTCGTCTCCTACGCAGCAGCGACCGTGGGTGCACCGGATACCGGCGGGCTGGCGTGCGCGATACACCCCACCTGGTGGAACGAGCGGCGCCGTGATCTCTTCCGGACCGCTGTGCGGCAGGTCGCGGGCGATACGATCCTGCTCCCGGTCGCGGTGGCCGCCGCGCGCGCCGCCGATCCTGCGCCGCACGAGCGGTGGGCGGTACTCGAATTCGCCGCCGGGGGAACCACCGCCGTGAGCATCGGTCCGCCCGGACCCGACGGGCCGACCGTCGAACGACTCGCGCGTGATCCGGGCCTGTCGGTGCACTCTCCGGACGCCGCGACGCGACTCGAGAACCTGCTGACCTCGGTGTGCGGCGGGGCCGGGCCGGAGGTCGTGGTGGCGACCGGAGCGCCGGGCGAACCGTCCGGTGTCGAATCGTTCGCTCTCGCGGCAGATCTCGTGGGTGCGGGTCGGCGGGTCGTGCCCGTCGCGGCCTCGGAGATGCTCGTCGCGGTGACCGGCACTCCAACGCCACCGGCCGGAATCGGACCGGCCTCGAGGGCTCCGGCCGTCGCGCCGACGACCGGCGGACCCGACAGGACACTGCCGTGGCTGAGCGAGGTGCGTGCACGCCCGGATCCCCCTCGTGCCGGACGGGCCGGCGCGGTGCGCACGCTGGTCGTCGCCGGTGCGGTGATTCCGTCCCTGCTCGCCGCAGCGATCTTCCTGTGGCCGCTTCTCGCCGGAGAAGGCGGAGATGCGGAGGCCCCGGATCCACCGGAAGTCGTTGCTGCAGCGGAGGTGCCGGCCGACGCGCGTGAGCACGAATCGGCCACCGACACCGGTCCGTCCCCGTCGACGCGGATCGACGCCGGCCCACTGCACCTCGACCTGCCGGAGGGCTGGCGCGTCCGCGACCCCGCGAC
This sequence comes from Rhodococcus sp. BUPNP1, assembly GCF_002215235.1. Classification (NCBI taxonomy): domain Bacteria; kingdom Bacillati; phylum Actinomycetota; class Actinomycetes; order Mycobacteriales; family Nocardiaceae; genus Rhodococcus; species Rhodococcus sp. BUPNP1. The sequence goes on from NZ_NERM01000007.1 coordinate 74,275, forward strand.
CGTGCCCGAGGGCCGCGCGGAACTCGTACCGGTCGGCGGAACCGATCGTCGGATCCTGGTGGTGTACCGCGATCTCCCCGGCGGGACCGACGAGCACTCGGTCGCCGCCGCGTTGGCGGAACGGGCCGCCGAACGTGCACCGGTCATCCGCGACCTCGACACCGACACGACCTTCGCCGACCGCAAGGTCGTGGCGTACACCGAGGTTCCCGACGACTACTCGGTGGTGCGGTGGTCGGTCCTGGTCTTCCCCTCGTCGGCGACGCCGACCGGGCGCGGCCTCCAGGTGTCGGTGGGATGCCAGTACCTCGACGAGGAATGGACTCGTATCCGCAGTGAATGTGAGCAGGCCGTCCACACCCTCCGGGTCGGGTGAGAAAAGAAGGTCCACGAATTTCGGAAGGGGCGGAACCGATACCGGATCGGGTGCGTCCAACCACATGTAGGAGCCAGGACCGGCTCGACGCCGAGCCGGACGACCCACGCACGAGCGAAGGAGTACGCCGTTGACCCAACCGACCGGCAATTCGAATCACCTCACCACCGATGTGGCGACCATGGAGGTCGTCGCGGGACAACTCCAGGACTCCCGCGCCGAACTCGACGCGATCCTCGGTCGTCTGACGGGCGTGGTGCAGTCCGCGCCGTCGGTCTGGCGGAGCCGCTCGGCGGAACAGTTCGCCGGAATCATGGAGCGCTGGAACGTCAACCACACCAAGCTGTCGAACGCCCTGGACGAACTGGCAGAGGCCGTGCGCACCAGCGGACGGTCGTACGCCGCGGCCGAGGACCAGCAGGCACAGTCCCTGTCGGCGATCGACCCCGACGGCGGTTCGGTGCTCAACGGGTCGTTCACCTGATCCCGGTTCCTCCGGCACACAGCCCCTCCGGCACACATTCGAGAACAAGGAGAACGATCCGTGTCCGAGATCTATCAGAACTTCGCCGGCGTTGCCGACCTGCACGCCCAGCTCGTGTCCGGTCAGAAGGCGATCGAGGCGACGCTCGACCGCATCGAGGGGCAGGTCGCGCCCCTCATCGCCACCTGGGACAGCGGGGCGCAGGAGCGGTACGCCGCCACGCAGGCCCGCTGGAACGAGGCCGAGGCCGGTCTCATCCAGGTGCTGCACGACATCGGTCGGGTGGTCTCGACCGGTAACGACAACATGCAGGAGGTCGAGCGACTGAACCAGCAGCGTTTCCCGGGCTGATCCGGGTCCGCCGGATCCGGACCGATCCGGCGCTGTCACGTCCCGGTGGTGGAGAGGCCGCCGGGACGTGCTGCTGCTTCCGGAGTGTTCCGGCCGGGGGTGTGCCGGGTCGGGGCTGCTGCGGCGCTTTGACCGGCCCCGCGTCCGCCCGGTAGAGTGTCCCCTCGGCGTGTCGCACGTCGTCGTGCCCTGTGGCGCGACGAACACCTCTCCCGGGTCCCAACTGGCCGCCGGGCGTGGCAACCGTCGGCATGCAGGCCAGCAGCGAAACGATAGACGAGGAAGATCTGTGTCTACGTACACACCGAAGGCCGGCGACGTGACCCATCAGTGGCACGTCATCGACGCCACCGACGTGGTGCTCGGCCGCCTCGCGGTGCAGGCGGCAAACCTGCTCCGCGGCAAGCACAAGCCCACATTCGCGCCGCACGTCGACGGTGGTGACTTCGTCGTCATCATCAACGCCGACAAGGTTGCCGTCTCCGGCAACAAGCGGACCGACAAGTTCCTCTACAGCCACTCCGGTCACCCGGGCGGTCTGCGGGCTCGTTCCGTCGGCGAGGTTCTCGAGAAGAACCCCGACCGCCTCGTGGAGAAGGCCGTCACCGGCATGCTCCCGAAGAACAAGCTCGGTCGCGCCATCGCGAAGAAGCTGAAGGTCTACGCGGGCCCGAACCACCCCCACGCCGCGCAGCAGCCGGTGCCGTTCGAGATCAAGCAGGTGGCACAGTGACGACGCCCGAGGAACAGAACGTGAACCCCGAAGAGTACGTCGAGAACGTCGAGGTCGCTGCAGACGAGTACGTCGAGGACGTCGTCGAGGCACCTGCTGCCCCGATCGTGTTCGACCGTCCGGTCCAGACCGTCGGTCGCCGTAAGGAGGCCGTCGTCCGCGTCCGCCTCGTGCCCGGCACCGGCAACTTCACCCTCAACGGCCGCACCATCGAGGACTACTTCCCGAACAAGGTGCACCAGCAGCTCGTGAAGTCGCCCCTGGTGACGGTCGAGCGCACCGAGTCGTTCGACATCCACGCACGCCTGCACGGCGGCGGCCCGTCCGGCCAGGCCGGCGCGCTGCGTCTCGCCATCGCGCGTGCACTCACCGAGGTCACCCCCGAGGATCGCCCCGCGCTCAAGCGTGCCGGCTTCCTCACGCGTGACCCGCGTGCCGTCGAGCGCAAGAAGTACGGCCTGAAGAAGGCCCGTAAGGCATCGCAGTACTCCAAGCGCTGATGTGCCGCCGACGCTGATTTCGTCAGAGTCGGCACCTGTTCCACCACGAGAGCAGGCGTCGGTAGACATCTCCTACCGGCGCCTGCTTTCGTGCATTCTGACCTCTATCGACATCCGCGGCGGGGGCCGCACACGACTGGGAGGCTGTGTACATGGGTCGGTTGTTCGGCACCGACGGAGTCCGGGGCTTGGCCAACGCCGAGCTCACATTGGAGCTGGCAGTACGTCTGGCAGGCGCTGCAGCAGCGGTCCTGGCCCCTCAGGGTGCCGAGCGGCGACCGGTCGCGGTCGTGGGTCGAGATCCGCGCGCGAGCGGGGAGATGCTCGAGGCGGCCGTCACGGCCGGACTCACCGCAGCCGGGGTCGACGTGGTCTCGGTGGGCGTGCTGCCCACGCCCGCGGTCGCGTACCTCACGGGTGACTACGGCGCCGACCTCGGCGTGATGATCTCCGCGTCGCACAATCCCATGCCCGACAACGGCATCAAGATCTTCGCGGCCGGCGGGCACAAGCTCGACGACGAGGTCGAGGACCGGATCGAGGCGGTGCTGCACGGCGACGCCGAGAGCGCTGCACGCCCGACCGGCGCGGACATCGGCCGGGTACGCGTCGTGTCCGACGCCCTCGACCGTTACCTCGCGCATCTCGAGACGGCCGTGCACAAGCCGCTCACCGGTACGACCGTGGTGGTCGACTGCGCGCACGGCGCCGCCTCACAGGCCGGCCCGGCCGCCTACGCGGCCGCAGGTGCGACGGTCATCGCGATCAACGCCGAACCCGACGGACTGAACATCAACGACGGCTGCGGATCCACGCACCTGTCCGTGCTGCAGCAGGCCGTGCTCGAGCACGGCGCCGACCTCGGTCTCGCGCACGACGGCGACGCCGACCGCTGCCTCGCCGTCGACGCGACCGGCACGGTGGTCGACGGCGACGCGATCATGGCGATCCTCGCCCTCGGCATGCACGAAGCCGGCGAACTTCCCGACGACACGCTCGTCGCCACGGTGATGAGCAATCTCGGTCTGCATCTCGCGATGCGCGCGGCGGGAATCCAGGTGCGCACCGTCGGTGTGGGCGACCGCTACGTGCTCGAGGAGCTCCGCCGCGGTGGCTACGGCCTCGGCGGTGAGCAGTCCGGTCACATCGTCCTGCCCGCGCACGGCACGACCGGCGACGGCGTGCTCACGGGTCTGCGCCTGATGGAGCGGATCGCCACTACGGGCCTGCCGCTCGCGAAGCTCGCCTCGGTGATGACGTCGCTCCCGCAGGTTCTCGTGAACGTGCGGGTCCACGACAAGGTCGCCGTCGCGAACGATCCTGCGGTGGCGGCTGCGGTCGCGGAGGCCGAGCGCGAACTCGGTGAGACCGGCCGGGTGCTGCTGCGTCCGTCGGGTACCGAACAGCTCGTGCGCGTCATGGTCGAAGCCGCCGACGACGATCACGCCCGGGCAGTCGCCGACCGTCTCGCGGGAGTCGTCGCCGCCGTCTGATCTGCGCGGTCACCGGCTCCTCGTAGCCGCATTCCACGGGTAGTCCCGCTGCGGTGGAACCGGATCGCCCTGCGCTGCGTCCTAACTCTTCGAGAGGGTTCGGTGGGCGAAGGGCGGACATGGACACACAGCAGCAGAGCGCGGCGACACAGCACGGCACGATCAGGTTCGACGGCGAGGCGGTGCGCGCCGTCGCGGCACGACTCGCGGAGGTCGCCGAGGACGCCGACGACGAGATCCGTCGCGGCTTCGGCGGTCTCGTCTTCGACGGCTCCGGTGCCGGATCGACGCACCGGGCGGCCGGCGTCCGCGTCGAGACCGGCTGTCGCAGGATGCGTGCTGCATGCGAGACCTGGGCGGCGACCGTGCAGGCGCATGCCGATGCGCTGCGCGCCGCGGCGGACACCTACCGCCACCAGGACGACGCGACCGGCATCGCCGTCACCGCTGTGACCGGCGCCGAACTCGACAGCGTCGGGTTCGGCGACGCAGGGACCCGGCAGCCGTGAGGACCCCTCCCGAGAGCGCAGGCGACATCCTCGATGCAGGAGCGCCCGGCCTGGCCCGTCTGACCGACCTCGTGCAGTCCCTGCATGCTCTCGGGCTCGAGTCCGGCTGTTGCGTCGCGGACGTCCGGGCACGTTACGACGAGGAACGAACCCTCGCGTTGCCCGCCCTCGCCGACGACGCCGCCACGACGCGCTCGCTGGCGACCTCCCTCGGTCGTCGGACCGACGAACAGCGTCGTCTCCTGCTGCAACTCGACGAGTCGTGGGACGGATCCGCCGCCGACCGGGCTCGCGCGGAGCTGACGGCCACCGTCCGTGCCGGAGTGGCGCTGTGTTCGTCGCTCACCGATCTCGCGGTCGCTCTGGAGTCGGCCGCCACCGCGATCGCCGCGGCCTTGCGTGAGAAGGCCCGCGTCGTCGGGGATCTCGCGGAAGGCACCGTCGACGGTCGCACGAGGGACGAGATCGACACGATCGTCGCCGGAGCGAGCGGGAGCCCGCACGGACCGAGCCCGGAGGAGCATGCCCGCTGGTTCGGCGACCCGCCCGGTTGCGACGTGGGCGACCCGCCCGGTGGCGACGTGGCCGACCCTGCCGCCGACTGTCGGAGATGGGTCGAGGAACGTCTGGTCCCGGCGGTCCGGGACGCCGTCGACGTGGTGCTCGGGGCGTGTGAGGAGGCCGGCCGCCGGATCGCCGGCAGTGTCACCGACCTGGCGACGACCACCGAACGCGTCGCCGAGGGTGCCGGGGCGGCCGGGGGCGCGTCCGGTACCGGGACGGTGGCTCCCGTCGTCGACGACGGGTCGATGCAGCACGGACCGAGCGACCCGCCGAATCAAGGTGCACTGCTGACGGTTCCCGGGATCCGCCCGGGCGAACGCAGACGCGAACATGCCTCCGGACCGCTCGAGGACGACCGTCGGCAGAACGAGAACGACGAGGGTGATACGGGAGTCGTGCTCGCGGAAGCCGGGCCGCTGTGACGCGAACGACGGAACGGAGGTCCGTCAGCGCCCGAGGAGCAGGTTGACCTGCGTGCCGAGATCACGATCGACGACGTCGGGGTCGGAGATCACCGTGGAGCCGGGCAGCTCCGTGGTGAGGTCGGAGAAGATCGTGTACGTCTTGTCGCCCGTGAGACGGTGCAGCAGGAAGCCGGTGAGCAGCGCACGAGTGCGTTCCTGGGTGCGACGCTCCGCACCACCGACGCCGAGAGCGCCGAGCAGGCGGCGCCCCTCGACGAGTCCTTCGTCGTTCGCCTTGTCGACGACCCGCAACTGCACGTCGTCGCTGCCCCAGCCCCGGGCGACCGCGACGGCATCGCTGGTCATCGACCCGATGCTCTTCTCACCGACGAGGACGAGGCCCGGTGCCCGCACGCGGCCCGCGGCGTCGGAGGCGGCAGGGGAGACGGGCGAGGGGTAGAGCGCGGCGACGGCCGCCACCTCACGCCTCGCTGCGGCGAGCACCGCCGCTCCGGCGCCCGAGCCGTGGCCCACCAGCGCGAGCTTCGACGGATGGACACTGATCCGCCCGGTGCCGAGACGCACGCCGGTGCAGATGTCGAGGGTGGTGAGCAGGTCGGTCGACAAGCCGATCGCCGACGGCACCGGTCCGCGCTCGGTGTTGGGGGCGCCCACCACGATTCCCCAGGACGCGAGGTGCTCGAAGAGCTTCGTGTACTTCGTGACCCCGGTGAGCCAGCCGTGCCCGAACGCGATCGCGGGCAGGTCGAAGCCTTCCGCGGGGGTGTACACGACACCCGGCTGACCGGCGAGCGCCAGGTCGCCGCGCAGCACCGAGTGCGGGCCGCGCCGGGAGAGTTCCTGAGCCAGTTTCTTGGGGTTCGCCGCCACGGCCTGAACGTTAGCGGATGGCGCTGCCCGCCGGGGTCGGTGCGTACCGGACGGCGTGCCCCGATGCAGGTGTACGGGCTCACCGGTGTGTTGTTCCCGGACGGGGGTCGACCAGTACCCTGCTAGGCATGTGCGGAATCGTGGGCTATGTCGGGCACCGTCGTGCTCTCGACGTCGTGGTGGAAGCGCTGCGGCGGATGGAGTACCGGGGTTACGACTCGGCGGGAATCGCCATCCTCGACGGCAAGGGTGCTCTGGCCGTCGAGCGGAAGGCGGGGCGGCTGGTCAATCTGGAGGCCGAGCTCGCCGAGATCGGCGAGGAGCACTTCGCCGGTACCGCGGGGATGGGGCATACCCGGTGGGCCACCCACGGTCGTCCCACCGACCGCAATGCGCACCCGCATCGCGACGCGACCGGCAAGGTCGCAGTGGTGCACAACGGCATCATCGAGAACTTCGCGCCGCTGCGTGAGGAGCTCGAGAAGTCGGGCGTGGAGCTGGCCAGCGACACCGACACCGAGGTCGCGGTGCACCTGGTGGCCCGCGCCTACGCCGAGGGCCCGACGGCGGGCAACTTCGTCGACAGCGCCCGCAGTGTGCTGCGCCGGCTGCAGGGTGCGTTCACGCTGGTCTTCGCGCACGCCGATCATCCGGGCACGATCGTCGCCGCGCGCCGGTCGACGCCGCTGGTCGTCGGGGTCGGCGACGGCGAGATGTTCATCGCCTCGGACGTCGCGGCGTTCATCGAGTTCACCCGCCAGGCGGTCGAGCTCGGTCAGGACCAGGTCGTGGTGATCACGAACAACTCCTACGAGGTCACCGACTTCGACGGCAACACCGACGTGGCGACGCGTCCGTTCACCATCGACTGGGATCTCGCCGCCGCCGAGAAGGGCGGCCACGACTACTTCATGCTCAAGGAGATCGAGGAGCAGCCGGCCGCGGTCGCCGACACCCTGCGCGGTCACTTCGTCGACGGGTGCATCGTGCTCGACGAGCAGCGCCTGTCCGATCAGGAACTGCGCGACATCGACAAGGTCTTCGTCGTCGCCTGCGGTAGTTCGTACCACTCGGGCCTGGTCGCCAAGTACGCGATCGAGCACTGGACCCGCCTGCCCGTCGAGGTCGAACTGGCCTCGGAGTTCCGCTACCGCGATCCGGTGCTCGATCGGTCCACGCTGGTCGTGGCGATCTCGCAGTCCGGGGAGACCGCCGACACCCTCGAAGCGGTCCGGCACGCCAAGGATCAGAAGGCGCGGGTGCTGGCGGTGTGCAACACCAACGGCGCGCAGATCCCGCGGGAGGCCGACGCGGTGCTCTACACCCGCACCGGCCCGGAGATCGGTGTGGCGTCGACGAAGGCGTTCCTGGCGCAGATGGCCGCGAACTACCTCGTGGGTCTGGCGCTGGCGCAGGCGCGCGGCACGAAGTATCCCGACGAGGTGGCCCGCGAGTACCAGGACCTGGCGGCGATGCCGGAGAAGATCGCCGAGTTGCTGACCGGCATGGAGCCGGTGCGGGCGCTGGCGCGTGAGCTGTCGGCCTCGCCGGCCGTGCTGTTCCTGGGCCGGCACGTGGGCTACCCGGTCGCGCTCGAAGGGGCGCTCAAGCTCAAGGAACTGGCGTACATGCACGCCGAGGGCTTCGCCGCCGGTGAGCTCAAGCACGGCCCGATCGCGCTGATCGAGGACGGGCTGCCCGTCATCGTCGTGATGCCGTCGCCGAAGGGCCGCGCCGTGCTGCACAGCAAGCTGCTCAGCAACATCCGGGAGATCCAGGCCCGCGGAGCCGTCACCGTCGTCATCGCCGAGGAGGGCGACGAGACGGTCCGGCCGTTCGCCGATCACCTCGTCGAGATCCCGTCGTCGGCGTCGCTGCTGCAGCCGCTGTTGTCGACGGTGCCGTTGCAGGTCTTCGCCGCGGAGGTCGCGCAGGCCCGCGGTTACGACGTCGACAAGCCCCGCAACCTCGCGAAGTCGGTCACCGTCGAATAGCGGCCCACCCGCCGGTGCAGGAGGGACGATGCGCAGTTTTCACCCGTCCGACGTGGTCCGTGCGGCGGAGGCGCCGCTGCTGGAGTCTCTCCCCGAGGGGGCGCTCATGCGGCGCGCGTCCTACGGACTCGCGCGGGTCGTGGCTTCCGAACTGCGCGAACGCACCGGTGGGATCGCCGGTCGGCGGGTGAGTCTGCTCGTCGGGTCCGGCGACAACGGCGGCGATGCGCTGTGGGCGGGAGCCTTCCTGCGTCGCCGTGGCGTGTCCGTCACCGCGCTGCTGTTCGCCCCCGATCGGGCGCACCCGGCGGGTCTGCGGGCACTGCGGAAGGCCGGCGGACGGATCCTTTCGGCGACTCCCGAGCACGTCGGCGACCCGGACCTCGTGCTCGACGGCATCGTCGGCATCTCCGGACGCGGCCCGCTGCGACCGGCAGCGGCCGCGGTCGTGGACGAGATCACCGCGCCGATCATCGCCGTCGACATCCCGAGCGGTGTCGATCCCGATACCGGTGCCGTCGACGGACCTGCGATCACGGCCGCGGTGACCGTCACCTTCGGCGCCTACAAACCGGTCCATGCGCTCGCCGCCGCGCGCTGCGGCCGTGTCGAACTCGTCGACATCGGACTCACACTCCCGGAGGCCGGGCTGGTCGCGGCGGAACCGTCCGAGATCGGTGCGATCTGGCCGGTGCCCGGCGCCGAGGACGACAAGTACTCCCAGGGTGTGGTGGGTATCCGTGCCGGCAGCGCCCGGTATCCGGGGGCGGGTGTGCTGTGCACGGGAGCGGCGGTCGCCGCGACCTCCGGCATGGTGCGCTACGCCGGGTCGGGTGCCTCCGAGGTGCTCGCGCGGTTCCCCGAGGTCGTCGTGTCGCCCTCGGTGGCCGAGACCGGGCGGGTGCAGGCCTGGGCCGTGGGGCCGGGTGCCGGTACCGACGACGAGGCCTGCGCGAACCTGCGCGACATCCTCGCCACCGACCTGCCGGTGCTCGTCGACGCCGACGGGCTCACGCTCCTCGCCCGGGAACCCGGTCTCGTGCGGGGCCGGTCCGCGCCCACCCTGCTCACCCCGCACGCCGGCGAGTTCGCACGCCTGACCGGGAACCGCCCCGAACCGGACCGGGTCGCGGCGGTACGTTCCCTCGCCGCCGACTGGGGTGTGCACGTGCTGCTCAAGGGGCGCGCGACTCTCGTGGCACGGCCCGACGGGCACGTCTTCGTCAACGATGCGGGCGGGTCGTGGGCGTCGACCGCGGGTGCCGGGGACGTGCTGGCCGGTGTCATCGGGTCGCTGCTTTCGTCGGGCATGCCGGTGGACCTGGCCGCGGCGGCCGGTGCACGGGCCCACGCGCTCGCCGCGAACCTGGCCGCGCAGGACCCGGAGTCCCCCGGAGCGGCGCCGATCTCGGCGAGCGCGATCCTCTCGCGACTCGGCGACTCGATTCGTCTGCTGCGCACCCACATTGCCGAATCGTGACGTGGCACACGGGGACACGACGTCGGCGTCCGACGGCACAGTGGCAGGATCGACAGATGTGACCACGACCCAACGCACCCCGCGACCTGCACGTACCGTCCTTCCCCAAGCCGAAGCCGTCATCGATCTCGATGCCGTGGCGGAAAACGTACGAGCGCTCCGGGAGTACGCGGGTCCGGCTGCGGTCATGGCCGTCGTCAAGGCCGACGCCTACAACCACGGGGCCGTGCCGGTCGCGCGTGCAGCGCTCGCCGCAGGCGCCCGCGAACTGGGTGTGACGACGCTCGGCGAGGCCCTCGCACTCCGTGCCGCGGGTATCGAGGCTCCGATCCTGTCGTGGCTGCACACCGCCGACTCCGATTTCGCTCCCGCCGTCGAGGCCGGGGTCGAACTGGGCCTGTCCTCGCCGCGGCACCTCGCGGCCGTCGTCGAGGCGGCCCGTCGGGTCGGGGCCACCGCGACCGTCACGGTCAAGGTCGACACCGGTCTCAACCGCAACGGTGTCGCCGTCGACGAGTGGGACGACATGCTGCGCGACCTGGGCCGGGCACAGGCCGAGGGTGCCGTGCGCGTGCGCGGAGCCTTCTCGCACCTCGCCCACGGCGACGAACCCGAGCATCCGGGTAACGCCGAGCAGCGCGATCGGCTGAGCGAGGCCGTCGCGGATCTGCGGCGGCACCAGCTGGCTCCCGAAGTGGTGCACCTGTCGAACTCCGCCGCCACCGTCACCCGTCCCGACCTGCGATTCGACATGGTTCGGCCCGGAATTGCGATGTACGGATTGACACCGATCCCGGAACTCGGAGATCTGGGCTTCCGGCCGGTGATGACCGTGCGGGCGAGGGTGGTGCTGGTGAAGAAGGTGAAGGCGGGGGACGGCGTGTCCTACGGGCACACCTGGACCGCTCCCGCGGATACGACGGTGGCACTGCTGCCCATGGGATACGCGGACGGGATCCGCCGCAATCTCAGCGGGCGCATCGAGGTGCAGCTCGGTGGGCGCCGGTGCCCGCAGATCGGGCGCGTGTGCATGGATCAGGTCGTTGTCGACCTCGGCCCCGACGGTGCAGGAGTAAGCGAGGGCGACGAGGCGTTGTTCTTCGGTGACGGGCGTCACGGAGAGCCGAACGCCCAGGACTGGGCCGACAAGCTGGACACGATCAACTACGAGATCGTGACCGGCATCGGCGGACGGACCGTCCGGACCTATGTCGGAGCGAAGGGAGCGTGACGTCATGTCCCTCGTGAACAGGATGGGACTCCTCGGTGCGAGCCTCGCGACGCTCGCATCGTCGGCGGGACTGTACGCGGTCAGGACCGCGGGCGCGCCCGCCCCCGAGATCTATCAGAACGAGGACTTCGACGAGATCCTCCGGCTCCCGCGCCGCATCGTGGCCACCGAGGACGGTGTCCCGCTCGTGGTCCGCGAGAGCGGCTCGTCCCTGGCTCCGCTCACCGTCGTGTTCGTCCACGGCTACTGCCTGCGCATGCAGGCCTGGCACATGCAGTACCGGCACCTGCGCGAACAGTGGGGACGCGACGTGCGCGCCGTCTTCTACGACCAGCGTGGCCACGGCGAATCCGGTTTCTCCGGCGCCGCGACGTGCACCATCGCGCAGCTCGGCCGCGACCTGGGCCGGGTGATCGACGAGGTCGCGCCCACCGGTCCGGTGGTGGTCGTGGGCCACTCGATGGGCGGCATGACCGCGATCGCCCTCGCTTCCCAGCGACCCGACCTGTTCGGCGAACGCATCGTGGGGGTCGGTCTCCTCGCGACCACCGCAGCAGGTCTGAGCAAGACCGGTATCGGACGCAATCTCGAGAACCCGGTGATCGACGCGTTCCGGTACGCGGCGCGTACCGCACCGGGATTCGTGCAGTTCGCGCGCGGCGCGGCCCGTGCCGTCGTGACCCCGATCCTGCGCGCGGCGTCCTACGGTACGGTCGTGAGCCCTCGCCTGGTGAAGTTGTCCGACCGAATGCTCGACGAGACGTCGGTGCTCACCATCGTCAACTTCCTCCGCACCCTCGAACTGCACGACGAGTCCGCGGCGCTTCCGGTCCTGGGCACCGTGCCCGTGTTGGTGTTGTCCGGCGACGCCGACATGGTCATCCCGTACGCGAGTTCCGAGGCGCTGGCGGAGGAACTGCCCGACGTCGAACTCAAGCGGGTACGCGGTGCCGGGCACCTCGTGCAGCTGGAGTTCCCCGAGGTGGTCGACCGTGCCCTCGATCGCCTGATCCAGCGGAGTTTCACGCAGGGAGTGAACGGAAGGCAGATCGCAATTGGGTGAGTCGCAATCGAGTGGGCCACAGGTGGGGGAGCAGACCATCGAACTGCCGACCGTGGAGGACACCGAGGCGTTCGGGCGGCGGCTTGCAGCCGAGTTGCGGGCCGGCGACCTCGTCGTGCTCGACGGACCGCTCGGCGCGGGTAAGACGGCGTTGACCCGTGGGATAGCCGCCGGCCTCGGGGTGGAGGGACGCGTGACCTCCCCGACCTTCGTCATCGCCCGCGAACACCGTCCCGGTAGTCCGGAGGGACGCGAACCGGTCGGGCTCGTCCATGTCGATGCCTACCGTCTCGGCGACGGCCCGGACGCCCTCGACGAACTCGACGCGCTCGACCTCGACACCGACCTGACCGACACCGTCGTGGTGGTCGAATGGGGCGGTGGCCTGGTCGAACAGCTCGCCGAACGGCATCTGAGGGTCCGGCTCCGGCGCGACCCGGGCACCGACGTCCGCCGTGCCTCGTGGGAGTGGATCGGCTGACCCAGCGGAAGCCCACATGCCGGTGGCTTCCGTCACTGCGCACCGACCGGGCAGGTCGTGCGGGGTAGGCTGGTACATCGTGCTCGTGCTCGCCGTCGATACCGCCACCCCCGCCGTGACCTCGGGAGTCGTCCGTCTCGACCGCGGTCGGGACGATCCCCGGCCCGAGACGGTCGCCGCGCGCGTGCTCGACAATCCGCGAGCGCACGCCGAAGTCCTCACCCCGCAGATCCTCGAATGTCTCGCCGAGGCCGGCGCCGCACCCACCGATCTCGACGCGATCGTCGTCGGCATCGGACCAGGCCCGTTCACGGGTCTCCGCGTCGGCATGGCCACCGCTGCGGCCTTCGGTGATGCTCTCGGCATCCCCGTGCACGGTGTGTGCAGCCTCGACGCGATCGCCGCGGACGTCCACCGGGAACACGGTACGGACGCCGATCTGCTCGTCGTCACCGATGCCCGTCGGCGCGAGGTCTACTGGGCACGCTATTCCGGCGGCCGCCGCGTCGAAGGACCCGAGGTGCGCAAGCCCGCCGACGTGCCCGCCGAGCCGTCGGTGCGGGTGGCCGGCTCGCCGACGCACGTCGCGCTGTTCGACCTTCCGGCGGTGGACGTGCAGACGCCGTCTCCGGCGGGCCTGGTGACCCTTGCCGCCGACGCCCTGCGCGCGGGCGCCGACCCGGAGCCGCTCGTGCCCCTGTACCTGCGTCGCCCCGACGCGGTGGAGACCGCGAACCGCCGCGCATGAACGCCACACCCGAGGAGAATCCGGCCGCCGAGAACGCGGTCGTCATCGACGCACTGCGCCCCGAGGACGCACCCCGCTGCGCCGAACTGGAACAGATCCTGTTCCCCGGCGACGACCCGTGGAGCGCCGACGCCTTCCGTTCGGAGCTGGCCTCGCCCCACAACCGCTACTTCGCCGCGCGCGACCCCCAGGGCCGGCTGATCGGTTACGCGGGACTCGCGCGACTCGGTACGGCCATCGAACCCGAATCCGAGGTGCACACGATCGGCGTGGACCCCGCGGCGCGCCGCCGGGGGATCGGCGGAGCCCTGTTGGGGGAGCTACTGGCCGTCGCCGACCGCTGGGGCGGGCCGGTCTTCCTCGAGGTACGCACCGACAACGACGCGGCGATCGCCCTGTACCGGCGCGAGGGCTTCGAGATCGTCGGAACCAGGAAGCGTTACTACCAGCCGAGCGGCGCGGACGCGTACACGATGCGTCGTCCGGACCCGCGAGAGGAGTCACCGGCGTGAGCACCACCAGCCCCCGATTCGAGCTGCCCGAGCGCCCCGTCGTGATGGGCATCGAGAGCTCGTGCGACGAGACCGGTGTCGGCATCGTCCGTTGGGTGGGTGACGGCACCCTCGAGCTGATGGCCGACGCCGTCGCGTCGAGCGTGGACGAGCATGCCCGCTTCGGCGGTGTGGTGCCGGAGATCGCATCCCGCGCCCACCTCGAGGCCATGGTGCCGACGATGCGGCGCGCCCTCGACGAGGCCGGGATCGAGAAGCCGGACGCGGTGTGCGTGACCATCGGGCCGGGCCTCGCGGGAGCACTTCTCGTCGGTGTCGCCGCCGCCAAGGCCTACGCGGCAGCGTGGAACGTGCCGTTCTTCGCGATCAACCACCTCGCGGGCCACGTCGCGGTCGACACCCTCGAGCACGGACCGATGCCGCCCTGCGTGGCGCTGCTCGTCTCCGGTGGCCACACACATCTGCTGCACGTCGAACATCTCGGCAAGCCCATCGTCGAACTCGGCACCACCGTCGACGACGCCGCGGGTGAGGCCTTCGACAAGGTCGCGCGGCTTCTGGGACTCGGTTATCCGGGCGGTCCCGAGGTCGACAGGCTGGCCCGGGAGGGCGACCCCACCGCGGTCGTCTTCCCGCGGGGTATGACCGGTCCGCGCGACGCGCGTCACGACTTCTCGTTCTCCGGTCTCAAGACCGCGGTGGCCCGCTTCGTCGAGGCGAAGGAACGTGCGGGCGAACCGGTGCCGGTCGCCGATGTCGCTGCGGGTTTCCAGGAGGCGGTGGCGGACGTGCTCACCATGAAGGCCGTGCGGGCCGCCCAGGATCTCGGTGTCGACACGCTCGTCCTCGGTGGCGGAGCGACCGCCAACAGCCGGCTCCGCGAACTCGCCGAGGAACGGTGCGCTGCCGCAGGTATCACCCTGCGTGTGCCGCGACCGAAGCTGTGCACCGACAACGGCGTCATGATCGCGTCGCTGGGCGCGCATCTCATCGCCGCGGGGGCGCAGCCGTCCTCGCTGGGCGCTGCGACGGATCCGGGCCTGTCGGTGTCGGTGTCGCAGATCGTGGCCTGACCGTTCCCGACCGACTGCCACCCGAGGAGGGTGCGCTGCCTAGGTGGGAGCGATCTCCGAGGTCCCGGAGCCGGTGGTGGTCTCTCCGGTGGTCGTGTCGCCCGTCGTGGTCTGTCCGGTGGACGGCACGGTCGTGCTCTCCTCCGTGACGGACGCGATCGTCGAGGACACGTCGGTCGGATATGCACCGGTGGACGATGCGGACGGCGACTCGGTCGGCGATGTGGTCGACGGGGGTGTCGGGCTCACACCGGTGCTCGGTTCGGTCGTCTCCGGATCGGTGGGCGCAGGGCTCGTCGTCTCCGGCGGTGTCGTCGGCTCGGTGGTGTCGGGAGCGGTGGTGTCCGGTGCCGTGGTGTCGGGAGCGGTGGTGTCCGGTGCCGTGGTGTCCGGAGAGGTCGTGTCCGGAGCCGTGGAGTCCGGATCGGGCCTCGGTGCGGTCTCGGAATCCGGCGATGTGAGCGGTCGGTCCGTCTCGGACTCTTCCTCCGCTGTCGACCCGGGAGTCGGCACCTGATCGATCGGGGTGGGCGTCACCGTGGTGCTCGTCGACTCGGGCGCGGTGGGCCACGGATCCTGGGTCGACGGAACGGTGTGCTCGACGGTCGGCAACGGCCAGGGAACCGTCGTCGGCGCGGGTGCGTCCTGGGTGCTCCGGGACGTCACGGGTTCGGGCGGCGGGTCGTGGGACGGGACGGCCGACTCGCCGGGACCGGCCTCCTGCGTGGGGACGTCGCCGCTCGTGAAACGCGGCGAGACCTGGGCGTCGCTGCTCTCGCGTTCGGTGAAGTGCTGGGTGGCGAAGCCGGCCATGATCGCACTGAGCACCAGGAGTCCGGCGACCGCACCGGAGACACGACCCGAGGATCGGTTGCCGGTGCGCGACAGGGCACCGACCACGGTGTATCCGACCGAGGACGCGGAATCGGCCGACAGTGCCGCACCGATCGCGGCAGCCGCTCCCGGCTCGGGGACGGTGACGATCTCGCCGTCGAACTCCGCCGAGATCGCCGCGGCGAGGACGGGGGACGCGGCAGCACCTCCGATGAGGGCCATGGTCTCGGGAACCGGATCGGTGCTCGAGCAGATGCGCCGGGTGAACGCCGCCGCTTCGTCGGCCAGATCGGTCGTCAGTTCGTCCAGTTGCGCGCGGGTGAGGGTGACCGTCGCGTCGGGACCGGCCTCGGCGATGTCGATGCGGGTCGTCGGCGCCGAGGAGAGGGCCTCCTGGGCACCCTGGCACCGGGCCGCCAGCAGGCCGGGGTCGATCTGCCGCCGGGTGCGCATCCGCTCGGTGGCGTTGCGGACATGATCGAGTACACGTGCGGTCAGGGCATCGCCGCCGACGGTCTCGGTGCGTGCGGACCGCAGCAGGGTGCCGGTCTCGCGGTCGAGGACGGAGACGGTCGTGCCGGTGGCTCCGATGTCCACGAGCGCGATCGCGCCGGGTTCGCGACGGACTCCCACGGTGTAGAGGTATTCGAGGGCGGCGGTGGTCTCCGGAACGAGACGGACCATGTGGCCCGTCCGCTCGGCGGCCGTGCGGATCTCGTTCGCCTGCTCCTCGGTGCGGTATGCGACCGTGATGATGTCGGGGCCGTCGGCTCCGCGGGCGGTTCCGCGAGGAGACGTGAGCGAGACGGCGTCGAAGACGAGATCTCCGAGATCGCGCCCGGGCTGGGACTCGGAGGCGAGTCTGCGGAATTCCGTTGTGGGCGCGTGTGCAGCATCGACGCGCAGGGCCGAGCCGACGCCGGAGGCGCCGACGGAGATGCCGAGCGACGTGGGCATTGTTCACCTTCCGTGCGTGATCGACGACCAGGCGTCCAGGGCCTACCTCGGCTGAGGTCACCGAACGATCACGCTCATGGGTTTCCGTTATTCAACCGTAACATGACGCCGGGTTCGATGCAGGTCGGCGTGTTTGCACCCGTTGCCCTTGAGCGCTGGCACTCGCGTGTATAGAGTGCTAGTGACACCGAGCGCCGGCCCGGCACCCGCGACGACGGGACGCGTGCGGAGTCACCGTGATGACTGAACACACCCGTGTTCGAGAACACCGGTTCTCGGACCCCATTACCCCTGAAAGTGGAGGGCTCATCGTGGCGAGCGTGAACATCAAGCCGCTCGAGGACAAGATCCTCGTCCAGGCCAACGAGGCCGAGACGACGACTGCCTCCGGCCTGGTCATCCCGGACACGGCGAAGGAGAAGCCCCAGGAGGGCACCGTCGTCGCCGTCGGCCCCGGCCGCTGGGACGAAGATGGCGACAAGCGCATCCCGCTCGACGTCAAGGAAGGCGACGTCGTCATCTACAGCAAGTACGGCGGAACCGAGATCAAGTACGCCGGCGAGGAGTACCTGATCCTGTCTGCGCGCGACGTCCTGGCTGTCGTCGCCAAGTAGGCCGCTTGCATTCCGCCCCGGTGTCCCGTTTCGGACCCGGGGCGGAATACGTTGGGGAACATCCGAGTCCAGGAGTAGTCGCAGAACATGTCCAAGCAAATCGAGTTCAACGAGACCGCGCGCCGGGCTCTCGAGCGCGGTGTCGACCAGCTGGCCGACGCCGTCAAGGTGACGCTCGGCCCGCGTGGCCGGCACGTCGTGCTCGCCAAGGCATTCGGTGGTCCCACCGTCACGAACGACGGTGTGAGCATCGCCCGTGAGATCGAGCTGGAGGATCCGTTCGAGAACCTCGGCGCCCAGCTCGTCAAGAGTGTCGCGACCAAGACCAACGACGTCGCGGGTGACGGCACCACCACCGCGACCGTTCTCGCCCAGGCGCTGGTCAAGGCCGGCCTGAAGAACGTTGCCGCAGGCGCCAATCCGATCTCGCTCGGAGCCGGTATCGCCCAGGGTGCGGACAAGGTGAGCGAGGCACTGCTCGCGTCCGCCACTCCCGTCGAGGGCAAGACCGCCATCGCGCAGGTCGCCACCGTGTCCTCGCGCGACGAGGAGATCGGCGAGATGGTCGGCGAGGCGCTGACCCGCGTGGGGAAGAACGGTGTCGTCACCGTCGAGGAATCCTCCACGCTGCACACCGAACTGGTCGTCACCGAGGGCGTGCAGTTCGACAAGGGCTTCCTGTCGCCCTACTTCATCACCGACATCGACGCGCAGGAAGCCGTCCTCGAGGACGCGCTCGTCCTGCTGTACCGCGAGAAGATCAGCTCGCTTCCCGACTTCCTCCCGCTCCTCGAGAAGATCGCAGAGTCCGGCAAGCCGGTCCTGATCATCGCCGAGGACATCGAGGGCGAGCCGCTGTCGACCCTCGTGGTCAACGCGATCCGCAAGACCCTCAAGGCCGTTGCCGTCAAGGCCCCGTACTTCGGCGACCGCCGGAAGGCCTTCCTCGAGGATCTCGCCGTCGTCACCGCGGGTACGGTCATCAACTCCGATCTGGGTCTGTCCCTCAAGGAGGCCGGACTCGACCTGCTCGGTTCGGCCCGCCGCGTCGTCGTCACCAAGGACAGCACCACGATCGTCGACGGTGCCGGCACGGCCGAGGACATCGAGGCACGCGCCGCCCAGCTGCGTCGCGAGATCGAGGCCACCGAGTCCGACTGGGACCGCGAGAAGCTCGAAGAGCGTCTGGCGAAGCTCGCCGGTGGCGTCGCCGTCATCCGCGTGGGTGCTGCAACCGAGACGGACCTCAAGGAGCGCAAGTTCCGCGTCGAGGACGCCGTCAATGCCGCGAAGGCGGCCATCGAGGAGGGCATCGTCCCCGGTGGTGGTTCGGCTCTCGTTCAGGCCTCGCGCGCGCTCGAGGAGCTCCAGGCGTCCCTCTCCGGCGACGCCGCCACGGGCGTCGCCGCGCTGCGCACCGCGCTCACCGCGCCGCTGTACTGGATCGCCACGAACGCCGGCATCGACGGTGCGGTGGTCGTGAGCAAGGTCGAGGAGACGGGTAAGGGTTTCAACGCCGCGACCCTCTCCTACGGCGACCTCGTCGCCGAGGGCGTCGTCGACCCGGTGAAGGTGACGCGCTCCGCCGTCGTCAACGCTGCGTCGGTGGCACGCATGGTGCTCACCACCGAGAGCGCCGTCGTCGACAAGCCGGAAGAAGAGGCCGAGGCCGGGCACGGCCACGGTCACGCGCACTGAGCGACAGGTCAGGGCCGCGGACCCGCCGCCCGGCGGGTCCGTAGGTCGAGCCGGACGTGAAAGTCGTTCCGGACGGCACGAATACAGCGAGGCCCCGCAAGGAATGTTCGCATTCCCTGCGGGGCCTTCGTCGTATCGACGCATCTCCTCCAACCGGCCTCCCGGTCGTACCGTCACGGTCGTGTCGACATGGTCACGACCGTGACGGTGTCATCACGGGGCGGGTGACCGCCTCACACAGCGACCTTCCGCCGTCGTTGCCTCGTGTACATCTCCCGCTCGGTCTCCGACATGCCGCCCCAGATGCCGTACGGCTCGGCGACGGCGAGGGCGTGGTCGCGGCAACGGGCCAGCACGGGGCAGGTGCGGCACAGCTCCTTCGCGCGGTTCTCCCGCTGGGCGCGGGCACGACCGCGCTCTCCGTCGGGGTGGAAGAACACCGAGGAGTCCACACCACGACACTTACCGTGCATCTGCCAATCCCAGAGGTCCGCGTTGGGGCCGGGCAGTGTGTGTGGTGCAGGCATGTGGCACTCCTTTGCAGCAAGCTCGCGTGAGTTGTGCGAGCGGACCGTGGACACATCGGGATTCCCGCTGTGATCCGAATCAAACAAACTCACCGTAGGATCTGTATCGATTCGTCGTCAATATTTTCGATGAGTGGGATAGTCCATAACCGAACGGCCAAGATTTAACCGCGGAAATATTTACTTTCGTGAGGAGTCGTGCCTGTGCGCTGCGGGCGGGGGTGATCCGCGGTATTCTCCGCTCCCGACGTGGGTAGAAGGTCCCTTACTCGCTGGTAACCCGGCCTTTCGGCGGCCGGATGTGGCTCCGACTCGGGCTCGGAGGGCAGGGGCGGCACCCTACATGCACCACGCATGTTTTAACGCGATGTTTAACAAAATGTTCGGAAATGTCTTCTGTGCATCCTGCGTTCCAATCGTCGAGACTATTTGCGCTCACGGTGATAATTTCTCTCCGACAAATGCCCGGCGTCGGCCCGGAGCCCCGCGTATCGCCGGTATCCGCTGGTGCGATGATTCCGCGATGGCACCTTCCGACGCCCGCCGGCACACGGCACCGACACCGTCCGACCGCCACGCGATCCTGGTCGCCGCGGCCTTCGGGCCGACCCCGGGGGCACATCCGCTCCCTGCGGCGCACGGACCCGAACAGAATTGGTTGCGGGCCGTCGCGCTCGGTGGGCAGGGGCGTTACGCCGCTGCGCGGGCCGAGCTGACTCGAGTGCGTGGCACCGGAGGAGCGTGGTCGTCGTTCGGAGCGAGCACCGAGGCCTCCCTCCTCCGTCAGCTGGGTGGGCATCGTGCCGCCGCAGTGCTGGACGGACGCGCTCTCGTAGAGGCGGGGTCGCTGCGAACCGGCTCCGGGAACACTGTCGCCGCACGCGACTCCGACACTGTCGCCGCATCGCGCGACGCCGATGCTGTCGCTGCATGGTGCGACGCTGCCACGGGGTTGGCGGCCGATGCGCTCGGGCGGGGCCGTCTCGCGGTGTGCGGGTCGCTCCTCGACCGATGCGCAGCCGCACTCGACGCTGCCGAATCGGAAGCGGGGGAGAAGGCCTTCGTGCGGCAGCGGATCCGTCTCGCGTGGGTCGGGGCCGAATCCGCTCTCGCGGCAGGCGACTTCACCCGTGCTCGCAGCCGGGCGGACCGCGCGGTGGAACTCGCGGACGGATTCGGATCGATCCGGCACTCCGTGAAGTCCGACCTCGTGCGGGCGGCCTCTCTGACCGGACTGCCCGACCACGGTCCGGCCGTGGAACAGGCCGCCGACGTCCTCACGCGCGCGGAGGAACACGGACTGGTTCCGTTGCAATGGGCCGCGGCGATGCTCCTCGACGGACTCGGAGAGGGTGATGCGGGTCGCGTCCGTGATCTCGATGCGGGTCGCGTCCGTGATATCTGCGCGACCACCATCGTCGGGCGTGGGGGCCGGTTCGTGACCTCGTCCGCCTGCTGAGTTCCACTCGCGCGCGGGGGGTGACCCGACCGGTCGGTCGTTGTAGTTACTCTGGGGGTGTTCCACGGTCAGGTGGAAGCCCGCCCGGGGGGGTGGTGCCGTCTGTAACGCCAGGACTTGCGCAATCGATGACTGTTATGGGTGAGGAGTTGGACTCCGCGGTTGCTGCGGCTGCGCAAGGCGACCGGGCGGCTCTCGCTCAGGTTCTTGCAAGTGTCCGGCCCCTCGTCGTGCGGTACTGCCGCGCACGGGTCGGATCTGCAGAGCGCGGCCAGCTCTCTGCAGACGACGTTGCACAGGAGGTGTGCCTGGCCGTGATGACCGCTCTGCCGAGATATCAGGACCAAGGCCGCCCCTTCATGGCGTTCGTGTACGGGATCGCTGCTCACAAGGTCGCCGACGCGCACCGAAGTGCGGCCCGCAACCGCGCGGAACCCGTGGCGGATGTGCCGGAGGTGATGTCGCTCGACGACAGCCCCGAGGAATACGCGATCAACTCCGAGGCGGGCCGGCAGATGAAGCAGCTGCTGGGCATCCTCCCGGAGAAGCAGCGCGAGATCCTCATCCTCCGTCTCGTCATGGGATTGTCGGCCGAAGAGACGGCCGCAGCAGTGGGAAGTACTGCAGGAGCGATCAGGGTGGCCCAGCACCGGGCCATCGCGAGACTCAAGAAGGAAGTCACGAGAGCAGGTGAGCGGAATGGGTAGGGGGCGTTTCTCGGGCGACGGCTTCGACGACGAGTTTCCCGACGACGAAACCTCCGTGGACCTCGCCGCCGTGCGTCGTGACGACGCGCTGATCGATGCGATCTCCGGTAACGGGCTCGTCGAGACGAAGGACAACGAGGAGTACGAACTCGCCACTCTGCTCGCCGATTGGCGTGCAGAGATCCTCGCCGAACCGATGCCCGCCGGCCCCGACCTCGACGAAGTGGTCGCCGCCGTCCACCGGGAACTGGGAACACGGGAAACGCTCGCTCCGGCCCCGGAGGTCACCCCTCTGCGCCCGAGATCGAAGGGGCAACTCCGGTTGCTCCGTCCGCTCGCAGGTGCAGCAGCGCTCGTCGCCGTCGCCGTCGGCAGCGCGACCGCCGTGTCCTACGGCGCCGAGCCCGGCGACCCGTTGTGGGGCGTCAAGCAGGTCGTGTTCAGTGAGCAGGCGCAATCCACCGAGGCCCGGATCGACACCACATCGACCCTGGAGCGTGCCGAACAACTCATCGCCGAGGGCAACACGGAGGAAGCACGTGAGTTGCTGACGTCCGCGGAGTCCCGTTCGGGCGACGTCCGGGACGCGGAGGAGCGCGATGCGCTCGGCGACTGGGTGCAACGCCTCGCCGAGGAACTCGGCCGGTTGGTGCCGCAGGTGCCTCCGCCGCCTGCGGTACCGGTGGCACCCGAGGTTCCGGTGGTTCCCGGTGCCGTCGTGCCCCCGCCGGTCACGACGCCCGGCACCGAAGGGCAGCAGCCCGCTCCCACGACGGGCACCGGCACGGGCACCACCGCGCCGCCGACGTCGTCGACGACCGTGGATCCGACCATCCTGCAGGCGCCGCCGCCGGTGACCGGCACGTCCGCGCCGTCGCAGACCGCGCCGCCGCCGTCGTCGTCGTCCAGCACGCAGCCGTCACCTGCGCCGAGCGAACCGCCGCCGCCGGCGACGTCGGAGTCCCAGACCCCTGCACCCACCACGACCGCGTCGTCGCCGCGGTCGACGCAGGACGGGCCGGCCGCCGATATGGCACCGGCGTCGCTCACGACGCCGGAAGGCGAGTAGAAGCAACGAGAGAACGGGCCCGGCAGCAGATGCTGCCGGGCCCGTTCTCTCGTTGAAGTGCCGTGATGCGTGGTTCGCGGTGGGCTGAGGAATTCAGGAATCCAGGGGACTCAGGAATCCAGACCGTAGGGGTCGACGGGAAGAGCCTCGTTCATGGACGCGTCCGCGTAGCCGCGGCAGTAGTCCCAGGTGACGTAGGCGTCGGGGGACGGATCGAAGGCCGGCTCGTGCGGTCTGACGGTGCCGTCGACGAGCAGCTGCAGCAGGTTCGCCCGCAGCATGTCCCAGTCGTGGTAGTGGTCCTGGTGGCAGTCCTCGCAGCAGACGACGAGTCCGCGGACGCCGCGGGGAGCCAGCAGCGCCTCGTAGACGGCCAGGTCTGCGAGGTCCTCTTCCACCGCGAGCCGCTCCGCAGGATCCAGGGGCTGGCCCGGTTCGATCGCGTCCAGTGCTGCGGACGGATCGTCGGGGTCTCCTGCGAACGGGTCCGGTGGGAGTCCGGGAGGCAACTGATCACGCACGACTCCACGGTACGCAGACCGAGGGGGTCTGCGCCAGCGGTCGCCAGGGGACACGCCGTGAAATCACACGAGGTGATGTGACGAACATCGGGGAACAGGGTGGGAGCCGAGCTTGTTCCCCGGAACAGATAACATGAATGGGTGCGTGCCGCTCTCCAACCGCCCGTCGGTGCGACGAGCGTGCACAGCCTTCATTCATTCCCGCTGCCGGACGGTTCTGCCGTCCGCTCCCATCGACTGTCACGGAGGGTCCGAACCGCATGAGTAGTACCGGAGGGCGCGTGCACACCGGCGGTGACGACCCGAACAAGGTCGCAATGCTGGGTCTGACCTTCGACGACGTGCTGCTGCTTCCCGCGGCTTCCGACGTCGTCCCGAGTCAGGTCGACACGTCGAGCCAGCTCACCCGCGAGATCCGCCTGCGGATCCCGCTGGTCAGCTCCGCGATGGACACCGTCACCGAGTCCCGCATGGCCATCGCGATGGCCCGGGCCGGTGGCATGGGCGTGCTGCACCGCAACATGCCCACCGAGGTGCAGGCCGCGCAGGTCGAGACCGTCAAGCGGTCGGAGGCCGGCATGGTCACCGATCCCGTCACCTGCAAGCCGACCGACACGCTGGCCGAGGTCGACGCGAAGTGTGCGCGATTCCGCATCTCGGGTCTGCCGGTCACCGACGACGAGGGTCAGCTCGTCGGCATCATCACCAACCGCGACATGCGGTTCGAGGTCGACCAGAACCGCCCGGTCGCCGAGGTCATGACGAAGGCTCCGCTGGTCACGGCCCGCGAAGGCGTCACGGCCGAGGCCGCGCTCGGTCTCCTGCGTCGCCACAAGATCGAGAAGCTGCCGATCGTCGACGGTCAGGGCAAGCTCACCGGCCTGATCACCGTCAAGGACTTCGTCAAGACCGAGCAGCACCCCAACGCCACGAAGGACCGCGACGGCCGTCTGCTCGTCGGCGCCGCTGTGGGTGTCGGCGACGACTCCTGGACCCGCGCCATGACGCTGGTCGACGCCGGAGCCGACGTCCTCGTCGTCGACAGCGCCCACGGCCACTCGGCCAACGTGCTGTCGATGATCTCCAAGCTCAAGAGCGAGGTCGGCGACCGCGTGCAGATCATCGGCGGCAACGTCGCGACCCGCGCGGGCACCGAGGCGCTCATCGGCGCGGGTGTCGACGCGGTCAAGGTCGGTATCGGCCCCGGCTCGATCTGCACCACGCGTGTCGTCGCGGGTGTCGGCGCGCCGCAGATCACGGCGATCCTCGAAGCGTCCACGGTGGCGCGCGCCCACGGCGTGCCGGTCATCGCCGACGGCGGTATGCAGTTCTCCGGCGACGTCGCCAAGGCCCTGGCGGCCGGTGCGTCCACCGCGATGCTCGGTTCGCTGCTCGCCGGCACCACCGAGTCTCCGGGTGAGCTGATCCTGGTGAACGGCAAGCAGTTCAAGAGCTACCGCGGCATGGGGTCGCTCGGCGCGATGCAGAGCCGTGGCGAGGCCAAGTCGTACTCGAAGGACCGCTACTTCCAGGACGACGTGCTCTCCGAGGACAAGCTCGTGCCCGAGGGCATCGAGGGACGCGTGCCGTTCCGCGGCCCGCTGCAGCAGGTCACGCACCAGCTCATCGGTGGTCTGCGCGCAGCGATGGGCTACACCGGCGCGACGACGATCGAGCAGCTGCAGGAGGCGCAGTTCGTGCAGATCACCGCCGCCGGCCTCAAGGAGAGCCACCCGCACGACATCACGATCACCGCCGAGGCACCGAACTACGTGGTCCGGTAGTTTTCGCGTCCGCAGCAGGGTCCCGTTCCGAGTAGGGCGGGAGCATCGTCCAAGAGGAGAAAGGGGCGCGCGTGCGCGACCTCGTTGAAATCGGCATGGGTCGCACGGCCCGACGTACGTACGAGCTGGGCGACGTCGACATCGTCCCGTCGCGCCGGACGCGTTCGTCGAAGGAGGTGTCGACGGCCTGGCAGATCGACGCCTACCGTTTCGACATCCCGGTATTGGCGCACCCCACCGACGCGCTGGTGTCGCCCACCTTCGCGATCGAGCTGGGCAAGGCCGGCGGTCTCGGCGTCATCAACGGCGAGGGCCTGTGGGGTCGTCATGCCGATGTCGACGCCGTCGTCACCCGTCTCGCGGAGATCGCGAGCACGGATCCGCGTGCGGCCGTCCGCTACCTGCAGGAACTGCACGCGGCTCCGCTGCAGGGCGACCTGCTGGCGGCGGCCGTCGCGCAGGTGCGGGATGCCGGGGTCACCACCGCGGTCCGCGTCAGCCCGCAGAACGCGCGCGCCCTCACACCCGAGCTCGTCAAGGCGGGCATCGATCTCCTCGTGGTCCAGGGCACCATCATCTCGGCCGAGCACGTGGCCCACGGTGAGGACGAGCCGCTGAACCTCAAGACGTTCATCTCGGAGCTCGACGTGCCGGTCATCGCCGGTGGCGTCAGCGACCACCGCACCGCGCTGCACCTGATGCGCACGGGTGCGGCCGGTGTCATCGTCGGCTTCGGCTCCACGAAGCAGGCGACCACCACGTCCTCCTCGCTCGGCATCGGCATCCCGATGGCCACGGCCATCGCCGACGCCGCTGCGGCCCGGCGCGACTACCTCGACGAGACCGGGGGCCGCTACGTCCACGTGCTCGCCGACGGCGACATCGAGAATGCCGGCGACCTCGCGAAGGCGATCGCGTGCGGCGCCGACGCGGTCGTGCTCGGCGCGCCCCTGGCTCTCGCCGAGGAGGCTGCGGGCAAGGGCTGGTACTGGCCGTCCGTGGCCGGGCATCCGTCGATGCCGCGCGGTGCTGCCGTCCGGGTCGCCGAGGACGGACGACCGGGCCTCGGCCGGGTGCTGTTCGGCCCGTCCGACGACCCGTCGGGCTCGCTCAATCTCGTGGGCGGTCTGCGTCGATCGATGGCGAAGGCCGGTTACTCCGATCTGAAGGAATTCCAGAAGGTCGGTCTGTCGGTCCGCGGATAAGGACCCTTCCCGGTACCTCCCGATGGCCGGTCACAGCGTCGCAGGACGCGGTGACCGGCCATCTGTTTTTCTCACACTTCGTTTTCGTGCAACTCCACGTAACGGGTAGAGTCGGGGCTGTGCCTGTAGTCACACCGCCGAGGTGCATACTGGCCGGTAACAACTCTCGTCGCTGGAGGTTCCATGGGTAAGCAACGGGTCACGGACTACGACGTCCTGATCGTCGGATCGGGTTTCGGTGGGAGCGTCACGGCGTTGCGCCTCGTGGAGAAGGGTTACAAGGTCGGCGTTCTCGAGGCCGGTCGCCGCTACGCCGACGCCGACTTCGCGAAGACCAGCTGGGACCTGCGCCGCTTCCTCTGGGCACCGAAGTTCGGTTGCTTCGGCATCCAGCGCGTGCACCTGCTGCGCGACTGCCTGATCCTCGCCGGTGCCGGCGTGGGCGGAGGGTCGCTGAACTACGCGAACACCCTGTACAAGCCTCCGGCGCCGTTCTTCGAGGACCGCCAGTGGGCGCACATCACCGACTGGCAGGACGAACTGAGCCCGTACTACGACCAGGCGAAGCGGATGCTCGGCGTGGTGCAGTACGGCCGGATGACCGACGCCGACAAGGTGATCAAGTCGGTGGCCGACGACATGGGAGTCGGCGAGACCTTCATCCAGACGCCCGTGGGCGTGTTCTTCGGCGAACCCGGCCGCACGGTCGCCGACCCCTACTTCGGTGGTGTGGGCCCCGACCGCACCGGCTGCATCGAGTGCGGCGAGTGCATGACGGGTTGCCGCCACGGCGCCAAGAACACCCTGGTGAAGAACTATCTGGGTCTCGCCGAGCGGGCGGGAGCCGAGATCGTCCCGCTGACCACCGTCACCGACCTCCGTCAGGCCGTCGACGGCACCTGGGACGTGATCACCGAACGCACCGGCGCGTGGGTCCGCAAGCGGCGGCGCACCTACACGGCCGCGCACGTCGTCCTCGCTGCCGGAACGTGGGGCACGCAGCACCTGCTGCATCACCTCAAGGACACCGGTGCGCTGCCCGAACTGTCCGACAAGGTCGGCGAACTGACCCGCACCAACTCCGAATCGATCGTCGGTGCCGGGAAGATGAGGATCGACCCCGATCTGAAGCTCACCGACGGTGTCGCGATCACCTCGTCGTTCCATCCCACCCCCGACACGCACATCGAACCCGTGCGGTACGGCAAGGGATCGAACGCGATGGGCCTGCTGCAGACCCTCATGACCGACGGCGACGGACGCACCCCGCGCTGGGTGAAGTTCCTCGGGCAGGTCGCGCGGAACCCCGTGAAGATGCTGCGCATGCTCTCGGTCCACCGGTGGAGCGAGCGCACCATCATCGCGCTGGTGATGCAGAACCTCGACAACTCCATCACCACCTACACGACCAAGGGTCTGTTCGGCCGTCGCAAGGTCACCAGCAAACAGGGCCACGGACAGCCGAATCCCACCTGGATCCCGGCCGGCAACGAGGCCACGCGCCGCATCGCCGAGAAGATCGACGGTGTCGCGGGCGGCACGTGGGGTGAGATCTTCAACATTCCGCTCACCGCACACTTCCTCGGCGGCGCCGTGATCGGATCCGATCGCGACCACGGGGTCATCGATCCGTACCACCGCGTCCACGGCTATCCGACGCTGAGCGTCGTCGACGGGGCTGCGGTCTCCGCGAACCTCGGCGTGAACCCCTCGCTCACCATCGCGGCGCAGGCCGAACGCGCTGCGTCGTTGTGGCCCAACAAGGGTGAGGACGACCAGCGTCCCGAGCAGGGACAGCCCTACCGCCGTATCGCGCCGATCGAACCGAAGAACCCGGTGGTGCCCGTCGACGCGCCCGGCGCGTTGCGGCTGCCGGTCGTCGAGGTCAAGCACAGCGGCGTCGCGTAGCGACCCGGAAACGATCGGATGAGCGGCCGCGTCGGGAACACCCGGCGCGGCCGCTTAGACTGTTCGGGTGTCGTCGCAAAGCCAGCAGTCCAGACCGGTCGTCGTCGTCGATTTCGGAGCTCAGTACGCGCAGCTGATCGCTCGGCGCGTTCGTGAGGCCAACGTCTACTCGGAGGTCGTGCCCCACACGGCCGGTGTCGAGGAGATCGCGGCGAAGAACCCGCGCGCGGTGGTGCTGTCCGGTGGCCCCGCCAGCGTGTACGAGGAGGGCGCACCGCGTCTCGATCCCACGCTGTTCGATCTCGACGTCCCCGTCTTCGGCATCTGCTACGGCTTCCAGGCGATGGCGCAGGCGCTCGGCGGCACGGTCGCGCACACCGGCTCGCGCGAGTACGGCCGCACCGAGCTGTCGGTCTCCGGCGGTGTGCTGCACGACGGCCTGCCCGAGACGCAGCCCGTCTGGATGAGCCACGGCGACGGTGTCACCGAGGCTCCCGAGGGCTTCGAGGTCACGGCCACCAGCGCCGGCGCCCCGGTCGCGGCGTTCGAGGACCGCGCCCGCCGCCTCGCCGGTGTCCAGTACCACCCCGAGGTTCTGCACTCGCCCCACGGCCAGCAGGTGCTGAGCCGGTTCCTGCACGACATCGCCGGGATCCCGGGCGACTGGACCGCAGCGAACATCGCCGACGCGCTCGTCGAGCAGGTTCGTGAGCAGATCGGCGACGGACGTGCGATCTGCGGCCTGTCCGGCGGTGTCGACTCCGCTGTGGCGGCCGCACTGGTGCAGCGCGCCATCGGCGACCGTCTGACCTGTGTGTTCGTCGACCACGGTCTCATGCGCGAGGGTGAACGGCAGCAGGTCGAGAAGGATTTCGTCGCCGCGACGGGTGCCCGTCTGGTCACCGTCGACGCGTCCGAGACCTTCCTGCGCGAGCTCGCCGGCGTCACCGACCCCGAGACCAAGCGCAAGATCATCGGCCGCGAGTTCATCCGTTCTTTCGAGGGCGCGGTCTCCGAGGTGCTCGGCGAGGGTGCCGACAAGGGCGAGACCGTGAAGTTCCTCGTGCAGGGCACCCTGTACCCGGACGTCGTGGAGTCCGGCGGCGGCTCCGGCACCGCGAACATCAAGAGCCACCACAACGTCGGTGGACTCCCCGAGGACCTCGAGTTCGAGCTCGTCGAGCCGCTGCGCCTGCTGTTCAAGGACGAGGTGCGCGCGGTCGGACGTCAGCTCGGCCTGCCCGAGGAGATCGTCGGCCGCCAGCCGTTCCCCGGCCCCGGCCTCGGTATCCGCATCATCGGTGAGGTCACCCGCGAACGCCTCGAGATCCTGCGTCGCGCCGACTCCATCGCCCGCGAAGAGCTCACCTCCGCCGGCCTCGACGGACAGATCTGGCAGTGCCCGGTCGTGCTGCTCGCCGACGTCCGCAGCGTGGGCGTGCAGGGCGACGGCCGCACCTACGGTCACCCGATCGTGCTGCGTCCGGTCTCCAGCGAGGACGCGATGACCGCCGACTGGACGCGCCTGCCCTACGAGACTCTCGAGCGGATCTCCACCCGCATCACCAACGAGGTGGCGGAGGTCAACCGAGTGGTGCTCGACGTGACGAGCAAGCCCCCGGGAACGATCGAGTGGGAGTGATCCTCACTCGCCGGGAGCGGTGAGACGACGAACGTCCCCCGGACCGATCAGGTCCGGGGGACGTCGCGTAGATGGGGGGTTACCTCCGGCGGTTGGGGAGGAAGACCAGCACCGCTCCGATAAACAGGGCCGCGCCCACCAGGACCCATCCGAGGTCGACGGCGGCGAGGAACTCGACCGAGAACGGCCCGATCATGGCCCATCCGCTCACGACCAGCGCTGCCAGTGCGGCGAGCAGGAGCAGGAGCGACGGTCCCTTGCGGGTGCACTCGGTCCGATCCTCGGTGTGTGTTCCGGTTTCGTGATCAGCCACGACGCACCTCCAGAGATCCGAATTCCATGTTCGCGTTCAGGTCCAGGACCGGCCCGTCGTCGACTCCGTCGGCGCCGCCGTCGATGCCGGGGGCGGGGCATCCCCTGATCTCACCGGGGCCGACCGTGCAGTCGGCGCGGACGTCCAGGTTCTCCGGCAACAGCACCTCGACGCTGCCGAACCGGCCATCGACCTGCACCGTGCGGTCCTCGGTGAGTTCGAGTCCCCGCAGATCGAGGGTCATCGCCCCGAACTGGAAGCTGTACTCGGACTCGAGCTGATCGGTACTGGTCGGAGCCCAGGTCCGGTCGCCCCAGTTGGAGGTGTCGACCGGGCCGGCGATCGAGGCGAGAACGACGAATCCGAGCAGGGGACCGGTGACGACGAGCAGTCCGTGACCGCGGTGCAGGAACGCGCCGATCAGCAGGCCCAGACCGACGACCGCGAGGGCCACGGCACCCACCCGGGCGGGGGTCACCCAGGCCAGGTCGGCGGCGGCACCGAGCGCGCCGGTCACCGCAGCGGCGATCACGGCCAGGCCGAGGACCGTCGTGGTCAGACGCGAACGTCGATTCGTGACGATCGCGGGTTCGTGCTTCGGTGCCGGTTCGGGCAGATCCCATGCGAACGGGGCGACCCCGAGGGGATCCCATGCCGGCGGTGCCGAACGGTGGGGCGAGAGCTCGTCGACACCCGGGAGCGGAACGTCGGTGTCCTTGCGGTCGGTGTCCTTGCGTAGGTCGGGCATCGGGGACGTCTTCCTCTCCGTCGTCTCGGTGGGCGCTGTGGCGTCGGTGCCCGAGGCGGGGGTGTCGGTGCCCGAGGCCGGGGTGGTGTCCACGACCTCCGTCGCGTCGGTGGCCTGCGCAGGCGGGGTCGCCTCCCCGCTCGGTGTCGTCGTGGCCGCCGGACCCGCCTGCATGTGCCATGCCCCGGTGTGTGCGCCCCACGGGGAGCAGTACGCGTTCGTCACCGGAGGCTGAGGAAAGGCCGCCTGGGTGGGGAAGGAGGTTCCCTCGGGCGCCGGCAGCACCGGCGGTTCGGGACGCCGCTGATAGAGCAGCCACCAGCCGCCGAGCAGCAGGAGCGTTCCGATGAATCCGGAGCCGCCCGAACCCGCACCCACCGGTCCGATGGCACCCGCCGCGATCGCCAGGGCCACGAGGAGCACGATGACCTTGGTGGTCGAGTCCGAGCTCGCACCCCGCCCGACGAGCGATTCGAGCGAAGAGACCTGGTCGCCGTGACGGGGGAACATCAGCCAGGCGGCCAGATAGAGGACGAGACCGCCACCGCCGAACAGCGCCGACGCGACGAAGACGACACGGATCAGCACGGGATCGACGCCGTAGCGCGCTCCGATACCCGAGCACACACCCGCGATGTGCCCCTCCTTCGGCAGACGCACGGGGCGGGTCCGCCACATGTCCGCCACCTGGTCCTGAAAGCTCCTCGTGTCCATGGCACCCATCCTGCTGGGCTTCCGCGCGCGGCACATCAGGGACCAACCCTGATTTCCGAGGGGCCGATCGGAACCCGGACATCAGGGTTCGTCCCCGATGCCGGGCCGGCGATCACCGTGCCAGTATCGAGGTGTGCAACCGGTACCTGGATTACCCGTGACCGTTCCCCGCCTCGAACGGCGGGTGGGCGGTCGCATCGTGGGTGGTGTGGCCGGTGGTGTCGCCGATCATCTCGGCATCGACGCCACCAAGGTGCGGGTCGCGTTCACGGTGCTCGCCGCCCTCGGCGGCTTCGGGATCGCGGCCTACGGCCTGCTGTGGATGTTCGTGCCCCCCGGCTCCGACACCGATCGTCCCACCGGCCCCGAACGTCGCCGCGCCATCGGCCTCGCCTTCATGGGTATCGGCCTGGCGGTGGGCCTTTCGTGGCTGTTCAGCGGTGGTGCGGCAGGCGTGGTGCTGCCGATCGTCGTGGTGGTCGTCGGTGCGGCGCTCGTATGGCGCGAATTCGACGTCGAAGGTCCCCGATCGGTACTCGGCCTGCCCGCGCACCCGACGGTCCTCACGTGGGCCCGCGTACTCGGCGGCCTGACCCTCGTCGTCACCGGACTCGGGGTGATGGTCATCGCGCAGGTCGACGTCGCGGCGCTGCGGTCGTCGCTGGTCGCCGTGGTGGTCACGCTGGTCGGTGCGGCCCTGCTGTCGGTTCCGCTGTGGATCCGGATGTGGCGTGCCCTCGAAACCGAACGTGCCGCCCGGGTGCGCAACGAGGAGCGCGAGGAGATCGCGTCGCACCTGCACGACTCGGTGCTCCAGACCCTCGCGCTCATCCAGAAGCAGGCGGGCGACCAGCAGGAGGTCGTGCGGCTCGCGCGCAGCCAGGAACGCGAACTGCGCCGCTGGCTGTTCGGCGGGGACGAGACGCCGAGTACCTCTCTCGCCGAGACGCTGCGCACCATCGCCGGTGAGGTGGAGGACCAGTACGGCCTGTCCGTCCAACCCGTCATCGTCGGCGACGTCGCGCCGGACGACAGCGATCTGACCCCGGAGGCCGCGACCGCCGTGCTCGGCGCGACCCGCGAGGCACTCGTCAACGCCGCCAAGCACGCCGGGGTGGACAGCGTCGACCTCTTCGCGGAGGTGGAACCGCATCAGGTGAGCGTGTTCGTGCGCGATCGCGGCGTCGGATTCGATCCCGACGAGGTGCCGACCGACCGGCAGGGGCTGGCCAAGTCCATCCGGGCGCGCATCGAACGTCGCGGCGGCCGGACGGTCGTGAAGTCGAGTCCAGGCAAGGGAACCGAGGTGCGCATCCATGTGCCGCGCGCCGGCCGGACGGATACCGAACGCGAACAGGACACCGAGTCGACCTTAGAGTGGGGGGTGAACGACCCCCACCCCGAGGAGCAGACACAGTGACTTCGATTCCGGCGACATCCTCCGATGCCACCGAGAACAACCGTCCCTATCGTGTCTTCCTGGTGGACGACCACGCGGTCTTCCGCTCCGGAGTGCGCACCGAACTGGGGCGCGAGGCCGACATGGAGATCGTCGGCGAGGCCGGAGGAGTCGCCGAGGCCGTCGCCGGGATCGAGGCGAGCAAACCGGATGTCGTGCTCCTCGACGTCCACATGCCCGACGGCGGCGGTGTCGCCGTCCTCCAACGGATCCCGGACGGCCCGGTCTGCCTTGCACTCAGCGTGTCCGACGCGGCCGAGGACGTCATCGCCGTCATCCGCGCGGGCGCCCGCGGGTACGTGACGAAGACGATCTCCGGCCCGGATCTGGCCGACGCCGTCCGGCGGGTCGCCGGGGGAGACGCCGTGTTCAGCCCGCGTCTGGCCGGTTTCGTGCTCGACTCGTTCACCGGCCGGTCGGCCGCACCTGAACCGCCCCTCGATCCCGAACTCGACTCGCTGACGCCGCGCGAACTCGAGGTGCTGCGTCTGCTCGCTCGCGGCTACACCTACCGCGAGATCGCCGAGGAACTCGTGATCTCGGTGAAGACCGT
The DNA here is from genome assembly GCF_002215235.1 of Rhodococcus sp. BUPNP1. Taxonomy (NCBI): domain Bacteria; kingdom Bacillati; phylum Actinomycetota; class Actinomycetes; order Mycobacteriales; family Nocardiaceae; genus Rhodococcus; species Rhodococcus sp. BUPNP1. The sequence goes on from NZ_NERM01000007.1 coordinate 107,874, forward strand.
CGAGACCCACGCGTCGAACGTCCTGCGCAAGACGCAGCAGTCGAACCGCAACGCGCTGACCCGTTGGGCGCACCGCCGCCGCATCGACTGAGCGTGACCGGTGCTCGTCGTGCCGATGCCGGCGGCGTGCAGTTCTCGTCGCTCGCGCGCGAGATCGTCGACGAGAACTGCGGAGCCGGGGCGGATCAGACGATCAGCGCGATGATGACGGCGATGAGCAGCGCCACCACGATCACCGCGACCATCGCCGCCATCGCCAGGGGTGCATAGGCGACGATGCGGTCCTGCGGGTTGTCGGGCACGGGACCCTTCGGGAGCAGACGGTCGAGCAGATCCGCCGGGGCGAAACCCTTCGCCGATTTCTTCGGACCACCGGCGGCCTGCGTCGCGGCACCGAGGGGGCGGTCGACGAAGGAACCGCGGGGACGTGCGGGTTCGGCGAAGTGCGCGGAACGCTGTGCCCACGACGGGATCGTGCCGTCCTCGTTCTGGATGGGACGGCCGCGCAGGGCCGCCGCCGATCCGCTCGGTCCGAGGACCACGCGGGCGAGGAGATCGCGCGCCTGCGCCATCGTCGGGCGTCGCGCCGGATCGGGCTGGAGCATCTCGAGCAGGGGCTCGGTGAGCGGACCGGTGTGCGTGGGCATGATGATCTCGGCCCGGGCGACCCGGTGCAGCAACGCGATCGAGTCGGTTTCGAAACCGAAGGGTGGTTGCCCTTCCACCGCGGTGTAGAGGGTGGCTCCGAGCGAGAAGACGTCGCTGGCCTCGGTGGGGTCGTTGCCGCGCGCGACCTCGGGCGCGAAATAGGCGGGGGTGCCGATGATCACGCCGTCGGGGTCGTTGTCGCCCTTCGCGCGGGCGATGCCGAAGTCGCTGATCTTCACGATGCCGGCGTCGCGGCCGCGCTCGGCGATGAGGATGTTGCCGGGCTTGACGTCGCGGTGGACGATCCCGGCGGCGTGCGCGGCGGTGAGGGCGTCGGCGACGTTCGCGCCGATCTGCGCCACCACGTACGGCGGGAGGGTGTCGACGACGTTCATCACCTGCGCCAGGCTGCGGGACGGCAGGTGCTCCATGACGAGCCACGGTTCGCCGTAGTGCAGTGCCATGTCGTACATCGAGATGGCGTGCTCGTGGGCGAGCTGGGCGGCGGCCCGGCCCTCCCGGAGCGCGCGGCGGCGGAGATCCTCGGCCTCGTCGGGATCGAGGTCTGCGGTGGAGATCACCTGTTTGACGGCGACGTCGCGGCCCAGACGGTTGTCGCGGGCGAGCCAGACGGCACCCATGCCGCCACCGCCGAGCTTGGAGTCGAGCCGATATCGACCGGCCACCAAGTGATCCGGCCCTACGGCCCGTCCTACCCACGCCTGCTCCGCCACTCGATCGAGAGTAGTCGATCGGAGGTGTTCGCCCCGGCCGAAAGACGTGTGAGCTGCACTGTAGTCACCGGCGGGGGTGGTGCTTCCGGCTTGACGGGAAGGATTCGGGTCGGTTCTACTTGATGAAGATCGAAAGTATGTTCGAATAGAGTGCGAGCCGGGCCACGACTTCCCCGTGGTCGGCCGGTCGTGTGTGTCAGGCGGCAGGCGGATGACAGGGGTGACAGTGGGCGAGGTGGCCGAATTTCCGGTGGACGACGAGGAAGCGGGTCGCGCGGAGCGGATCGAGGCGCTGCGACGTCGGATCGCGGCAGTGTCGGCGCGGGGCGAGGTCCAGTCCGTCGCGCGAGGCCGGGTCGAGGCCTCTTCCGACCGCATCCTGCCCGTCCCGGCTCCGCTCGCGGAACTGTTGCCGCAGGGCGGACTGGTGCGCGGCAGCGTCGTCTCGGTGTCCGGCGCCACCTCCCTCCTCCTCGGGATGCTCGCGTCCGTGACGGCCTCCGGCGGGTATGCCGCCGTGATCGGTCAGCGCCGACTGGGTCTGCTCGCCGCCGCGGAGATGGGAGCCCGCCTGCACCGGCTGGCCGTGATCCCCGATCCCGGACCGGATCCCGTGGAGATCGCCGCGGTGCTGCTCGACGGGATCGACCTGGTGGTGCTGGGACTCGGTGGGGCATCGGTGCCCCCGTCCCGTGCTCGTGCGGTCGCCGCCCGGGCGCGGAGCAAGCAGTCCGTCCTCGTGGTCACGGACGGTCGCTGGGAAGGTGCCCACGTGCGACTGGAGGCGCGGGTCGACGGTTACCGGGGTGTGGACGGTCCCGGCCGGGACCGGCTGTGCGCGACCCGTCTGTCGGTCCGAGCGCACGGGCGGGCATTCCCTCCGCGCGCCACCCGCGTCGAGGTGTGCGCCGACCGCAGTGCCGTCGAGTGGGCGAGCGAGGAGCGGAATCGGCTGGAGGACGGGCGTTTCCGTAAAGCGGTCCGGTGAACGACTCGTCCTCCCGACGGGCACCCGCGCGGGTCGTGGCCCTCTGGTGCCCCGACTGGCCCGCGGTCGCCGCCGCCACCGCCGCGGAGCTGCCCGCGACCGTCCCGGTGGCGGTGCTCTCGGCGAATCGTGTCGTCGCCTGCTCGGCCTCGGCGCGGGCCGCGGGTGTCCGGCGCGGCCTGAGACGGCGTGAGGCGCAGGCGCGCTGCCCGGAACTGCATGTGGCCCGCTCGGATCCCGACCTGGAAGCGCGGACGTTCGAGGCGGTGGTGGCCGCGATCGATGCGGTGGCCCCGGGCGTGGAGGTGCTGCGCCCGGGTCTGGTGGTCCTCGCCGCGCGCGGGGTGGTCCGGTGGTTCGGCTCGGAGGAGGCCGCCGCGGAGGCCCTGATCGACGCGGTCGCGGCGACCGGCGTGGAATGCCAGGTCGGTGTCGCCGACGAGCTGTCCACCGCCGTGCTCGCCGCGCGACGGAACGCACTGGTCCCGACGGGGAGGTGTGCCGAGTTCCTGGCGCCGCTGCCGGTCTCGTATCTCGCGGTGGAACCGGCGCTGGCGGCTCCTCGACGGGCCGACACGGTGGATCTGTTGCGGCGTCTCGGTATCCGCACCATCGGAGCGTTCGCCGCGTTGTCCTCGATCGATGTGGCCTCACGCTTCGACGCGGACGTCGTGGCTGCGCACCGGAGCGCACGGGGCCTGCCGGAACGTCCCCCGTCGGGACGGCCGATCCCTCCGGATCTGACGGTCGAGCAGCCCTGCGACCCGCCGGTGGAGCGGGTCGACGCCGCGGCCTTCGCCGGTCGCGCACTGGCCGAACTGCTCCACACCCGGCTCGCGGCGGCGGGAGTCGCGTGCACGCGACTGCTCGTGACGGCACGCACTGGGGCCGGGGAGGAACTCGCGCGCACCTGGCGCTGCGCCGAGCCGCTCACCCCCGAGGGCACGGCCGATCGTGTGCGCTGGCAGCTCGACGGATGGCTCACCGGCCGCAACACGAACCGGCCCACGGCGGGAATCGTGCTGCTGCGTCTCGAACCGGTCGAGGTCGTCGCCGCCGGTGCGCTGCAACTCGGGTTGTGGGGCGGTGTCGGCGACGAGGACGAACGGGCACGTCGGGCGCTCGTCCGGGTGCAGGGCCTGCTCGGTGGGGACGCCGTCCGGATCGGGGTGCTCGGCGGCGGCCGGGGACCCACCGAACGGATCGTCCTCGTGCCCGTCGGCGACGAGGCGATACCGCACTCCGACCCGGACGCACCGTGGCCGGGCCGGCTCCCGCCCCCGGCTCCCGCACTGGTGTTGCACACACCTCCCGCGATCCGGCTGGACGACGACGTGGGGAATCCGGTCTCGGTGACCGAGCGCGGGCTGCTCAGCGGGTCACCTGCTCGGCTGCGATGGGGAAGTCGCAGCTGGACGGTGATCGGATGGGCCGGTCCGTGGCCGGTGGACGAGTACTGGTGGGATCCGGCCGTCGCCCGGTGCGCCGCCCGTCTGCAGGTGCTGCTCGAGGAATCACGGGCTTTGCTGGTGTTCTTCGGTGCCGACGGCTGGCGGGTGGAGGGCGTCTACGACTGAGTAGGCTCGAGCATCATGAGATCTCCGGTCCTCACCGTCGCGCCGAACGGGGTCGCCCTGGCGTATCGCGAATACGCTGCGTCCCGCGAATCCGCGGGGTCCGCCGCCCGTTCCGTGCCCGTACTGCTGGTGCACGGGATGGGCGGTGATGGGCGCACGTGGACCCGGTTCGCCGGAGCCCTGGTGAAGGCGGGCCGACGGGTGGTCACCGTCGACCTGCGCGGGCACGGACGCAGCGGCCGGGCCCCCTCGTACCGTTTCGACGAGTTCGCCGCCGACGTCGCCGGCCTGTGCGCCCACCTCGACGTCGAGGCCGTCGATCTCGTCGGGCACTCGCTCGGCGGTCACGTGGGATCGCTGGTCGCGCAACAGAATCCCGGCCTCGTCCGACGGCTCGTCCTCGAGGAGACACCCCTGCCGCTGCGGGAGGGGGATCCGGTTCCGGAGGTGCCGGCCCACCGCCCGACTCCCGCGGAGCTGTGGCACGCCGCGACCAGCATGGCGCTCAACCCGCGCGCGGTCACCGCCTTCGACCGTTCGATGACACCGTCGGTCGTCGCCCAGTTCCACACGCCGAATCCGGTGTGGTGGCAGCACCTTCCGTCCCTCACTGCCCCGACCCTGCTGTTGCGCGGAGTGCGGCGCGGCAGCATGGTCGACCCGCGCCTGCTGACGGCGGCAGTCGAGGCGCTGCCTTCGGCATCCGTGCGGGAGGTCGGCTGCGGGCACAGCATCCATCGCGACCGTGCCCGCGATTTCGCGGCGGCGGTCGTCCCGTTCCTCACGGATCGAACGGTTGCCTAGACTGGACGATCGTGCGCATCGCGACCTTCAACATCAACGGAATCCGCGCCGCACAGCGACGTGGGTTCGAGAACTGGCTGCGTGAGCGCAACCCCGACGTGGTGGCCCTGCAGGAGGTACGTGCTCCGGCGGCCGCGATCCCGCAGGGTGTCTTCGGCAAGTACCACCTCGCCTACGACGAGGGCACCCTTCCCGGCCGCAACGGCGTCGGGATCCTGACCCTGCACGAACCCGCCGCCGTGCGCACCTGGAGCGGCACCGCACTGTTGCGACTTCCCGGTGAGGAACACGTCGACCGGATCGAGTTCGATCGGGGACCGCTGGCTCGCGGACTGTCCGAATTCGCCCACGAGGGGCGGTACGTCGAGGTGGATCTCGCCGACGCGCCGATCACCGTGGCGTCGCTGTACCTGCCGAAGGGTGGGCTCCCGGCGCACCTCCAGAAGCCCGGGCGCATGCGCGACGAGCCGGACGGTGGGGTGCGTTACCAGCGCAAGATGCGGTTCCTGTCGGCCTTCGCCCGGCAGCTGACCCGTAGCCGGCTCGCGGCGCGCGCGCAGGGGCGGGAGTTCCTGATCATGGGTGATTTCAACGTCGCCCACACGCGTTACGACGTGCGCAACTGGCGGCGTCGCGGGCAGGCCGAGGGTTTCCTGCCCGAGGAACGCGCCTGGTTCGATTCGCTGCTGTCGCCGCGCACGCTCGTCGACGTCGTCCGCCGGCATCATCCCGAGGTCGACGGTCCCTACTCGTGGTGGTCGTGGCTGGGGGAGTCGTTCGCCTCCGATTCCGGGTGGCGGATCGACTACCACCTCGCCACCCCGCGATTGGCCCGGACCGCGATCTCCGCAGGGACCGACCGCGATCCGGCGCCGGACCGGAGGATCAGCGATCACGCGCCGGTCGTCGTGGACTACGACATCTGAACCGACAGGGACATGGATGGATGTTCAGTCCATGGTGAGGATCTGACGGAGGGCGGTTCCGTCGGCCAGGGCGTCCATGGCCTCGTTGATCCGGTCCAGCGGCAGACGGTCGGTGACGAGCCGCTCGACCGGCAGTCGCCCCTCGCGCCACATGTCCACGAAGCGGGGGATGTCGCGGGCCGGGACGGCGGAGCCGAGATAGCTGCCCACCAGCGAGCGGCCTTCGCCGACGAGAGCGGTGGGCGAGATCTCGAGCCGGGCGTCGGGCGCGGGTAGTCCGACGGTGATCGTGGTGCCTCCCGGTCCGGTGAGCGCGACCGCCGTGGTGAGCGCGGGCACGCTCCCCGCGGCCTCGATGACCAACCGTGCCTTCACGCCCTGCTCGACGGCCTCGTCCGGCGAGAGCACGAGTTGTGCTCCCAACGAACGTGCCGTGTCGCGCTTGTCGGGGGAGGTGTCGACGGCGATCACGGTGACGTCGTCGTGGGCCAGCGCCACGAGCAGCGCGGCCATCCCCACTCCGCCGAGACCGACGACGACCAGCGTGTCCCCGGCCTGAGGACGAGCGGCATTGACGACCGCACCGCCACCGGTCAGCACGGCACAGCCCATCAGCGCGGCGACCTCGGCGGGGACGTCGTCGCCGACACCGACGAGCGACCGCGTGTCGACGACGGCGTGGGTCGCGAAGGCCGATGCTCCCAGGTGGTGGTGGACGTCGTTCCCGTCGCGGTGCAGCCGCCGCGCGCCCGACAGCAGGGTCCCCGCAGCGTTCGCGGCCGATCCGGGGATGCAGGGGCGGATGCCGTTGCTCGCGCAGCCCTCGCATTCGCCGCAGCGGGGCATGAAGGTCATGACGACCCGCTCGCCGACGGAGAATCCGGTGGTGTCGTCGCCGAGTTCGACGATGCGTCCGGCCGCTTCGTGCCCGAGGAGCATGGGCACCGGCCGGGGCCGGTTGCCGTCGACCACGGACAGATCGGAGTGGCACACACCGGCGCATTCGATCTCGACCAGCGCCTCACCCGGTCCCGGTGGGTCGAGTTCGAGAAGGTCCACGCTGAGCGGGGTGGACTTCTCGTACCGCCGTCGACGTCCGATCTCCTCCAGGACTGCTCCGGTGATCTGCACGGGTCTCCCTTCCGTAGGGTCGCGGATTCTCTGCCCCTAGCATCACGAGCATGACACTCACCCGGGCGGACCGCTTCCTCATCGGTGCTGCCGCCGTCTTCCTCGTGTCCCAGGCGAACATCGGCCGGGTCCTCGGCTCCACGGCCCCGACGGTGGGCACCGTCCAGACCACCTTCTCGGCCTCGAAATACCGGAAGATCCTCGAGGATCTCGGTCCCGAGGAGATCGAGCGCTACCGGGAGCACTACTACTGGGACATGGTCCACCCGGCGACCTTCGCGATCGCGCTGCGGGCCGGTGCGCGCTCGCTCGACAAGCACCGCCCGCTGTCGCCGAGGACGCGTCGGATCCTGATGGCGGCGCCGGTCGTCGCCGCGGCGGGGGATTACGTCGAGAACGTCGTCGGCCTGTACCTGCTGGATCACCGCACCCGGATCGACGACCGGACGGTCCGGGCCGCCTCGACCGTCAGCGTCACCAAGTGGGTGCTGGCGCTGGGCAGTTTCGCGTACCTGTCGCAGGGATTCCTGCGGATGTGGGGCGGTGCGGCACGGCGGCTTCTTCGCCGCGGCTGACCGGTCACCGCGGGGTGCCGGGCCGTCACGAGGGTGTCCGGGCCACAATGTCCGCGTGACCACCATTGCCGCTCCCACCTGTTCCGCACTGTCCGCGCTCGACGAGCCGCTGCCCGGTACGGCGGCCACCGCGCCCGGCTACGTGTGTCTCGAGGTGCCGACGGGTTGGGGACGCGACGTGCTCGACGGCACCGCCCTCGGCGCCGAGTTGTCGGACGAGCTGTCCGCCCGGGCGAAGGTCGCGGACGTGCGGATCCTGTTCATCCGGAGACCCGGCCGCGACGTGGTGCGGGAGACCCGGACCGTCCTGCTGGCCCGCACCGAACCGGGGAACACCTGGTGCGAGCGGCTCGAGATCACCGAGCCGGCGGAGCTGCTCGACATCGTCCCGCGCGTGGTCGCGGGTCCCGCCCTCGGTATCGGTGCCGCCGTGCAGGACCCGATCGCCCTGGTGTGTGCCCACGGCAAACGGGACCGGTGCTGCGCTGTGCTGGGGCGTCCGATCGCGGCGGCTCTGACCGCCGAGTTCGGGCAGGACGTGTGGGAGTGCTCGCACACCGGCGGACACCGTTTCGCGCCGTCGATGATCATGCTGCCGACCGGGTACACCTACGGACGGCTCGGTGAGGACGACAGTCTCGACGCGGTCCGCGACGCCCGGAACGGACACGTCCACGCGGGTGGCCTGCGGGGTCGCAGCACCTGGGGTGCGGCCGGGCAGGCCGCCGAGATCGCGGTACGGGAGTCGATCGACGAGTTCGCGATCGACGCCGTGACGGTCGAGGACGGGGACGAGCCGATCGTGCGTCACCGCGACGGCCGGGCATGGCGGGTCGGGGTGGAGACCTCGGAACTACCGGCCCGGCCGGCGAGCTGCGGTGCCGCGGCCAAGCCGGCGCGTCCCGTCGTCGCGACGACGATCACGCCGCTGTAGCGACACCCCCGACACCTGCCCTGCGGTCTAATGACCCAGTCCGACCTTCGCGTGCACGCGCTTCATCCACGCCGGTGCCCACCAGTTGGCCTCACCCATGAGCTTGACCAGCGACGGCACGAGCAGCATGCGCACGATCGTCGCGTCGATGATCAGCGCGACGATCATGCCGACGCCGAGGAACCGCATGATCGACAGGCCGGAGATGGTGAAGGCCCCGGTGACCACGATCAGCAGCAGTGCAGCGGCGGTGACGACACGTCCGGTGCGGGAGATGCCGTACTCGACGGCCTCGACCGTGCTCGCTCCGGCCGCGCGGGCCTCCATCATGCGCGACATGAGGAACACCTCGTAGTCGGTCGACAGGCCGAACACCACGGCGAGGATGAGGACGACGAAGGTCGGCTCCATCGCCGCGGGAACGACGTGCAGCCACGAAGCACCGTGGCCCAGCTGGAACACCCAGGTCAGCACACCGAAGGTCGCGGCGAGGCTCAGTGCCGCCATGAGCACGGCCTTGATCGGTAGTGCCACCGACCCGAATGCCAGGAACAGCAGCACCAGGGTCGAGAGCACCATGATCGTGATCATCCAGGGGAGCGAATCCGAGACGGCCTGATTGGCGTCGTCGACGAGGGCCCGGCCACCGCCGACGAGCAGATCGGTGCCGTCCGGCACGTCCAGGGCGCGCAGTTCGCCGGTGATCTCGCTCGCCCGTGCGGTGCCGTCCACGCCCTGCGCGTAGAGGCCCTGCAGGACCACCACGTCGGACTCCTGCCCGACGATGACGGTCTGCGAGATGCCGTCGACCTTGGCGACCTCGGTGGACACCGTGCGCACTGCAGCGCTGTCCGGGGCCTGCCCGTTCTCACCGCGCAGGACGAGCGTGGCGCCGTTGCCGGTGCTCGGGAACTCGTCGAGCAGGGTCTGGGTGGCCGCGCGAGCCTGGCTGTCCTCGGGCAGCGCGGTGTACTCGATCTCCCCGAACCGTGCTTCGAACACAGGCGACGCGAGTACGAGGAGACCGCCGGTGATCACCACCGCGATCAGGGCGGGACGGCGCACGACCTTGCGGACGACCCCGCCCCAGAAACGACGCGCCCGCGCTTCGGCGCGGGTGGAGGTCTCACGGTCCCAGGTCCACGCGTTGATGCGGTGGCCGAGCATCGTCAGCAGCGCGGGAACCGCGGTCAGCGACAGGACGGCGGCACCGAGGACGGCGGCCATGGCCCCGAGGCCGAGCGACCGCAGCACCGTCTGCGGGAAGACGAGCATGCCCGCGAACGCGCAGATCAGCAGGGCAGCGGAGAACATCACGGTGTGACCGGCGGTGGACATCGTCCGCTTGACCGCCGAGGTGACGTCCGAACCGGCCGCGAGTTCCTCGCGGTAGCGGCTGACGATGAACAGGCCGTAGTCGATCGCCAGACCCAGACCGATCAGCGACGTGATGTTCAGCGCGTACGACGACACCTCGGTGAAATTCGACAGCAGACGCAGGGTGGCGAGGGACGAGAAGATCGCGAGCACACCCACGAAGACCGGGACCGCGGCGGCGATCACCCCGCCGAAGATGAACACCAGCAGCACCAGCGTGATGGGCACCGCGATGAGCTCGGACCGGACGAGATCGCTCTCCAGGGTGTCGGTGAACTCGATCGCGACCACGGTGTTGCCGGCGAACTGCGATTCCACGCCGGGCACCTCGAGCAGGTCGAGGGCTTCGGGGAAGCTCGCGGCGGTGAGCCCGGAGTTCGCGCCGAGCGTGATCGAGGCAGCCACGCTGCGTTGGTCGGTCGACAGCAGCAGCTGGTTCATCGGCGGCGGAGCGGTCCAGTAGGTCTGGATCGACTCGGCGGGGACGGCGTCCTGGAACTCGGCGAGGGTTCTCTCGATGTCGGGACGGATGTCGTCGACCGTGCGTCCCTCGGGTGCGGTGTAGAGCGCGATGATGTCCGCGGCCTGCGACCCGAAGTTCTCGTAGATGATCTGCTCGACCTCGACGGCCTCGCTGTTCGGGTCGTAGTAGCCCGTGCCGGTCAGCTTGCCGAAGATCCCGACGCCCCAGGCGCCGGCGAAGAGCACGACGAGCAGCACGATCGCCAGTACCCATCGGCTCCTGGTGACGACGATCTCGGCCCAGCGACTCATGCCCACTCCCGGTTCCGCTGACGATTGTGACGATCGGCAACTGTACTGGCGTGGAGTGGGAGGGCTTCACTCTGCTCGGCCGGAACGGCCGCGAGATCAGGGGAGGAAGTAGGTGGACCGACGCGCCGGATGCCTCACGGCACGTTGCGCAACGTGGCTCCAGCCGGACGGTATTCCACGAAGGCGGTTTCTCATTGGCTCCGGGGCGTACGCGACGCGCCGATCCACACTCCTCAACAGGGCTGGGCGGGGATCCATTCCCGGCCCTGCCGGACGTGACCGGGTTCACCCGCCGTCGTGGGCATGGTGGGCCGTGCCGGCCGCCTGCGTCACGTCGTGCACCTCGTCGGCGCCGACCACCACGAACTGTCCCATCATGCCGCTGTCCTCGTGTTTGAGCAGGTGACAGTGGTACATGTACGGCATCGCCGGATCGGTGTGGCGACCGAACGGAACGAGCAGCCGCACGGTCGCCGCCGGCGGGACGAAGACGGTGTCCTTGCGACCAGCCAGGGACGGATGGTCGGGACTCACCCCGGTCATGCCGAGGATCTCGAACTGCACGTCGTGGATGTGGAAGTTGTGGATCGTGCCGCTGACGTTGCGCACCTCCCACAGTTCGGTGGTGCCGGCGACGACCACCTCGTCGATCCGGCCCATGTCCATCTCGCGATCGTTGATGGTCGTCGACGAGGTCAGGTCGATGCGGCGGGTGCTGCTCGGTTCCCCGAGCTCCGGAAGGGTGGTCAGCCTCTCCGGGATCGCGGCCGACGATCCGAGGACGGGTGCCGCCCGCAGCTCGAGGACGTCCATGCGGTCGTCGCCACCGGAGAAGCGGTCCTGCCAGAAGCCGGCCTTCAGCTCGGGCGGGGTGCTGCGCAGCACGTGCCTCGAACCTGCTTCCGGCCGGACGACGATCTCGGCACGCTCACCCGGCGACAGCCGGAGACTGCGGACGGCCCGCGGCTCCTCGAGCAGACCACCGTCGCTGCCGACGACGAGGAACGGCATCCCGGTGTCGAACGAGAAGTTGTAGACGCGCGCGTTCGACGCGTTGAGCACCCGGAGCCGGACCGTCTCGGTGCCGACGTCCAGGAACGGCCGCGGTGTGCCGTTGACGAGGATCTCGTCGCCGAGCGTGCCGACGTCGGCGAAGATCGCGTTGCTGTCGTCGAGCTGGTCGCCGTCGAACTTCCGGTCCTGGACGACGAGGGGGATGTCGTCGACCCCGTAGTCGTGGGGGAGCGGCGACGTGCCGGGCTCGTCGATCAGGAACATGCCCGCGACGCCCCGGTACACGTGCGCGGCGGTGGAACCGTGCAGGTGCGGGTGGTACCAGAGGGTCGCGGCCGGTTGATCGACGGTCCAGTACGGCGACCATGTCGTTCCGGGCTCGATCGGCTGGTGCGGTCCGCCGTCCATCGCCGCGGGCAGGTGCATGCCGTGCCAGTGCATCGTGCTCGTCTCGCCGAGTTCGTTCGTGACGTTCACGCGCACGTTCTCGCCGCGCACGGCGCGGAGGGTGGGTCCGAGATAGCTGCCGTTCACGCCCCATGTCCGGGTGTCGGGGCCGTGCCCGAGGTCGGTCGTGCCGCGCTGCATGGTCAGGTCGAACACGCGCGTGCCGTCGGCGTCGACGGTGCCCGACTCGACGGGAGGGATGCGCAGGGCGGTGTCGAAGTCGACGCGTCCGGTGGTGTCGAGCGCGCGCGTGGTCCACGCGTGGACGGCCAGGCCACCGATGACCGCCACGAACGCGATGAAGAGCACGAAGGGTATGGCGAGCAGGCGCACCAGGAGTTTCACGACACCCATGCTCGTTCTCCCGCACCGTCGGCACATCCGGCGTGGCACCGGATTTCGTGGTGGGGGAGAACCCTGACGGAACCTCAGGAAACGCTGTGCAGGCGTGCCGCCTGCCGCACGAGATGGTCGCGTTCGGGCACGCTGGTCGCCAGGTGCGCGGCCTCGGCGTAGAGCCGGGCCGCCGTCGCGGTGTCGCCGGCGCGTTCGTGGAGATACGCCGCGGCCGCCGTGTACCGGGGCAGGCTGGGGTCGAGCTCGGCCATTGCTGCGAGACCGGCGTGGGGTCCGTCGGCCTCACCGACCGCGACGGCACGGTTGAGACGGGCCACCGGGTTGTCGGTGAACCGCAGGAGCTCGTCGTACCACTCGACGATCTGCACCCAGTCGGTCTCCTCCGCGGTACGCGCGTCGGCATGCAGGGCGGCGACGGCGCGGCCTGCGCCTGGAACTCGCCGAGCCGGTCGCGGGCGAGCGCGGCCTGCAGGATCTCCACGCCCTCCGAGATCAGACGCGTGTCCCACAGGCTGCGATCCTGTTCGGTGAGGGGAACGAGACTGCCGTCCGGCCGGATGCGCGCCGCTCGCCGGGCGTGATGGAGCAGCATCAGCGCGAGCAGACCCGACACCTCGGGGTGGTCGATCACCGCTGCCAGCCCGCGCGTGAGCCGGACGGCCTCGGTGGCCAGGTCGACGTCACCCGAATAGCCCTCGTTGAACACGAGATAGAGCACCCGCAACACCGTCGCGACATCGCCCGGCCGATCCAGCCGGACGTCCGCGATCGTGCGCTTGGCCCGGCTGATGCGTTGGGCCATCGTCGCTTCCGGAACGAGATAGGCCTGCGCGATCTGCCGGGTCGTCAACCCGCCGACGGCACGCAGGGTGAGCGCGACCGCCGAGCCGGGCGTGAGCGACGGGTGGGCACACAGGAAGTACAACGCGAGCGTGTCGTCCACCGGTGTGCCCGGCCCCGGCCGGGGCTCGGCGTCGACGAGGATCTCGCGGCGTCGACGGGACGCATCGGCGCGCACGGTGTCGAGGAATCTGCGCCACGCCACCGCGACCAGCCAGCCCTTCGGGTCGCGCGGCGGATCCTCCGGCCACACCCGCAGGGCTTCGACGAGCGCGTCCTGGACGGCATCCTCGGCCGACGCGAAATCCGCTCCGCGGCGGACGAGGATGCCGATCACCGTGGGGACGAGCGTGCGCAGCAACGCCTCGTCCACGTCTACTCCGTGACGGTCGGCGGTTCGGACATGAACGGTCGCACCTCGAGCCATTCGTGGATCGGCTTCCCGCCGGCTCCCGGCGCGGCCGACAGTTCGCCGGCCAGTTCCAGTGCCCGGTCGTAGCTGTCGACGTCGATCACCATCCACCCGGCGATGAGATCCTTCGTCTCCGGGAACGGCCCGTCGGTGGCAGGGGGACGTCCCTCACCGTCGTAGCGGACGAAGGTGCCCTCCGGGGAGAGCGCCTGCGCGTCGACGAACTCGCCGGTGCTCTCGAGACGGGCGGCGAAATCCTGCATGTACCGGATGTGGGCCGACACCTCGTCCGGCTCCCACTGATCCATGGGTACGTCGTTCACCGCTGCCGGGGCGCCGCGGTAATGCTTGAGCAGCAGGTACTTGGCCATGATGTTCTCCTCCGTGCGGTACGGCCCATTGTGGCCGCGTTCATGGAGGAGACGGAGCCGCTTCCGGATTCTCGACATCCCTCCGCGAACGATTCGAGGTTAGGGTCGCGGCATGCGTATTCATCTCGGACCGGGCCACGACGAACACCTCGCCGCCGCGATCGTCTCCGGCGGTGGAACCCTCTCCGAACTGGACGAGGCCGACGCCCTGGTGTGGGACGGCAGCGCCGAGGAATTCCCGGATCTGCCCGACCGGGTGCGCTGGGTGCAGCTCACCTACGCGGGTATCGAACCGTTCTTCCGGGCGGGCGTGATCGACGACCGCCGGCTGTGGGCGAATGCGTCCGGTGTGTACGCCGACAACGTGGCCGAGTACGCGGTGGGAGCGCTGCTCGTGGGGTTGCGGCAGTTCCACGCCTCGGTTGCCGCGAAGCGGTGGACCAAGGACGTTCTCGACCCGCGGGTGCGGACCCTCCACGGCTCGACCGTGGCCATCGTCGGATGCGGCGGTATCGGCCGGGCGATGATCCCGCGCCTGCATGCCCTCGGCGCGTCCGTCGTCGCGGTCAATCGTTCGGGCCGTCCCGTCGACGGCGCGAAGGTCACGCTGCCGGCCGACCGCACGTCGGAGGTGTGGTCGATGGCCGATCACTTCGTCGTCGCCGCACCCGCGACCGCCGAGACCGATCATCTCGTCGACGCCGCCGCGCTCGCGGCGATGCCCGGGTCGGCGTGGCTCGTGAACGTCGCGCGGGGCAACCTCGTCGACACCGACGCGCTGGTGAAGGCGCTCGGGGACGGTGCGATCGCCGGGGCGGTCCTCGACGTGACCGATCCCGAACCGTTGCCCGACGGTCATCCGCTGTGGGATCTCGACAACGCCGTGATCACACCGCACATCGCCAATACGCGCAGCCGGCTGACGCAGACGTTCGCGCCGACCCTCGAGGAGAACGTACGCCGGTTCGCCGCGGGTGAGGAGTTGATCGCCCGGGTCGATCCGAACGCGGGTTACTGAGGCCGTTCGGCCGCCTTCTTGATCGCGGACAGGCGGCGGTCCCAGCCTGCCCCCACGGCGTCGATCGCACGCCCGACCGCGCTCAGCCGCGATCCGACGGCGGAGAAGCGGATCTCCCGTCCGGCGCGCTCGGAGGTCACGAGACCGCACCGTTCGAGCACCGCCAGATGCTTGGCGATGGCCTGACGGGAGACCGTGAACTCGGCCGCGAGCCCGGACGCCGACGCCGGGGATCGGCCCAGTCGCTGCAGGATGCGCCACCGGGTGTCGTCGGCCAGGGCCGCGAAGACGGGATGCAGGTCGGCGGAGAACTCAGCGTCGGGCAACGCTTCCGTCCTTCTCGAGATGGTGCTTGGCGATCTCCAGTTCGGTGGTCCAGCCCCGGGAGTTCTCCTCGAAGCGGGTGCGGCGTTCGCTCGCGTCGCCGGGCAGGGAGTCGAATCCGGTTTCCGTGACGCGTAATTCGGTCGTGTCGGTGTCGAGGGCGGTGAGCCGGAACTCGACGAGGGTCGACGGGCTGTCGGGATCGGTGTGGTCGGCGAGCCAGCGGAAGGCCGCGTAGTGCGGTTCGTCGAGGGTCACGGTGCGGAAGACGAAGGCGCCGTGGACCGGATCGTGCACGGTGGTGAGATCTCCGTCGTGTTCGAGGCGGTGCTCGGTCCACTCGTTGTCGTTGATGTACCAGCCGGGTTCGGCCACGAGTGTCCACACCCGGTCCACGGGGGCGTCGATGGTGATGTCGCGTTCGATGCGGTCGAGTTCGTCGGTCATGATTGCCTCCTCCGATAGGAATGCAACTCCAGGGTTGCACTTGCTGGCCCGTGATGCAACCCCCTGGTTGCAGTCGATCGTGCAGTTCTCGTCGCCGACTCCCGGCGTGTCGCGACGAGAACTGCGCGTGTTCGAACGTCTCGTTCGAACACATGTGCGATACTGGATCGGTCGAGGAGGTGCCGGAGTGGGATGGGGAAACGGTCCGCCGACCTGGTCGGAGATGGAACGTGTGCTCTCGGGACGACCCGGCACTTCCCGTCGCGATGCCGAACATCCCGGCGACGGGAGCGACAGTCCGGCGTGGTCGCGCACCCGCGCCGAGTACGAGGCGCGGGTCCGACGTCCGGAAGGGCCGGTCGTGCCCTACGCCGAACTGCACGCCCACTCCGCGTTCAGCTTCCTCGACGGTGCCTCCACGCCGGAGGAACTCGCCGAGGAGGCGGCACGACTCGGACTCGAGGCCCTCGCGGTGACCGACCACGACGGACTGTACGGGGCGGTGCGATTCGCCGAAGCCGCACGCGAACTCGACATCCGCACCGTCTTCGGAGCCGAGCTGGGCCTCGACGATGCGCACCTGCTCGTCCTCGCCCGCGGTCAGGAGGGCTATCGACGCCTGTCGCGGCAGATCGCCGACGCCCACCTCGCGGGAGGGGGGAAGAACAACCCGACGTACGACTACGACGCGCTCACCGATGCTGCCGGTGGGCACTGGCAGATCCTCACCGGTTGTCGTCGGGGGCACCTGCGACAAGCGCTCGCCACGGGCGGGGTCCCTGCCGCCGAGGCGGCATTGCTCGACCTCGTCGACCGGTTCGGTGCCGACCGCGTGACCGTCGAACTCACCCGTCACGGATATCCCGACGACCACGAACGCAACGCAGCCCTCTTCGAACTTGCCGGGCGACACGGCATTCCGTGCATCGCGAGCACGGCGGCGCACTTCGCGCACCCCCGTCGGCGACGTCTGGCGATGGCCGTGGCGGCGATCTCCGGCCGGCAGAGTCTCGACGACGCCGTCGGCCGGATCCCGCCGACCGGCGGCGGGCACCTGCGGTCGGGGGAGGAGATGGCACGGCTGTTCGAGGCCTTTCCGGGTGCCGTGCACCATGCCGCCGAACTGGGTCGTGAATGCGCCTTCGACCTGCGTCTCGTCGCACCGAAACTGCCGCCCTTCGATGTTCCCGACGGGCACACCGAGTTCACCTGGCTGCGCGAACTCACCTACGACGGGGCGCGTCGCCGTTACGGTCCGGTCGAGCGCCGCCCCGACGCCTATCGGCAGATCGAACACGAACTCGACGTCGTCGGCCGGCTGGGGTTTCCGGGATACTTCCTCGTCGTCCACGACATCGTCGACTTCTGCAAGCGGAACGACATTCTCTGCCAGGGAAGAGGGTCGGCCGCCAACTCGGCGGTCTGCTACGCGATCGGCATCACCAACGTCGACCCCGTCGGCAACAAGCTGCTGTTCGAACGCTTCCTGTCGCCCGAACGCGACGGTCCACCCGACATCGACCTCGACATCGAATCCGACCGGCGCGAGGAGGCGATCCAGTACGTCTACCGCAAGTACGGACGGATCAATGCCGCGCAGGTCGCGAACGTCATCACCTACCGCGGTCGTTCCGCCGTCCGCGACATGGCCCGTGCCCTCGGATACTCACAGGGGCAACAGGACGCGTGGAGCAAGCTGATCGGCCGGTGGGGTGGGGTGCGGGTCGAGACCGACGAACGGATCCCGGAGACGGTTCTCGATCTCGCCGAACAGATCGAAGGTCTCCCACGGCATCTCGGCATCCACTCGGGCGGCATGGTGATCTGCGACCGGCCCGTCGCCGACGTGTGCCCCGTCGAGTGGGCGCGGATGGAAGGGCGCACCGTCCTGCAGTGGGACAAGGACGACTGTGCCGCAGCGGGTCTCGTGAAGTTCGATCTGCTCGGCCTCGGCATGCTCTCCGCGCTGCACTACATGATCGACCTCGTCGACGAACACGAAGGCGTCCGAGTCGATCTCGCGCACCTCGACCTCTCCGAACCGGGGGTGTACGAGATGCTGTGCCGCGCCGACTCGGTGGGCGTCTTCCAGGTGGAGTCGCGGGCGCAGATGGCCACTCTGCCGCGGTTGAAGCCGCGCTGCTTCTACGATCTGGTCATCGAGGTGGCCATCATCCGGCCCGGCCCTATCCAGGGCGGTTCGGTGCACCCCTACATCCGGCGGCGCAACGGTCTCGAACCCGTCACCTACGACCATCCGTGCCTCGAGAATGCCCTCGAACGCACCCTCGGCGTTCCGCTCTTCCAGGAGCAGCTCATGCAGATGGCCGTCGACGCCGCGGGATTCACCGCGGCGGAGGCCGACCGGTTGCGTCGCGCCATGGGATCGAAACGGTCGACGGAGAAGATGGAGCGTCTGCGAGGACGTCTCTATCAGGGCATGCGGGACCTGCACGGCATCACGGGAGACGTCGCCGACCGCATCTACGAGAAGCTCTACGCCTTCGCGAATTTCGGTTTCCCCGAGAGCCACTCGCAGAGCTTCGCCTCGCTGGTGTTCTATTCGGCGTGGTTCAAGCTGCACCATCCCGCAGCGTTCTGCGCGGGCCTGCTGCGTGCTCAGCCGATGGGTTTCTACTCGCGGCAATCGCTGGTCGCCGATGCCCGACGTCACCGTGTGGTCGTCCACGGCCCCGACATCGGGGCGAGCCTCGCGCACGCCACCCTCGAGAACGAGGGTCGCGAGGTCCGGCTCGGCCTGGCGACGGTGCGGCACATCGGCGACGATCTCGCCGAACGCATTGTGACCGAACGCAGTGCCCACGGCCCGTACACCTCGCCCGCCGACCTCGCCGCCCGCGTCGGTCTCACCACCGCGCAGGTCGAGGCACTGGCCACCGCAGGAGCGTTCTCCTCGTTCGGTGTCACCCGCCGCGAAGCCCTCTGGGGTGCGGCCCCGGCCGCGGCACAACGCCCCGGACGGCTTCCCGGGATCGGGACGGTGCCGGCTCCGGCCCTGCCGGGCATGAGCGCTCTCGAACTCGCCGCCGCCGACGTCTGGGCCACGGGAATCTCGCCCGACAGCTATCCGACGCAGTTCCTGCGCGAGAGGCTCGACGAACTCGGGGTGATCCCGGCCGCTGACCTGTTGCAGGTCCCCGACGGGACACGCATCCTCGTCGGCGGGGCCGTGACCCACCGGCAGCGACCGGCGACCGCCGCCGGTGTCACCTTCCTCAACCTCGAGGACGAGACCGGAATGGTGAACGTGGTGTGCTCGGTCGGCCTGTGGGCGCGCTACCGGACGGTGGCCCACACCGCTCCCGCCCTGCTCGTCCGCGGCCGGCTCCAGAACGCCGAGGGGGTGGTCACGCTCCTCGCCGACCATCTCGAAGCCATGGATCTGCGAATGCAGAGCAGATCACGCGACTTTCGCTAGCATCGCCGGGTGTGAAACGCCTGTCGCTGGTGTCGTTGGCTCTGTTCGCGCTGGTCGTCACCGGCTGCGACGAGGGTGGGGGAGGCGAGGGCTCCTCGGCGTCCGCGCCGGCGATCTCGGCACCCGCGATCGTCGACGGCGGTCTCCGCGAGTCGCAACCCGCCGAGGAGTCCGACCGCAAGGAGGTCGTCACCGGCTACCTCGAGATGGATGCCGGCGATCCCGTGGCGACCGGCCGCCGGGTCGTGACGGTCGTCGAGGAGGCCGGTGGGCGCGTCGACTCGCTCACCGAACAACCGGAGACGAGCAGCATGCTCACGGTGCGGGTGCCCGCCGAGCGGCTCGACGAGGTCGTCGACGAGATCCGCACGCTCGGCCGTGTCACGAGCTTGAGCACCACCCGCGACGACGTGACGATGCAGTACACCGATCTCGAAGCCCGAGTAGGGGCGTTGCGGGCCTCGGTGGACCGCCTGCGGGCACTGCTCGAATCGTCGGCCGACGTCGAGGCACTGATCGCCGCCGAGACCGCCCTGGCCGAACGACAGGCCGAACTCGACAGTCTCGAGGCGCAGCGACGTCAGCTGGGCGACCGGATCGAACTGTCCACGCTCACCGTCGACATCACTACCGATCGCCTTCCCTCCGAGCAGGACAGTTTCTGGGACGGGCTGGTCGCAGGATGGAACAGCCTGTGGGCCGCGCTGGGGGCAGCGGTGGTCGGTATCGGCGCCGCGCTACCGTGGGTGGCGTTCCTGTTCGTGTGTGCAGGTGTCCTCTACCTGGTCATCCGGCTCATCACCCGACGGGAACGTTCGTCCGGAACCACCGGGACGCCCGATACCGAGAGGACCGACAGCGATGCGTGAGGTCGACCTGGCCGCACTCGAATCCGCGCTCACCGACGGGGCGACCGTCATCGACGTGCGTGAACGCGACGAATACGCCCAGGTGCGCGTACCCGGCGTCACGAACATCCCGCTCAGCGAGTTCGTCGCGCGGATCGACGAGATCCCCACCGAGGGCACCGTCTACGTCGTCTGCGCCGTGGGTGGCCGCAGTCTGCAGGCCGCGCAGTATCTCGCCGGTCGCGGAGTCGACGCCGTGTCCGTCGCGGGCGGCACCGACGGATGGGCCCGCTCGGGTCGTCCGGTGGAGAGCGGCGCCTAAACCCCTCCGGGGAAACCGTGCTGCCGCCACGCCTCGTAGCAGGCGACGGCTGCGGCGTTCGACAGATTCAGTGAACGACGCCCGGGCAGCATGGGGATACGGATCTGTTCGGTGATGTGCGGGTCGGCGAGCACCTCGGGCGACAGCCCGGTCGGTTCAGGGCCGAACAGCAGCACGTCGCCGGCCCGGTACTCGATCTCCGCATAGCTCGACGTGCCGTGCGCGGTGAACGCGAACACCCGCTCGGGGGCCAGCGCCGCCCACGCGGCATCGAGGCTGCTGTGCACGGTGACCGACGCGAGATCGTGGTAGTCCAGGCCCGCACGGCGCAGTTTCGGCTCGGACAGGTCGAAGCCGAGGGGTTCCACCAGGTGCAGTTCAGCGCCGGTCGCGGCGACCATGCGTATGGCATTGCCGGTGTTGGGGGGAATGCGCGGCTCGTGGAACATCACTCTGAACACGATGCAGGTTAACAAGTCGGCACTGTGTGGCCCGGCTCGCACGCCCCTCCCACCTGCCTCGGTGAGGTTTCCGAATCGTCGGTGTAACACACCGATCGGTACCGGCGACGTTCTGCGGAACGTATTCCTCAGAACGGATCGAGCATGAATCCTCCTGCCGGTTGGCATCCCGACCCCTACGACCCGTCCATCGATCGCTACTGGGACGGTCAGCAGTGGACGAACCAGACCAGGCCCAAGGGCAGCGGCGACCCCACGCAGGTGTTCGGGGCTGTCGGCCAGGGTGGCAATCCTCCTGCCGGAGGTGGGCAGAAGCGACGCAAATGGCCGTGGGCGCTCGGCGCCGGCCTCGTCGGACTCGTGGCGCTCGGTGCCGCTGTCGGTGACGAGGAACCGAAGACGGAAACCTCCTCGGTGGTGTCCACGACGAGCAGTTCGGTGGCTCCGACCACGACGACGGCGAAGCCGACCACGACGACGCCTCGGACGACGACACCGGCGCCCACCACGACCTCCGACTCACCTGCCGTGGTGCCGTTGGTTCCCCAGGTCGGAACGACCGTCGTGGAAACCACGACGGAGTACACCCCGCCGCCCGCTCCCGCATACACTCCGCCGGCGACGACGGAGTACACGCCGCCCCCGACGCCCGAGTACACCCCGCCGCCGGTCACGCAGTACACGCCCCCGCCCGCTCCTGCGTACACGCCACCTCCGGTGCAGCAACCGTCGGTGTCGTACAAGAACTGCTCCGAGGCGAAAGCAGCAGGGGCTGCCCCGATTCTGCGCGGGGAACCCGGATACGCATCGCGTCTCGACAAGGACAACGACGGCATCGCCTGCGACAAGTAGTGCGCGCTCCGGTGTTCGGGTGTGCCTGTCACATCCGAACACCGGTGACGGTGCATTGTGCGCAGCCTGAGCGGAACCGGTGACAGTCCGGAAGCGCCCGTGATCGAGTGGCGTGGACCCGAATTCCGCTGGAACCGAAAGGCGAACCCCGCCCGATGTCGCACGGCACCGTCGAAACTCCGTACACCGCATCCGAGGACCGTTACGAGACGATTCCCTACCGTCGCTCGGGGCGGTCCGGGCTCGACCTGCCGGCCTTCTCGTTCGGCCTGTGGCAGAAGTTCGGTACGGACTATCCGTTCGAGACGCAGCGGGAGATCATCCTCCACGCCTTCGATCTCGGCATCACCCACTTCGACAACGCCGACCGGTACGGTCCGCCGCACCGCGCCGCGCAGAAGAACTTCGGCCGGATCCTCGGCAAGGACCTCGCGCCCTACCGGGACGAGATCATCCTGTCGACGAAG
The DNA here is from genome assembly GCF_002215235.1 of Rhodococcus sp. BUPNP1. Lineage (NCBI taxonomy): Bacteria > Bacillati > Actinomycetota > Actinomycetes > Mycobacteriales > Nocardiaceae > Rhodococcus > Rhodococcus sp. BUPNP1. The sequence continues at coordinate 129,961 of NZ_NERM01000007.1, forward strand.
GCCGGCAACCCGATCGGTCCCGGTCCTTACCAGAAGGGCGGGTCGCGCAAGTCGCTGCTGGGCTCGCTCGAGCACAGCCTGCGTGATCTCGGCACCGACTACGTCGACATCTTCTACAGCCACAGCCCGGACCTGTCGACGCCGCTCGAGGAGACCGTCGGGGCACTCGTCTCCGCGGTCGAGCAGGGGAAGGCGCTCTACGTCGGCATCTCGAACTATCAACCGGACCGTGCGCGCGAGGCCGCGGCACTCCTGCGGGAAGCCGGTGCCCCGCTGCTCGTCCATCAGCCGCGCTACTCGATCTTCGACCGCAGCATCGAGCAGAACGGTCTGCTCGATGCTGCCGAGCAGGACGGCTTCGGACTCGTCGTGTATTCGCCGCTCGCACAGGGACTTCTGACCGACAAGTACCTCGAGACCATCCCGGACGGTGCGCGAGCGGTGGACAGCGCGTTCCTCTCCCCGGACGTGATCGACGAGACCTACCGGCAGCGCGTCACCGAACTCGACAAGCTCGCCCGGTCGCGTGGGCAGTCGCTGGCCCAACTGGCGCTGCAGTGGGTGCTCCGGCAGCCTGCCGTGACCTCGGCGCTGGTCGGTGCGAGCTCGACCTGGCAGCTCGACCACAACCTCGAGGCGCTGAGCTTCCCGCCGCTCACCGACGACGAACTCGCCGTCATCGACGAGTACGGCGTCCACGGCACCGGGCTCGGTCTCTGACATGACTGCGGGTGCTTCGCCGGCGGTCGACGCCGTCGAGGTGGACGAGGACGTCCATCCGCTCGACGATCCGATCCGGCAGTCGCTGCGTGGAGTGCATGCGCGCTTCGCGCGGTGGTCGGGCCGGATCGGCGGATACCACCCCGACGTCGCGGGGCACATCGGACACCCGGCAGTGATGACCGACGAGGACTGGACGCACCTGGCCGCGCTCGTGGGTCCGTCGGTCGAGGTGGCCGTGCGCGGACCCGGGCACACACCACCACCCGGCTGGGAGGTGCTCGGCTCGTTCGGGCTCGTCCAGATGGACGGGACGGACCTGGTCGTCGAACCCGATCCGGACCTCGTGGTCCTCGGCCCCGCGGATGTCCCGGAGATCCTCGAACTCGTGGCCCGCACCCGACCGGGACCGTATCTGCTGCGAACCGTCGAGATGGGCACCTATCTGGGCATCAGGGTGAACGGACGTCTCGTCGCGATGGCGGGGGAGCGTCTGCATCCGCCGGGATGGACCGAGATCAGTGCCGTGTGCACGGACGCCGAGTTCCGGGGATGCGGATTCGGCACGCGCCTGGTCAAGGCCGTCGGTGCCGGTATCCGCGCACGCGGCGAGATCCCGTTCCTCCACGCATCGGCCGCGAACACGACCGCCATCCGGCTCTACGAGAACCTGGGATTCACGCTGCGCAAGCGATCCGTGCTCACCCGCGTGCGCACACCGACGGTGTAGCCGGGAGACGCGTGCTTTCATTCTCGTGTCGGGTTCGATCCGGTCGACCGCGGGAGATGTCATGGAATCACCGGTAGCGACGTATGTCTCGGCGGTACGCAGCTTCTCGGAGCTGGTCCGTGTCGTGCCGATCGACCGCTGGGACGGCCCCGGCCTGGGTGAGTGGGACCTCCGAGCGCTGATCGGCCACACCTCGCGCTCGTTGACGACCGTCACGACCTATCTGGACGGTCCCGCCGACACCGAGGACCTCGCGAGCGCGGAGCAGTACTACGTGCACGTCAAGGAACTCACCTCGGTTCTCGGTGCGGAGGACATCGTCGAACGCGGACGTCGTGCCGGTGCCGACCTCGGCGACGACCCGGTGGCCACGATCGATGCCCTGTCGACCGCGGTGATCGAACGGTTCGGTGCCGGCGAGGACCGTCTGATCCGGGTGATCGGAGACAAGGGGATCCGGTTGCACTCCTATCTGCCGACGCGCACCTTCGAGCTCGCCGTCCACGGTCTCGACATCGCAGCTGCGGCGGACGTCCCCTTCACGCCTCCGGCCGACGTCCTCGAAGAGGCAACCCTGCTGGCCACGAGGATCGCGCTGGCACTCGGCGACGGTACGACCGTGCTGCGGGCCCTGACCGGACGGACGTCGCTACCGGACGGTTATTCCGTCGTGTGAGCGGAGACGTTCAGCGCAGCCGGGACCGGAACATCCGATCCTCGAGCAGCGCGAGCACGGATGCCGGGGGAGGCAATCGTGCGATCTCGACGCGCAATTGCTCGGCCCCGCGGCGGAGAGAGCCCGAGGACAGCGCGTCGAGGGTGATCCCTCCGATCTCCGCCGAGGTTACGGTGACGGGATCGACCGTGGTCCCTGCGCCCAGCGCGACCAGACGTCGGGCGTTGAGTTCCTGGTCCGCGCCCATCGGAAGCGCGACGACCGGAACGCCGTGGGTGAGCGCACCGATGACGCTGCCCGATCCGCCGTGATTGACGACGAGATCGACGTGCGGGAGCACCGCCGACTGCGGCACGAACCGCTCGATGCGGACGTTGCCGCCCGGTGAGGGCAGGGTGGCCGGGTCGACGTCGCGGCCGACCGTGACGAGCACGCGCGCAGGTAGTCGGTGGAGTCCCCGGACGAGACGGCCGAAGAGATCACCGGACTCGGTGTTGAAGACGGTACCCAGCGTGACGTACACGCGGTGGGGCTTCTCGCCGCTACGAAGCCAGTCGATCGCGGGGTGTCCGTGGGACGCGAGCGACGGGCCCGGCCCGATCGAGACGGCTGTGGCGGGCAGGGGGAAGTCGGGATCGCGGAACGACGGCGGGAACGGTGAGATGACGAGATCCCGTTTCAGGAAGGAGAACTCGGGATCCGAGGGGAGTCCGTGGGTCGCCCGCAGTCGTCCCAGTGGCTCACGGATGCGGTCGATCCGGGTGAGCGCTCCGGACGCGATCACGTCGACCACCACGCGGGGAACGGCGGCGTGTTCGGCCGCCGTCATCGCACCGAAGTCCATCTCGTCGCAGATCACCAGATCCGGATGCCAACGGTCGACGACATCGCAGACCAGGTCGAATCGTCGCGCCGCGAGCGCACCGGCGAAGTGGGTGCCGATCACCGAGTACTCGTGGTCGAGGTCCGGAGGAGCGAGCGTGCCCGTGGACCGTCCGGAAGGAGATGTCGTGTCCCCCTCGGGGAAGTACGCGTCGAAGCCTTCGGCGCCTGCGAGGACGTCCGCCTCCCCGCACACGCCGAGACGGTGGCCGGCCCCGCGCAGGACGTCGGCGATCGGGAGCATCGGTGCGAGATGGCCGAGGCCGCCTGCGAACGAGAACAGGACGCGACGCGCGGCCCGGCCTCGTGTGCTGCCGGTCGTCGATCCGACTCGGTGCGCCATGGCCGAATTACACCGCTCCGCGTTCCTGTACGCGAATCGCCGACCGGATGTGACCTCGAGCGGTAACTGGTTCAATCGAGAGGCACGAGCAGCGGGCGACCCGGGAGAGAACCATCGCGATGACACGCCGACGCGGAATTCGACTGGCCGCGCGGGACGCGCTCCACGTCTTCGTGGGGGACACCGACCCCGAAGCCCCGCCGCCGACCATGGTGAGTTTCTACGTCTTCGACGCCCGGGCAGGCGAAGCCCCCATCCGCACCCGTGAGGATGCCGTCACCTGGATCGGGGAGCGTCTGCATCGGGCACCGGCGCTCGGCCGACGTCTGCACCGCGTGCCGGCGAACCTCGACTTCCCCTACTGGGTGGAGACGGACGTCGATCCGGACGATCACGTCCGGTACGAGACGATCGGACCGACCTCGCGCAGCGAGTTGCATCGGCTGCTCGCGTCGACGAAGGAACGCCGTCTCGACCTGTCCGCACCGCCGTGGGAAGTGCACGTCCTGAGCGACATCCGCGGTGTCGAGGACCTTCCCGAGGGCGCCACCATCGTCGCGTTGCTCCTGCACCACTCGGTGACCGACGGGCTCGGAGCCGTCGAGATCGCTCGTGCGCTGCTCGACGATCCGGCTGCCGCCCCTTCGACGGGAGGACGCGTCGTCGCCGTGCCGGGACCGGTCCGCGCGGCGGTCTCGCTGCCCTTCCGGTACGCGAGGATGCTCCCGGCTCTGGTCGCAGCACGTCGCGCTCGACGAGCACTGGGTGATCTCACCACCTCGGGGGAGATCACCGCGCCCCGGCCGCAGCGTCCCCGCACCCGCTTCGACACCGACGCCGGCGGCCCCTGGCAGTTCGGCGTCGTCCGTATGCCGTTGCCGGAGGTGCGTGCCGTCGCGCGCGCCACGGATACCTCGGTGAACGACGTGATCCTGACGGTCGTCTCGGGCGGACTGCGCGCCTACCTCGCATCCCACGAGGAAATTCCCGCCGACTCGCCGGCGGCGATCGTTCCGGGATCCCTCCGGGACGGAGCGGGAGCGGAGTCGGAGAACAAGGTCACGCTCATGTATGTCGACCTGCACCTCGATCGGGCTGATCCGCGCGAGCGGCTCCGCCGAGTCCACGAGTCGGCCGCTCTCGAGAAACAGCGCATCCGGCGTCCGGAGGCGGCTGCCTCCGTTGCGGCGGTGGATGCATCGCCCGCGTTCGACCTGGCGATGACGATCCGGCGAGCGCACCGCGGGCGGGTGGGGCCCACGGGAGACGTGGTGCCGCTGGCCAACACCACCGTGACGAATGTGCCCCGCGGGCCGGTCGAGGGACTCCGCTTCGGGGACAGTCCCGCCGTCGAGGCGATCGGTACTCCGATGCTCAACCGGAACTACGGTCTCGTCCACTCCGTGACATCCCTCGGCGAGGCCCTCACCTTGTCTTTTCTGGCCTCGGACTCCTGCATGCCCGACCCCGGGCAGTACGAGCGGCATCTCGCCGAGGCCTTCGCGGAACTGGCCCGGGAGTGCCTGCCTCCGGGCGCGCGGACGGTTTCCGGTACCGGCCGCGCTTCGACGCCGGACGGGCGCCTGGAAGAATGAACGACGTGACTGCGACGATCCTGGACGGCAAAGCAACCCGCGACGAAATCTTCGAGGACCTGAAGGTCCGCGTGGATGCGCTGAAGGCCAAGGGCGTCACGCCCGGTCTCGGCACGATCCTCGTCGGCGACGATCCGGGATCCGCGGCCTATGTGCGCGGCAAGCACAACGACTGCGCGAAGGTCGGCATCACGTCGATCCGCAAGGATCTGCCCGCCGACATCACCCAGGAACAGCTGTTCGAGGCGATCGACGAGCTCAACGCCGATCCTGCCTGCACCGGCTACATCGTCCAGCTCCCGCTGCCGAAGCATCTCGACGAGAACGCGGCGCTCGAGCGCATGGATCCGGGCAAGGACGCCGACGGATTGCACCCGGTCAACCTCGGCCGGCTCGTGCTCGGCAAGGAGGCTCCGCTGCCCTGCACGCCGCGCGGCATCATCCACCTGCTGCGCCGCTACGACGTGGAGATCGCCGGCGCGCACGTGGTGGTGGTCGGTCGTGGCGTCACCGTCGGTCGCCCGATCGGTCTGCTGCTGACCCGTCGTTCGGAGAACGCGACGGTCACCCTCTGCCACACCGGCACCCGCGACCTCGCCGCAGAGGTGCGCCGCGCCGACATCATCGTCGCAGCCGCAGGTGTTCCCGGCCTGGTGACGGCGGACATGGTCAAGCCCGGCGCCGCTGTGCTGGACGTGGGTGTCTCCCGCACCGAGGACGGACTGCGCGGCGACGTCGCCGCGGACGTGCGTGAGGTCGCGGGCTTCGTGTCCCCGAACCCCGGGGGCGTCGGACCGCTGACCCGCGCCTTCCTGCTGACCAACGTCGTGGAGCGGGCCGAGCAGCTCGCGTCCCGATAAGCAGGTCGACGACTCCGGGAGACGAGATGGCTCAGGCTCTGCGATTCACGCGTCTGAACCTGCCGCTGCTCGCGGTCACCCTGGTGATCGCGGCAGCGGTGATCTTGGTGATCGCCGACCGGTGGCGACGCGGAGCGTTCGTCTTCGGCGGCGCCACGATCCTCGCCGGCCTGTTCCGCTGGGCTCTCGACGAGGACAAGGTCGGTGTCCTCGCGGTACGCGGCAAGGCGTTCGACGTCGCCTCGATGATGGTCGTCGGCGGAATCGTGGTGGCGCTCGCCGCGTCGATCGACCCGCTGGGAACCGACTAGCCCTCGGCGAGCTTCATCAGTTCGACGAGGAGCTTCGCGACCTCGTCTGCCTCCGTGAGGAATCCGTCGTGCCCGTCGCGGGAGACGAGCACACGCAGGTCGCCCGATCCCGGGAGCAGATCGGCGATCTCCTGCTGCAGGCGCAGCGGGTACAGCCGGTCGGAGTCGACGCCGGCGACGATCGTCGGGACCGGGGTGGACGCGAGTGCGGCCTCGACGCCGCCGCGTCCGCGGCCGACGTCGTGCCGGTTCATCACGTCGGACAGCACCACGTAGGTACCGGGATCGAAGCGCGCGACGAGCTTGCGCGCCTGGTGCTCGAGATAGCTCTGCACGGCGTACCGGCCCCCGCGCCACGGGTCCTCGTCGTCCTGGGGGAGATTCCCGAAGCGCGTGTCGAGTTCGAGTTCGGTCCGGTAGGTGAGGTGCGCGATGGTCCGGGCGATGGCGAGCCCGGCTTCGGGACGCCGCCCAGAGCCGTAGTAGTCGCCGCCCTGCCAGTCGGGGTCGGCCGTGATGGCAGCCATCTGCGCGGTCTGGGTGCCGATCTGGTCGGCGGTCGCGCGGGCACCGGTGGCGAGGACGAGCGACGCCCGCACCCGCTCCGGGTACGCGATGATCCACTCGAGAGTGCGCATGCCACCCATCGATCCGCCGGTCACGGCGGCGAGGACGTCGATGCCGAGCTTGTCGAGCAGCGCAACCTCGGCCGCCACCTGGTCGCGCACGGTGATCAGCGGGAAGCGGGACCCCCAGGCCTTGCCGTCGGGCGCGGTGCTGCCGGGCCCGGTGGAGCCGCGGCACCCGCCGAGGATGTTCGTCGAGACCACGCACCAGCGATCGGTGTCGATCGGAGCACCGGGGCCGACCATGCCCGACCACCAGCCGGGGGACGGATGCTCCGGTCCGGCGGGGCCGGTGACGTGCGAGTCGCCGGTGAGGGCGTGTTCGACGAGCACCACGTTGTCGCGGGCGGGGGAGAGTTCGCCCCACCTCTGCACGGCGATCGTGACGTTCGGCAGCGTCTCGCCGCTCTCGAGCGCGAGATCGCCGATGTCGATGGTGTCGAGGCGTCCGTCCGCCGGGGGCAGTTCGACGCGACGCCGCTCGGTGCCCGCCGTCAAGAGGTGACCGCCTCGAGGCTCGCGGTGGGCTGGCAGCGCCGGCTGCGGATGTCGGTCATCGTGTCCTTCCGGCGGTGATGGGAGGTGTGATCGTGGCTTGGGTGCGACAGCACATCATCATCTCAGTCCTCCCGACAACAGGCTTGTCGGTGGGGTTCCACCGACCGTGTCATCACCCGGAGCACCCCACCCCGGTCGGAGGGTTGCCGGCCAGCAAGCCGGGGCTTGACGCTGGCACTCATGACTTTCCCGGCAGTCTAGCGACTCTCCGTCGCAGGGTCTTATGCACCCTCTGAACATCCCTGACCAGCAGGAAAGTTACCGGTCGGTAGGGCGTGGGGCTGGGACGAGGTGCTTTGCGGTCGTCGGCAATAGCAGTACGCTTGTCATGTTTGGCCGCGGTCCAGGACGTGGACACGGCCATGCTCGCTGCTCGCGAGCCGACGGCGACCGCACCCACAAAGTGCGGTCGATTGGGGACCTACAGAAACGTCCTAGGAGGACACGAAGCGCATATGTCCAAGATCAAGGTTGAAGGTAAGGTCGTCGAGCTCGACGGCGACGAGATGACCCGCATCATCTGGCAGTTCATCAAGGACAAGCTGATCCACCCGTACCTGGACGTGGATCTCGAGTACTACGACCTCGGCGTGGAGAACCGCGACGCCACCGACGACCAGGTGACGGTCGACGCGGCGAACGCCATCAAGAAGCACAACGTCGGCGTCAAGTGCGCCACCATCACCCCCGACGAAGCGCGTGTCGAGGAGTTCGGCCTGAAGAAGATGTGGCGGTCGCCCAACGGCACCATCCGTAACATCCTCGGCGGCACCATCTTCCGCGCGCCCATCATCATCTCGAACGTGCCGCGCCTGGTGCCGGGCTGGACCAAGCCCGTCATCGTCGGCCGCCACGCGTTCGGCGACCAGTACCGCGCCACCGACTTCAAGGTCGACCGCCCGGGCACCGTCACCATCACCTTCACGCCCGAGGACGGCAGCGAGCCGATCCAGCACGAGGTCTGCCGGATCCCCGAGGACGGCGGCGTCGTGATGGGTATGTACAACTACAAGAAGTCCATCCAGGACTTCGCGCGCGCCTCGCTCTCGTACGGCCTGCAGCGCAACTACCCGGTCTACCTGTCGACCAAGAACACGATCCTGAAGGCCTACGACGGCATGTTCAAGGACGAGTTCCAGCGGATCTACGAGGAAGAGTTCAAGGCGGAGTTCGACGCCGCCGGTCTCACCTACGAGCACCGCCTCATCGACGACATGGTCGCATCGTCCCTCAAGTGGGAGGGCGGCTACGTCTGGGCCTGCAAGAACTACGACGGCGACGTCCAGTCCGACACCGTCGCGCAGGGCTACGGCTCGCTGGGTCTGATGACCTCCGTCCTGATGACCCCGGACGGCAAGACCGTCGAGGCGGAGGCCGCACACGGCACCGTCACCCGGCACTACCGTCAGCACCAGCAGGGCAAGCCGACGTCGACCAACCCGATCGCGTCGATCTTCGCCTGGACCCGTGGCCTCGAGCACCGCGGCAAGCTGGACAACACCCCCGAGGTCATCGAGTTCGCGCAGCAGCTCGAGGATGTCGTCATCAAGACCGTCGAAGCCGGTCAGATGACCAAGGACCTCGCACTGCTCGTCGGCCCCGAGCAGGGCTGGCTGACCACCGAGGAGTTCCTCGCCGCACTCGACGAGAACCTGCAGAAGGCTCGCGCCTGACCTTCCGCTCCGTTCTCGACAGCACGTACACGGGACGCCCGAATCGGGCGTCCCGTGTCGTGTTCCCGAGCACTCCCGGCACCGGCTACCGTTTCGTGTACCACTGTCAGTCGCATCACCGTTAGGCCCGGGAGGAGGACGGCCGTGACCACCACTGCCACCGACTCCGAAGCCCGCGGCGGAGCGCACGCCCGCCGGCGGTTCTGGACCCGGGTGTGGATGCTGATGTTCGGCTCGGCGCTCGCCTACCTGCCCGTCGCGCTCGCACCGAATCTGATCCACGCGGTCGCCCGCCGCACCGACGAACTGGCCTACGACCGGTCCACGCCGGTGCGCAGCGGCGTGCTCACCACCCTCACGATGGGTGAGGCCGCCGCCGTCCTCGGGGTGCTCGCCGCCCTCGTCATCGCGCTCAATCTCATCGCGTGGTCGCTCGGACCGGCCATCACTGCGGAGGGTTCGTCCCGGTCGACCGAAGCGCTGCGCCTCGAACACCTCGAACTGTGCGGGTCGGTGTTCGGCGTCGGGGCGACGATGACCTTCGTCGCTGCGCTGCTCGACGGCCTCCCGCACTCCGTGGATCTGGCGGCGCTGCTGCTGTTCCCGGCAGTCTTCGTGATCGTCGTGCTCAGCCAGGACCTGTTTCTCGCGACCCAGCGTGGCGTTGGTGCCCGCCGTCGTCTGCGCCGGGAGGCGTCGCTGCTGCGCCGGCGTGAATTGCTCGCCACGGCAGCGAGGCTGCGACCGGGCGACCCGCGGGTCGCCGGCCACCCCTTCGCGGCGCTCGCCGTCGAACTCGCGATCCTGGCTGTCGTCACGGTGGTGACGGGGCTCCTCATGATCGTGGTGTTCGACGACGAGTCGGGTTCCGGACCCCTCCTGGACTCCTCGGACGTCGCTTTCGTGGTGGTCACGTCCGCGATCACGATGTTCACGGCCGTCGTCCTCGTGCTGTGGACGGTCCGCTGCTGGTTGCTCCGCCGATACGTCGGCGCCGTCCTGTCCGCGGCCCTGGCTGGCACCCTCTACGTCGTGGTCGGTGCGGGAATCGTGTGGGCGGCACTCGACGAGGACGCCGTCGCCGAGGCGATCGCCTCCGCCGCCGTCCTGTACGCCTGGATAGTGCTGCCGGCTGCCGTCCTGCTCCTCGGCACCGTCGGAGTGGGCCGTCGCGGTCGCTTCCCTGGTGTCACCGCCGCCCTGCGCGCCGCGGTGCTGCGCGAGCGGTACCGGGTGCGGCGGGCCGAGCTCGACGGTGACCGGAGGAACGGTCGAGCGGAGGGTTCCGTCCCGCCGCTCCGTCATCTGATCGTGCGGGCCCGCACCGTCGCCCGCGTCGCTCCGGCGGACCCGACATGACGATGGGGACGTCCTCCTCGGAGGACGTCCCCATCGATCCACTCGTCTACCGGTGTGCGCCCACCGGTTCGGGCTCCGTTGCCCGCTGCCGCTCCGTCTGCTCGGTCAGCAGGTGGCCGAACAGACCCCCGGCGCGCAGCCATTCCCACTCGAGGGGAGTGTCGATCCGGCAGAGCGCCGTGCCCTCCCACACGATCTCGTCCGCACGGCGGACCCGGACGGTGATCTCGGTGGTCGATCCGAGATCGGCCAGTCCGAGCAGGTCGATCTCCTCACTGCCGTCGAAGTTTTCCGGGGCAGGTCCCTGCCACTGGATCGGCAGGACACCCATTGCGACCAGATTGGTGCGGTGGATGCGTTCGAAGCTGCGGGCGAGTACCGCGCGGATGCCGAGCAGCCGAGTGACCTTCGCGGCCCAGTCCCGCGCCGATCCGGCGCCGTAGAGTTCACCGGCGACCACCACGACCGGAGTGCCCTGCCGGCGGTGGTACTCGGCGGCCTCGTGGACGGGCACCGGCTCCTCGCCGGGTGCGGTGCGCGTCCAGCCGCCCTGCTTCTCGGGCACGAGCAGGTTCGCGAGGCGGGTGTTGGCGAAGCCACCCCGGATCATGACGTCGTGGTTGAGCCGTCGGGAGCTGAAGGTGCCCAGCGCCCGGTCGCTCACACCGCGCTCGCGGAGCCAACGCCCCGCCGCGGAGTCGGGCAGGACCCGGGCGACCGGCGAGATGTGGTCGGTGGTGACCGCATCGCCGAGGACCAGCAGGGGCCGGGCGGTCAGATCCCCGGTGAGGGTGGGCGACGTCAGCTCCGGGTCGGTGAAGGGTGGGCGGCGGATGCTGCCGGCCTCCCCGTCCCAGCGGTAGTGCTCGCCGCGGGGGTACTCGAGTTCCTGCCAGCGCGCGGTGGTCAGTTCCCGGTGCGCGTCGCGCCCGAGTGCGGTGGCCTCGTGCTCGGCCAGCAGTGCGTCGATCTCCTCGTCGGAGGGCCACAGGTCGGCGAGGGTGACGTCGGTGCCGTCCTCGGCCCGCCCGATCGGCTCGCTCGTCACGTCGATGCGGACGTTGCCCGCGAGGGCGTAGGCCACGACCATCGCGGGGGAGGCGAGGTAGGCGTGCGCGACGGCCGGGTGGATGCGTCCGGTGAAGTTGCGGTTACCCGACAGCACCGCCGCGAGCGCGGTGTCCTTCGCCCGGTCCGACTCGGACAGGGCCGGGCTGAGCGGCCCGGAATTGCCCATGCACGTGCCGCATCCGAAGCCCGCGACCTGGAAGCCGAGCCGGTCGAGGTGGTCCTGCAGACCCGCCGAGGCCAACAGGTCGGCGGCAGCCCGCGAGCCGGGCGTGAACGACGTCTTCGTCCAGACCGGTGGACGCAGCCCGGCCGCGACGGCGTTGCGCGCGAGCAGACCCGCCGCGACCAGCGATCGGGGATTGGACGTGTTGGTGCAGCTGGTGATCGCGGCGATCGCAATGTCGCCATCGAGCGGTCCGCCGTCGCCGCGGGAGGTCGGGACCTCGGAAGGCGACAAGGCGTCGTGCGGTCGGGACGGACCGGCGAGGGTGGTGGTGATGCTCCCGAGGTCGATCGACAGGCCGCTGTCGAACCGGGGTGCCGGGCTGCTCGGGGTGCGGAACAGTCCCTGGGCCCGCAGGTACTGCTCGGCGAGACGGACACGCTCGGGGGAGCGGCCCGTCGCGGCCAGGTACTCGATCGTCCGGCGATCGGCGGGGAACCACGCCATCGTCGCTCCGTATTCGGGTGCCATGTTGGCGACGGTCGCGCGGTCGGGCACCGACAGTGCCTCCAGGCCCGGACCGTGGAACTCGACGACGGCGCCGACGACGTTCAGTGCGCGCAGCTTCTCGGCGAGGGTGAGGGCGAGATCGGAGGCGAACACCCCGGGGGCGAGACGTCCGGTGAGTTCGATGCCGACGACGCGGGGCACGCGGATCATGACGGCCTGCCCGAGAGCCGCGGCGGTGGCCTCGATGCCGCCGACGCCCCAGCCGGTGACGCCGAGAGCGTTGATCATCGTGGTGTGCGAGTCGGTGCCGACCAGGCTGTCCAGCGCTGCGACGTGACGGCCCTCGGATTCGGTCGTGGTCACCACCGGCGCGAGGACCTCGAGGTTCAGTTGGTGGCAGATTCCGAGCCCCGGAGGGACGACCCGAAGACCGGGAAGCCGGTCCTGCGCCCAGCGCAGGAATCGGTACCGATCACGGTGACGCTCGTACTCCAGATCGATGTTGCGAAGTGCCGCTTCGGGATTCGCGTACTCGTCCACCTCGAGCGCGTGATCCACGACCAGGTCGAGGGGCAGTGCCGGTTCCAGTGCGGACGTGTCCAGACCCTCGGCTCGGGCACGTTCGAGCAGGGTGATCATGTCGGCCAGCACCGGGATCCCGGAGGCGTCCTGGAACAACACGCGACCCGGGAAGAACGGGATCGCGGCCGTCTCGTCGCGGCGGGTGACGGCGTGGACGTGCTCGGGCAGCGCCTGCGGATGACCCTGGTGACGCAGGATTCCTTCGACGAGCGTCTTCAGCGACCACGGCAGGTCGGAGATCGGTCCGGCGCCGTGCGCTTCGGCCTCGGCCAGGCTGAAGTAGTGCAGGGGAGTGCCGGTTCCATCCTCGACGGCCAGGGTCGTCAGCGACCGGAAGGGATCGGTCGTCATACCGCGCCTTCTTCCCTGAAGCGGGTGATCTGCTCGTCGCTGAAACCGATCTCACGGAGGATCTCGTCGGTGTGCTCTCCGAGCGTCGGCGGCGGAGTATCGGGACGGACCGACTCGCCGTCGACGTGCGTGGGCAGACCGAGGACCTGGACCGTGCCGGATCCGGCCGCAACGTCCAGTTCGGAGATCAGCCCGCGGTGGCGGATCTGATCCGAGCGCAGCGCTTCCGACACCGGAGCGACGGGCGCAGCGGGAACACCGGTGTCGAGCAGGATCTCGTCCCACTCGGCCGCCGTCTTCTCCTTGAGGGAGATCTCGAGTTCGTCGCGCAGGATCTCGCGGTTGCGCTTGCGGTCCTCGCGGGTGACGAAACGGGGGTCGGTGACGAGCTCCTCGCGGCCGAGCACCTTGCACAGGATCTCGTACTGTTCCTGCTTGTTCGCCGCGATGTTGAGGACGCCGTCGGCCGTCCGGAACGCACCCGACGGCGCCGAGGTCATGTTCTCGTTGCCCATCGGTACCGGCTCCTTGCCGGTCACCAGATGGTTGGAGACCACCCAGCCCATCGACGTGATGGCCGCGTCGAGCATCGACGTGTCCAGATACGCGCCCTGCCCGGTCTGTCGCTGGCGGACGATGGCGGCGCACACGGTCATGGCCGCGGCCATACCGCCGAAGCTGTCGCAGACGGGATATCCGACGCGCAGCGGTGCGGATTCGGTGTCGCCGGTGACGCTCATGATGCCGGACAGTCCCTGGACCACCTGGTCGTAGGCGGGTCGGCTGCTCATCGGTCCGGTGGCGCCGAATCCCGAGACCGCGCAGTAGATCAGGCGGGGATTGAGTTCGTGCAGATGTTCCCAGTCGAAGCCGAGGCGGGCGAGTACGCCCGGGCGGAAGTTCTCGAGCAGCACGTCGGCGTCCGCGAGCAACTGCTCGAAGACCTTCTTGCCGCCCTCGGTCTTGAGGTTGACCGTGACCGAGCGCTTGCCGGCGTTCTGGGCGAGGAAGGACACCCCCATGTACTCGGCGCTGAGGTCGGGATCGGCGCCGAGCTGGCGGGCCAGGTCGCCGCTGCCGGCGGTCTCGACCTTGACGACATCCGCGCCGAGCAGGGCCAGTTGGTAACCCGCGAAGGGGCCGGCCAGAACGTTGGTCATGTCGAGGACGCGCACGCCCTCGAGAAGGTTTGTTGTCACAGGAAGGCCTCCACGGTTCCGAGCCCGGCAGCACTGATCTGCCGGGCGGTGTCGGTTACGGCATCGACATAGGCGGCGACCCGGTCGGCGGTGAAGCGCGACGTGGGGCCACTGATCGACAGGGCTGCGATGACACGGCCGTCGGCGGACAGGATCGGCGCGGCGACCGCGGAAGCGCCCAGCTCCCGATCGCCGTGGGTGATGGCGTAACCCGCCTCCCGCGCTCCGGCGGCCTCGGTCCTCAGGTCCGCCGTGCTCGTCGTGCCCTCTTGCTCGGCGAGAGCCTGGAGGACGTCGTCCGGGCAGCCACCGAGCAGGATCCGGCCGGCGGCGCCGACGACGAGCGGGTACTGCGCGCCCACCTGGACGACACTGCGGACCGTCGTCGTGCCCTCGACCTGAGCGACGGAGAGGCGGTGCAGGTCCTGGCGGATGTAGATGTTGACGGTCTCTCCGCATCGATCGCGCAGTTGCGTCATCGATCGCCGTGCCTCGGCACCGATTTCCCACATCGCGTCGGCCAGACCGATCCAGCGGAGGAAGGCGGGGCCGACGCTGTAGGTCGTCGAGTCACCGCGGGCGGCGACGATCCCCTGCGTGGTGAGGGTGCCCAGGAGGCGCACCACCGTCGACTTGGGGAGTCCGGTGATCTCGACGAGTTCGCGCAGCGTCCGGATCGGGTGCTCGGCGTCGAATGCGTTGAGCAGATCGAACGCGCGGGCAACGCTCCGCACGCCGCCGTCGGCTCCGGTGACCGTCGATGCCTGTGTCATGCGAGTCACTCTAGGTTCGTAGAACGGTTTCGACAATCCGCATAATGGATCACTGAAGCGTTTTCCCTGGAAGAACTCTTGCGCGTTCCGGTGGATGAGAGAAAGTGGTGCACCCGTTCCGTCCTACGGAACATCCGACCGTGGGGTGCACCATGCTCACGGCAGGCTCCTCCTGAGGTGAAACAGTCGCGTCGCCGGTGTCGGCTACGGTGACCCGGTGCCTCTCGTGATCACCACCGTGAACGTCAACGGCGTGCGCGCAGCCGCAGCCAAGGGTCTCGTCGACTGGCTCGCCTCGTCGGCCGCCGACATCGTGTGCCTGCAGGAGGTGCGCGCCACCGAGAAGCAGTTCCACGCCGCCATCGCTCCGGCGCTCGAGGCCGGATGGCACTGCGTCGGCGCGGAGTCCTCGGCCAAGGGCCGTGCCGGGGTGGCGATCCTCTCGGGCGTACCGGCGGACGCCGTTCGCGTCGGATTCGACGTCGACGAGTTCGCGTCGGCCGGCCGCTACATCGAGGCCGACTTCGGCGACGTGACGGTGGGAAGCCTCTACTTGCCGACCGGTGAGGCGCAGACGCCGAAGCAGGACGAGAAGGAACACTTCATGAAGAGCTTCGCGACCTATCTCGCCGAGCGGTACGCCGCAGTGACGGCCGCAGGGCGCGACATGGTGGTGTGCGGCGACTGGAACATCGCCCCCACCGAGCGGGACATCAAGAACTGGAAGGGCAACGTCAAGAAGTCCGGCTTCCTGCCCGAGGAGCGCGCCTGGGTCGGCGACCTGCTCGACGCGGGCTGGCGCGATGTGGTGCGCGACCTCCACGGAGACGTCGCCGGTCCCTATTCGTGGTGGTCGTACCGCGGCAAGGCATTCGACACCGACGCAGGTTGGCGCATCGACTACCACCTCGTGACTCCGGGCCTGGCGGCCCGCGCGACCGAGGCCCGCGTCGAACGCGCCGCGAGCTACGACCAGCGCTGGTCCGACCATGCACCGGTGACGGTGGCCTTCGATCGCTGACCACTTCTGCGGATCGCCGCAGAAGTGCCCACCTCGGTCGCAGCGCGGCGTGGCCTGCGTGAAATCATCGACGGCATGTCGAGCACTGCAGAACAGAACGCCACGAAGCCGAAGGCCCGCCCCCGTGTGCTGTCCGGCATCCAGCCCACCTCGGATTCGTTCCACCTCGGGAACTTTCTCGGGGCGCTGGCGCAGTGGGTTCCGGCGCAGGACGAGAACGACGCCTTCTACTTCATCCCCGACCTGCACGCGATCACCGTTCCGCACGAGCCGAAGCTGCTGCGCAAGCGCGTGCTCGTCTCCGTGGCGCAGCTGCTCGCGATCGGTATCGATCCGGAGAAGTCCGTGCTGTTCGTGCAGAGCCAGGTGCCCGAGCACGCCGAGCTCGCCTGGGTCCTGAGCTGCATCACCGGTTTCGGTGAGGCCAGCCGGATGACGCAGTTCAAGGACAAGTCGGCCAAGCAGGGCACCGAGCACGCCGGCGTCGGCCTGTTCACCTATCCGATCCTCATGGCCGCCGACATCCTGCTCTACCGCGCGAGCCACGTGCCGGTGGGGGAGGACCAGCGTCAGCACCTCGAGCTGACGCGAGATCTCGCGCAGCGCTTCAACTCCCGCTTCGGCAAGACCTTCGTCGTCCCCGAGCCGACGATCGTGAAGGAGACCGCGAAGATCTACGACCTGCAGGATCCGACGTCGAAGATGAGCAAGTCCGCGGCGACCGACGCGGGCCTGATCAACCTGCTCGACGATCCGAAGGTCTCGGCGAAGAAGATCCGCTCCGCGGTGACCGACAACGAGCGTGAGATCCGTTTCGACCGCGAGAACAAGCCCGGAGTGTCGAACCTGCTCACCATCCAGTCGGCGCTGTCGGGTCGCAGCATCGACGAACTCGTCGCCGGCTATGAGGGCAAGGGCTACGGCGATCTGAAGGCCGACACCGCAGAGGTCCTCACCGAGTTCGTCACGCCGATCCGCACCAAGGTCGACGAGTACCTGGCCGACCCGGCCGAACTGAACCGCATTCTCGCGGGCGGCGCGGACCGCGCTCGTGAGGTCGCATCCCGCACCTTGGCGCAGGTCTATGACAAGGTGGGTTTCCTGCCGCGGACCTAGACGAAGGAGCACCCGGATGGCCGGCGAACCCGACGAGAAGCCGGGCTTTCTCGAGCGTCAACGCGCGGCCCATCCGGTGCTCGACCGCATCCTCCGGGCCGGGGTGCGGTACCAGGAGAACAAGGGCGACTACTACGCGGCCGGTCTGACCTACTTCACGGTGCTGGCGATCGTCCCGATCATCATGGTCGTGTTCTCCCTGGCCGGTTTCGTGCTCGCCGGGCGACCCGAACTGCTCGACCAGATCCGCCAGATCATCTCCGAGAACATTCCCGGTCAGCTCGGCGGCACCGTGCAGAGCCTGATCGACTCGGCGATCGAATCCCGCGGCGCGGTCGGCCTCATCGGTCTGCTCACCGCCTCGTATGCCGGTCTGGGCTGGATCACGAATCTCCGAGAAGCCCTCACCGCCATGTGGGAGCACCCGCGCGACAAGGGCAACTTCTTCGTGGTGAAGCTGCGCGACGGCGGCGCACTCCTCAGTCTCGGCCTCGCGATGACCGTGTCGTTGGGGCTCTCGGCGCTGAGCAGCGGGCCGATCGCGCGCAGGATCGTCGAGTTGCTCAACATGAAGAACCTCGTCGGTATCGGCGTGGGTCTGCGCGTTCTGGCGCTGGTGACGGCCACCGCCGCCACCGCTCTGGTGTTCACCTGGGTGATCGCTCGCCTGCCCCGCGAACCCGTTCCGTTCCGCAGCGCTCTCGTCGCGGGTCTGATCGCCGGGATCGGTTTCGAACTGCTCAAGCAGACGGGTTCGATCTACCTCGAACGTGTGCTCAACGGACCGGCCGGCGTCGCGTTCGGACCGATCCTCGGCATCCTCGTCTTCGGTAACCTCACGGCCCGCCTGGTGCTCTTCTGCACCGCGTTCGCGGCGACGTCCCGAGCGAGCCTCGCTCTCGCACACCATCCCGCGCCCTCGGGGGCGGTCATCACGCCCCGCCTCGAGGTGCACGAGGGTCTCGATGCGCGCCGCGGTGCTGCGCTCCTCGGTGCGGGTGTGGTCGGTGGACTCCTTGCCGGACTGCGATTCCGGAGGAAATGAACGAACTCCCGGGGTGAAAACCCGGTTCGGGGGTGCCGATCGTGCCGCGGACGGGCGACGATGGAGGCGTGGCAAAACAGACGCGATCCGTCGCGCCCCGACGCTCGTTCCGGGTGACTCCGCGCAGAGTGCTCGCGGCCGTCCTGGTCCTGCTCGCCGCGCTGTTCGTCCTCCAGAACCGCAACAGTACGAGCATCGACCTCTTCTGGATCTCGCTGCAGGCACCGCTGTGGCTGGTGCTCGTCGTCATCTTCGCGGTCGGGTGGGTCGCGGGCTTTCTGTTCGAACGCGGACGCTGATCCGATCCCGCTTCCGGCTCACCCGCGCGCGGAGTCCTGTTCCATCGACCGGCGGGCCTGTTCCTCGGTGAAGTTCGGGACGATACGCAGTTCGTCGAGCGCGACCCGCCGTCCCGATTCGGTGCGCAGTTCGACCCGCACGGGTTCGCCGGTCCGGTCGTCGGCCAGGGCGAGCGGGGCGCCTCGTTCGCCCTGCAGATACATGTCCCCCCACTGCATCAGCGCGACGACGGCCGGCAGCAGATCGCGTCCCTTGTCGGTGAGCACGTATTCGTACCGGGTGCGCTGCCCGGGTTCCTTGTAGGGCCGCCGCTCCAGCAATCCCTCGGCGGTCAGTTCGCGCAGACGTGTCGCCGCCACCGCCTCGGTGATCCCGACGCGCTGCGCGAAGTGGTCGAACCGGGTGGTGCCGTAATAGGCCTCCCGCAGCAGCAGGATCGCCGAGCGGGTTCCGACCACGTCCATGGCCTTGCCGATGGAGCACTGGGTGGGTCGCCACGCGTCCCGGTCCGAGAGGAATCCGTCCAGCCGTGCAGCCTCCATGGGATCCACTCTACTACTGACTTGTGTAATCCATAGTCAGGATGCACACTCCTGACTATGGAAAACAGGAGTCAGCTCGTCGTCGGGCTCCTCCTCCGTCCCAGGAGTTGCGCTCATGACAACGACCCTCGCCCCGTTCCCCGTCCGCTTCGACGAGACCTGGCGCGCCTTCGACGGCATCCACGGCGGCCTGGTGCTCGCCGCGATGCTGCGTGCCGCGGCAGTCGACACCGGTGCCGTCCCCATGGCGGCCGCCGCGCACTTCTACGCCCCCGTCCGACCGGGACCGATCGAACCCGCCGTGGAACCCGGCCGCGACGGTCGCTCTCCGGGGGTGCGTGTGCTGATCGGTGATGCGGCGACCGCCCTGGTACGTCTGTCGCGCACTTCGGCGGAGACCTCCCACAGCCCGACGATCGATATCGGGGCCGATCCGGAGAGCTTCGCGGTGCTCGACATCCCCGTCGAATTCGTGCCGTTCTCCCGGCACATCGAGATCCGGCCCGTCGACGCGGCCCGCCCGATGGCCGGGGGAGAGGACCCCGGTTACGACGTGTGGATCAGGCTTCGGTCCGATCCGGAGTTCACGGGAGCCGAACGCGCAGCGGTCCTGCTCGACGCGCTGCCGCCGGGACTGTTCGCCATCCGCACCACGTCCGTGCCGATCCCCACCGTCGAACTGTCGGTGCACTTCACCCCGGCTGCGCACTCCACCGCCGGGCCCTGGTACCGGTTGCGGCACCGGACGGTCTGGTGGACCGCGGACCTCTGCGTCGACGAGACCGAATTGTTCACGGCCGACGGCGAACTCGCCGCCCAGGCGCGCCAGCTCCGCCGGATCCTCGAGTGAATACAGCCGAGTGGGGCACAGGGGAGTGGGCACAGACGACAGCAGGCCCGTCCCCGAAGGGACGGACCTGCTGTCGTGCGAGGTGATCAGCGAGCGAACATGAGCGCGCGCTTGACCTCCTGGATCGCCTTCGTCACCTGGATGCCACGGGGGCACGCGTCGGTGCAGTTGAAGGTGGTGCGGCAGCGCCACACGCCTTCCTTGTCGTTGAGGATGTCCAGACGCTCGGAGGCACCCTCGTCACGCGAATCGAAGATGAACCGGTGCGCGTTGACGATCGCGGCGGGGCCGAAGTAGCTGCCGTCGCTCCAGTACACCGGGCACGAGGTGGTGCAGCACGCGCACAGGATGCACTTGGTGGTGTCGTCGAACCGGGCACGGTCGGCCTGCGACTGGATACGCTCGCGGGTCGGCTCGTTGCCGGAGGCGATGAGGAACGGCTTCACGGCGCGGTAGGCGTCGAAGAAGGGCTCCATGTCGACGACGAGGTCCTTCTCGACCGGAAGGCCACGGATCGGCTCGATCGTGATCGTGACGTCCTTGCCGTTCTTGTCCAGCATGTCCTTCATGAGGATCTTGCAGGCGAGACGGTTGACGCCGTTGACACGCATCGCGTCCGAGCCGCACACGCCGTGGGCGCAGCTGCGACGGAAGGTGAGCGTGCCGTCGAGGTAACCCTTGACGTAGCCCAACAGGTTGAGCAGACGGTCGGACGGCAGTGCCGGCACCTGGAACGAATCCCAGTGCTGACCCTTGTCGTCCTCCGGGTTGAACCGGGCGATCTTGAGGGTGACCATCGTCGCGCCCTCGGGCACGGGTGGCAGTGTCGACGCGCCCGTGTCGGTCTTCTCGATGGTTGTCATCAGTACTTACGCTCCATGGGCTCGTACCGGGTCTGGACCACCGGCTTGTAGTCCAGGCGAATGTCGGAGATCAGTTCCTCGCCCACCTTGTACGCCATGGTGTGCTTGAGGAAGTTCTCGTCGTCGCGCTTCGGGAAGTCCTCGCGGGCGTGCCCGCCACGCGATTCCTTGCGGTTCAGCGCACCGACGACGGTGACCTCGGCCATCTCCAGGAGGAAGCCGAGCTCCAGCGCCTCGAGCAGGTCGCTGTTGTAGCGCTTGCCCTTGTCGTGGACCGTGATCTCCTTGTAGCGCTTCTTCAGCTCGTGGATGTCGTTGAGCGCCTGCGTCAACGTCTCCTCGGTGCGGAACACCGACGCGTTGTTGTCCATCGTCTGCTGCAGCTCGGTACGGATGTCGGCCACCCGCTCCTTGCCGCCCTGGTGCAGGATCAGATCGAGCCAGTCGTCGACGTACTTCGTCGGCTGCTCCGGCATCTCGACGTGCTTCGTGCTGTTGGCGTACTCCGCGGCGGCGATGCCGGCGCGACGACCGAAGACGTTGATGTCGAGCAGCGAGTTGGTGCCGAGACGGTTGGCGCCGTGGACGGACACGCACGCGCACTCGCCGGCCGCATACAGGCCGGGCACGACGTTCTCGTTGTCGCGGAGGACCTCGCCGTCGACGTTGGTCGGGATACCGCCCATGACGTAGTGGCAGGTCGGGAACACCGGCACGAGTTCGGTGACGGGATCGACACCGAGGTAGGTGCGGGAGAACTCGGTGATGTCGGGGAGCTTCTCCTCGAGGACGTCCTCGCCGAGGTGGGTCACGTCGATGTAGACGTAGTCCTTGTTCGGTCCGGCGCCGCGACCCTCGAGCACCTCGAGCACCATCGAGCGGGCGACGATGTCGCGGGGCGCGAGGTCCTTGATGGTGGGGGCGTAGCGCTCCATGAACCGCTCGCCGTCGGCGTTGCGGAGGATGCCGCCCTCACCGCGCACGGCCTCCGAGATGAGGATGCCGAGACCGGCCAGGCCCGTCGGGTGGAACTGGTGGAACTCCATGTCCTCGAGCGGCAGGCCCTTGCGGAAGATGATGCCGAGGCCGTCACCGGTGAGGGTGTGGGCGTTCGACGTCGTCTTGTACATACGGCCCGAGCCACCCGTCGCGAAGACGATGGCCTTGGCGTGGAAGACGTGGATCTCGCCGGTCGCGAGCTCGTACGCGATGACACCCGTCGCGACGGGACCGTTCTCGGTCTCGGTGAGGGTGATGTCGAGCGCGTAGAACTCGTTGAAGAATTCGACGTCGTGCTTGACGCAGTTCTGGTACAGCGTCTGCAGAATCATGTGGCCGGTGCGGTCGGCGGCGTAGCACGCGCGACGGACCGGGGCCTTACCGTGGTCGCGGGTGTGACCACCGAAGCGACGCTGGTCGATCTTGCCCTCGGGCGTCCGGTTGAACGGAAGACCCATCTTCTCGAGGTCGAGAACGGCGTCGATGGCCTCCTTGGCCATGATCTCCGCAGCGTCCTGGTCGACCAGGTAGTCGCCACCCTTGACGGTGTCGAAGGTGTGCCACTCCCAGTTGTCCTCTTCGACGTTCGCGAGGGCGGCGCACATGCCACCCTGAGCGGCGCCGGTGTGGCTGCGGGTGGGGTAGAGCTTCGTGAGCACTGCGGTGCGCGCACGCGGGCCGGCTTCGATGGCCGCACGCATGCCGGCGCCGCCGGCGCCGACGATGACTACGTCGTAACGATGTTCCTGCATGAAGGGTCGGCTCCCCTAGCTCGCCGGGATGTTCGGGTCGAAGGTGAAGATCACGTAGGTGCCCAGGCCCATGATCAGGATCATCGACACGACGAGGATCGTGTTGAGCCAGAACCGGGTGGAGTCCTTACGTGCGTAGTCCGCGATGACGGTGCGCAGACCGTTACCGCCGTGGAGCTGTGCGAGCCACAGCATCGACAGGTCCCAGACCTGCCAGAACGGGCTGGACCAGCGGCCTGCGACGAACGCGAAGTTGATGCGGTGCACGCCGTCATCGAGCATCAGCATGATGAAGAGGTGACCGAGGACCAGGATGATCAGGGCCAGGCCGGACAGGCGCATGAACAACCAGGCGTAGAGCTCGAAGTTGTTCTTCGCGGCACGCCGCGGC
The DNA here is from genome assembly GCF_002215235.1 of Rhodococcus sp. BUPNP1. Taxonomy (NCBI): domain Bacteria; kingdom Bacillati; phylum Actinomycetota; class Actinomycetes; order Mycobacteriales; family Nocardiaceae; genus Rhodococcus; species Rhodococcus sp. BUPNP1. The sequence goes on from NZ_NERM01000007.1 coordinate 152,822, forward strand.
GTGCGCGGGTTGTCGAGGCCGGCGGGCCGGTCGTATTCCTTACCCAGAGTCTTCGCTTCGGTCATGTCAGTGCCCCGCAAACGTGTTGAAGAGGATGCGAACGGCCGCGGGGATCATCACCACGAACCAGATCGCGAGGATCGTCCAGAGCATCACGCGCTGGTACTTCGGGCCCTTCGACCAGAAGTCCACGAGCATGACCCGCAGGCCGTTGAGTGCGTGGTACAGGACCATCGCGACCAGGCCGAGCTCCATGAGGCCGACGATCGGGTTCTTGTACGTATCGATCACCGCGTCGTAGGTCTCGGGGTTGACCCGGACGAGTGCGGTGTCGAGGACGTGGACGAAAAGGAAGAAGAATGTCGCCACGCCCGTGATCCGGTGCAATACCCAGGACCACATGCCGGGGTCTCCCCGGTAAAGCGACCGTGTGCGCCCCGCCTTTGCGGGGGCGGCTTCAGTCGTGCTGCTCATCGAGTGCTGTGCCTCCAACGTCAATGGTGGACGCGTCGAGCTGCTCCTACCTGTGGGGGATTCCGCAGTACGGGCCCGACGTGAACCTGAACCGACTTGGATCGACTCTAGACCCATCCCAAACTCGGGAACTAATCTCCGCCCCCATTCGTACAGGGCTCCAAATGCGAAGTTAGGTTTGCCTTTCCAACTGTGATCTGGCGCGGTGGGGGTCGCCTACCGTCGCCCACGCCACCGTGACAGGATGATGAACCATGCCGGACATCGACTGGAAAATGTTGCGCGCCAAAGCACATGAGGTGATGGGTCGAGCCTACGCCCCCTACTCCGGGTTCCCGGTGGGGGCCGCCGGCCTCACCGTCGACGGTCGGATGGTCCTCGGGTGCAATGTGGAAAATGTCTCACACGGACTGGGTCTGTGTGCCGAATGTGTACTCGTCGGTAACTTGTTCGCCCAGGGTGGAGGCCGCCTCCGGGCCGTCGCCGTCTGCGACTCCCGAGGCCACGTCCTGACCCCGTGCGGCCGGTGCCGGCAGGTGCTTCTCGAACACGGCGGCCCCGATCTCGAGGTCGACGCGCAAGGCGGCCCGCGTCGTCTCTCCGAGCTCCTCCCCGATGCGTTCGGCCCCGACGATCTGGCGGCCGTGCGGGAGAACGAGGACCGCCGTGCCTGACATCGTCACCGTCATCCGCCGCAAGCGCGACGGCCACGAACTCTCCGGCGCCGAGATCGACTGGGTCATCGAAGCGTTCACCCACGGGATCGTCTCCGACGCCCAGATGTCGGCCCTGGCGATGGCGGTCTGGTTCCGTGGCATGAGCCGGGCCGAGACGGCACGCTGGACCACCGCCATGATCGACTCCGGTCGTCGCCTCGATTTCTCCGCGCTCGGCCTGCGCACCGTCGACAAACACTCGACAGGCGGTGTGGGGGACAAGATCACCCTGCCGCTCGCCCCGCTCGTCGCGGCGTGCGGCGTCGCCGTCCCGCAGCTGTCGGGCCGCGGTCTCGGTCACACCGGCGGCACCCTGGACAAGCTCGAGGCGATCCCCGGCTGGAAGGCCGATCTGACCACCGCGGAGATCGCCGAGATCCTCAGCGACCCGGCCGTCGGTGCGGTCGTGTGCGCGGCGAGCGCCGATCTCGCCCCCGCCGACCGCAAGCTCTACGCGCTGCGCGACGTCACCGGAACCGTCGAATCGATCCCGCTCATCGCCAGCTCGATCATGAGCAAGAAGATCGCCGAGGGCACCGGAGCCCTCGTCCTCGATGTGAAGGTCGGCAGCGGTGCCTTCATGAAGGAACTCGGCGAGGCCCGCGAACTGGCACGCACCATGGTCGAGCTCGGCACCGACGAAGGGCTGCCCACGACGGCCCTGCTCACCCGCATGGACAGCCCGCTCGGGCGTACGGCGGGCAACGCGCTCGAGGTCCGGGAGTCCGTCGAGGTGCTCGCCGGCGGCGGACCCGACGACGTCGTCGAGCTGACCCTGGCCCTGGCCCGCGAGATGCTCGAGGCCGCCGGTGTCGACGACGTCGACCCCGCCGACCGGCTGCGCGACGGCACCGCGATGGACCGGTGGAACGCGATGATCGCCGCCCAGGGTGGCGACCCCACAGCGCCGTTGCCGGTCGCGACCCACATCGAGACCTTCCACGCCGACGCGGACGGGGTGCTCTCCGAGCTCGACGCGTACGCGGTGGGCATCGCCGCGTGGCGTCTCGGAGCCGGCCGCGAACGGCAGGGTCAGGACGTCCAGCCCGGGGCCGGTATCGAACTGCACGCGGTCCTCGGCGATCGCGTCCGCGCGGGACAACCGATCGCGACGCTGCACACCGACACCCCGGGACGTATCCTCGACGCGCTCGCCGCCCTCCGCGGCGGTGTCCGCATCTCCGACACGGCCCCCGACCGGCAGCCGCTCGTCATCGAACGGATCCGGGCGTAGGGTCCCGGCGGCCGGAGACCGAGCGGAACCGGCCGCCGCCGACTACCGTCCCGATCATGAACGGCCGTCTGACTCCCGAACTCGTTCGCACCGCACCCAAAGTGGTCCTCCACGACCACCTGGACGGCGGCCTCCGTCCCCGGACGGTCCTCGAACTCGCGGACGCGTGCGGGTGGTCGTTGCCCGCGGACACCGAAGCGGATCTCGCCCGGTGGTTCCGCGAATCCGCCGACAGTGGGTCGCTCGAGCGCTATCTCGAGACTTTCGAGCACACCGTCGCCGTGATGCAGACGGCAGAAGGGCTCGAACGGGTCGCACGCGAATGCGTCCTCGACCTCGCCGACGACGGCGTGGTGTACGCCGAGGTGCGCTTCGCACCCGAGCAGCACCTGGAGAAAGGTCTGTCGCTGGACGAGGTCGTCGAGCACGTCCTCGAAGGTTTCCGCGCCGGGGAATCCGAGGTGGCGGCGGGAGGTCGACGTATCCGGGTGCGCTGCCTGCTCACCGCGATGCGGCACGCGGCGCGTTCGTTGGAGATCGCCGAACTCGCCGTGCGCTTCCGGGACCGCGGCGTGGCAGGTTTCGACATCGCCGGCGCCGAAGCGGGCAACCCGCCGAGCCGTCATCTCGACGCCTTCGAGTACACCCGCGCGGCCAACGCACACTTCACGATCCACGCCGGCGAGGCGTTCGGGCTCCCGTCCATCCACGAAGCGGTCGCCTTCTGCGGCACCGACAGGCTCGGCCACGGCGTACGCATCGTCGACGACATCGAAGTGCACGACGACGGAACCGCCACTCTGGGCCGGCTCGCCAACTACATCCGCGACAAGCGCATCCCGCTCGAACTGTGCCCGTCGTCGAACGTGCAGACCGGCGCGGTGCGCACCCTCGCCGAGCATCCCTTCGACCTGCTGGCCCGCCTGCGCTTCCGCGTCACCGTCAACACCGACAACCGGTTGATGAGCGACACCACGATGACGCAGGAGATGGTGCGGCTCGTCGAGACCTTCGACTACGGCTGGGTCGACCTCGAACGGTTCACGATCAACGCGATGAAGTCGGCCTTCCTCCCGTTCGACCAGCGGCTGGACCTGATCGACGACGTCATCAAACCTGGCTACGCCGTCCTCGTCGGGTAGAGACCGCGACCCGCAGATACCTCTATGGGGCGCGGAGCGGGAAATGGTCATCGGAGCGCGCTCCAACGCGCTCTTGTGACCACTTCGCGCGCCGGAGTGCCCGAGTCGACCCGCGTCAGTGCCGACCCGACGCGACCCGCGTCAGTGCCGACCCGACGCGACCCACGTCAGTACCGACCCGACGCGACCCGCGTCAGTGCCGGCGCAGTCGTGCCTCGAACTCGCGCTCGAGTTCGCGCCAGGCGAGGGACTCGGTGTCGAACGGCGGCTTGGGTGCCGTGCGTCCCGAATCGGGTTCGATCACGTGGTTGACGAACCAGCCGAGTTCCGTGGACGCGGCGAGCGCGGCCTCCGTCGAGTCGTCGTCCGCGAAGTTCGCTGCGTCGACGAACAACTCGACCGCGAGTTCGAGCTGATCGGGATCGACGGCCGCGACACCTCCGGCGATGTCGTCGGCGATGCCGGTGAGCACGTAGACGTTGTCGTCGGTGACCGTCACGTCGAGCGATCCGTCGACGGCCGCGAGCTGGATCTCCGTGTACGGCTCGAGCGTCGCGAGGTCGTGGTCGTGGTTGTCGGCGAGGTGGCGGGCCAGCGCGCGCTCGGACGGGAAGACGTCGATCGTGCCGTCGTGGCCGAGGAATACGGCGTCGTCGTTCACGTAGCACCGCAGCGAGTACCAGGTGCCGTCGGTCGTGATGATCCGGATGGGATCGATGCCGACCCGGGTCCAGAACTCGTAGCCGTCGTCCTCTTCGTCGTCGTCACCGTCGATGAACTCGTACTCGTCGTCGTCGTCGACGTCCTCGACCGTGTCGTCCGCCTCGACCTCGTTCTCGTCGACCGCGACGAGCTCGGATTCGATCTCGGCGACCACTGCGGCGTCGACGTCGGGAGTGGAGATCACGGCATCGAGCGCGTCGATCACGCCGTCCCAGTCCTGCGCGACCGCGGTGCCGACGCGATTCCACAGGTCGAGGCCCTCACGCGTGCGGAAGGCCGAGACACCGTGCTGCAGCAGGAGGTCGATCTCCTCGCGTTCGAAGAACTTCGACACGACGTCGAGATCGCAGACGTCGCCGAGGATGCTCACGATGTCGAAGGTGTCCTGCAGCTCGGACACCGAGACGGGATCCGGGTCGTCGGCCACGAGCTCGGGTACGCCGACGAGGTCGTAGGTGTGCGGCTCGTCGGGCTCGAACTCCGAGGCCGCGAGCTTGGACACGATCGGCCATGCCTCGTGCTCGACGAGGTCGTTGTCGGCACCCGAACGCACGAACGCGACGAGCTCGGGGACCGACGGGAAGGCGTACAGATCGTCGCCGTGGCCGAGGAATGCCTCCCACTCGTCGTCGCCTTCGCGCCAGCGCGGCGCCCAGAGCGTCACGAGGTTGCCGTCGGTGAGACCGAGCTCGATCGGGACGATGTCTCCAGCCATGGCGCGAAGCCTAGCCATGTCGGCGCCGAGAATGTAGCCGGGGGCGGCTCGCTATCGGTTTCATCGCGTTACCGGACGGTCGCCGACGGTGACCGGACCGTCGTCGCTCGCGGAGAGGGCCCCGCGGAGCTCGTCCATCGCGGAGACACGCGCGGCAGCGGCCTGCCGCGCGGCCTCGTGCACGGTCGCGAGGATCACCGTGGCCAATTCGCGGGTGTCGGTGCCGCCGATCGGCTCGGCCAGCTCGAGTCCTTCGAGCGCTCCCGAACCGTCCACGCGGGCGGTCACCCGTCCGTCGGGACTGCTCGCGGTGCCCCGCACCGCACCGAGCCGCTCCACCGTGCGTTCGAGCGCATCGAGCCGGACATGGGCCCGATCGACGATCGCCTCCACCATCCGTTCGCTCATCGGACGAGACCTCCTCGACGATCGGTCGGTCCGTCCGCCAGGTCGGCACGGGACGGCAGCCGCATCCGGTCGAGGATCTCGCGGGGGACACCTTCGGCGGCGAGGCGTTCGCCGCGGACCACCGCGGCCTCGAGGGCGGCCTGCCGGTTCAGGGCGAGGATCTGATCGGCCAGTTGCCGTGCTCCGTAACGTAACTCGCGGGGGTCGATGCGAAGGTCCACCGGCAGTCCACCGTCCGTCGTCCGCACCGAGATCGTCCCGGCCCGGTTGTGGGCGGTGGCCGTGATCGGTTCCGTCGTCGTGCTGTCCATATCGGGTTGGACGCAGCGCGAGTCCGGCCGGTTCCCCTCCGGTGCGGAATTCTCCGGAATCAACCGGCGGTCGGTCGGTAGACGCCGTGGAAGGCCATTGCGCCGTTGGTGGTGCGCATCGGCGACACGGAGACGGGGTCCCCCGCCTCGACCATGAGGCCGTTGCCCACCACCATCGCCACGTGCCCGTCCCACACGACGAGGTCTCCGGGCAGGGCGGCCGCAGGATCTACCCGTGTGCCGACGTCCTGTTCCTGGGCCAACCGCGGCAGTTCGACGCCGGCCTGCGCGTAGGCGTACTGCGTCAGCCCGCTGCAGTCGAGCCCGGAGCCCGGACTCGTGCCGCCCCACACGTACGGGGTGCCCTGCTGGGCGAGGGCGTGACGCACCGCTGCCGCCGCGGTCTCGTTCGGTGCCCGGCTGACGCTGCCGTCCGGGAGTCGCACCTCCACGCCCGCTAAGAACCCTCCACCGAAGGTGCGCAGCGTGCGTGGCTCGTCACCGGTCGGGTCGGTGCCGCGGTGGTCGCCGGAGCCGATCGGGGGAGCGGAGGGCTCGGGTGGGAGGAGCGCGGACGCCCGATCGGTCAGCTCCGCGAGGGTTCCGGTCACCCGTGTCAGCACGTCCAGCCCGGCGACGAGGTGGTCGATCGCCACCGCGAGGAGTGCGAGCTGACCCTGCGGAAGCGACGTCACGGGTGCGGCCTGGTCGGCGAAGGTGACGAACGAGTCGACGAGACGAGCGATCTCGGCCGCACCGGTGACCACCGTGACGGTTGCTTCGAGCGCGATCCCGGCCAGTGCCGACCCGCGATCGGCCGCCGCGAGGACGTCGGTGAGCACCTGCTCGGCACTCGCGATCGCCTGCGAGGCGGCCGGGCCGCCCCAGGCCCAGGCGAGTTCGGCGACGGCGTCGCGCCCGGCCGCGTGTACCTCCTCGGCCCACTGTGCACCGATGCGCACCATCTCACCCGGATCCACGCCGGGTGGCGCCGCGGTGCCGAACGCGTCGAGCAGGCCGGTCAGCGGTGCGACGAGCGCATCGGCCGGGATCACAGTGACTCCGCGACGGAGTCGAGTCGTGCGGCGGTGTCGTCGGTGGTGCGCTCGTAGGCGGCCGCGGAGGCCTTCGCGGCGTCTCCCATCCCGCCGAGCAGGTCGCCGAGCCGGCCGAGATCGCGCACGTGGGCGGTGTGGGTGGCGGTGAGCGCGGCGAGCAGGGATGCTCCGATCGGGCCCAGTGCGGCGCTCAGCGCCGAGGGGTCGCCGTGCCGTGTCCGGTCGGCGGCCTCGTCCAGGCGCGCGGCCAGTTCGGCGGCGTCGTCGCCGAACCTGCCGACGGCGCTCGTGTCGATCCGTATCGCGTCCCTACCGGAGTACTCGGTCACCTCGTCGCCTCTCGCGTCGTCGCTGTGGGATTCGGCACCTTCGGGCGGTTCCGTCCCTGTCGGGTTCGACGCACCCGACTGTCGATCGGTTCCGTCGTTCTATCCTTCGGACATGGATTCGCTCGTCGTCGACCACCCGCTCGCTGCTTCGCTCCTGACCATCCTTCGCGACGAACGCAGCGACAACGCTGCTTTCCGGCACGCGTTGAGGCGGCTCACCCAGATGCTCGTCTACGAGGCGGTGCGCGATGCGCCCACCGCGACGTTCGACGTGAAGACGCCGGTCGCGGTGACGACGGGAGTGCGGTTGCAGCAGCCTCCGCTGCTCGTCCCGGTCCTTCGCGCCGGCCTGGGCATGGTCGAACAGGCCCACGCCCTGATTCCCCAGGCGCAGGTCGGTTTCGTCGGTCTCGCTCGCGACGAGAAGACCTTCGAGCCGGTGCCCTATCTGGAGTCGCTGCCGGAGGACCTGTCGGGTCTTCCCGTCTTCGTGCTCGACCCGATGCTCGCCACCGGTGGGTCGATGGTGCACACCCTCGACATCCTCGCCCAGCGCGGTGCCACGGACATCACCGCGATCTGTGTCGTTGCGGCGCCGCAGGGCGTCGAGGCCCTTGCTGCCTCGGGTCATCCGGTCCGGTTGGTCACGGCGTCGGTCGACGAAGGTCTCAACGAGAACAAGTACATCGTGCCGGGTCTCGGTGACGCGGGGGACAGGCAGTTCGGACCGCGGTAGATCGCGCATCGCGTGTTACTCGTGTGACTGGCGGTACGGATGTGACATCCGACCGCAGTCATCTCGTTATCGAAAAACAACCCGCAGGTCTCGATTTCTTCTTACGCTCGGTGTGCTCCGTGTGAAGTCCACTGCGTAGGTACAGCCAGAGATGGGGTCGGCGGAATGGCAAGAATCTTCTCCCGCAAACTGATTCGTGGAAGTGTCGGAGCGGCTTCGGTGGGCGCGGTCGCCGTCCTCGCCGCCGTGACGAGTCACGGCACGGCTGCGGCCGCTGTCGACAACTCGCGCATCCTCCCGCTGGACGGAGGGCACGCGATCGAAGTGATCCAGGCCGACACCTCGACACAGTCGGTGCCGCCGCTCGACAGCTCACCGCTGAGTGTCGAGTTCTTCCACGACGAGGTTGCGACCGTTCGGATCACCGGTCCGAACGCAGCGAACTTCGCCGGGACGGCGGTGGAGGTCGGTTTCCAGGTCGGCTACCCGGTCGCACTGCCGGGTGCGACGGTCACCGTCATCACCCCGAGCCTGTCGTGGGGCGTGGAGAACGGTGCGGCCATCGGCCTCTCGCTCGACAACGAAGGTGGGGCCTCGCTCGATCTCGGCTTGGAGTCGGGTGGTTCGCTCAGTGGCGACATCATCCCGTCCCAGGAGATCGAGATCCCGCTCGAACCGGGCGGCATCACATCCGTCCCGATCGTCGAGGACTTCGAGTTCGACGGCAGCTCGACGACCATCCGGATCGCCGGCGTGCACGGTTCGGTCTCGGGAGCCATCGGACCGGTGATGATCCGTCCGTACCTGAAGGCGGTCACCGCCGACCGGAACACCGTCGTCACCTACGGTGTGCCGCAGCAGGTCTGATCGAATCGGCTCCTGACCCGGTCGAGTCCGGCCGGGTCAGGAGCTCTCGTCACCGAGCGAGGCCGCCCATCCGCGCAGGGCGTCGAGTGTCGCCTCCGCGGTCGGGCGGTCTCGCTCCGTGACCACCTCCAGATAGACCTTGAGCTTCGGCTCGGTGCCCGACGGTCGCACCACCACGCGTACCGTCGTTCCGTCCGGGGCGTCCGCGCGACTGACGAAGACGAGCGCATCGGTGCTCATCGGTCCCGGACTTCCGGCGAGATCGGTCGCGGTCACATCCAGACCCGCAAGGGTCGTCGGCGGATCCGCACGCAACCGCGTCATCACGGCGCCGATGCGCTGCAGGTCGTCGACGCGGATCGACACCTGATCGCCGACATGGACACCGAGTTCGCGATGCAGGTCGTCGAGTGCGTCGAGCAAGGTCCGGCCCGATTGCTTCAGGTCCGCGGCGTAGTCGGCGACCACCACGGCGGTCGCGATGCCGTCCTTGTCGCGTACAGCGTCCGGATCGACGCAGTGCCCGATCGCCTCCTCGTACGCGTAGACGAGGCCGTCACCGGCGCGGGCGAGCCACTTGAAGCCCGTGAGCGTCTGCGCATAGCGCGCGCCGCGTGCGGCCGCGAGTCGTCCCAGCATGGTCGACGAGACGATGGTGGTCGCGACCAGCGAGCCGGGCGGCGACGACGCGAGGATCCGGTCGCCGAGCAGGACCCCGGTCTCGTCGCCGCGCAACATCGTCCACCCCTGCGGGCCCGGGACACCCACTGCGCAACGGTCGGCATCGGGATCGAGCGCCAGCGCGATGTCGGCGTCGACCTCGGACGCCAGCGTGAGCAGAGCATCGGTCGCGCCCGGTTCCTCGGGGTTGGGGAAGGCGACGGTGGGAAACGCCGGGTCGGGTGCGAACTGGGACGCCACGACGTGGATGTCGTCGAATCCCGCGGCGCGCAGGGCCGCGACCGCCGTCTCGCCGCCGACACCGTGCAGTGCCGTCAGGGCGATACGCACCCCTCGGTGCGGTGAACGGGGGAGCGACGCGACCCGGGCCAGATAGCGGTCGACGAGGTCGTCCCCCGACGGCGCGACCGGCATCCGGGGCACGTCCGCGGCGGCACCAACGGCGTCGATCGCCGCTTCGATCTCCCGATCGGCGGGTGCGGCCAGCTGCGCTCCGTCGGCGAGATAGACCTTGTACCCGTTGTCGGCCGCGGGATTGTGCGACGCCGTGATCTGCACGCCCGCAACGGCGCCCAGCGCCCGCACCGCGAAGGCGGTCACCGGCGTGGGGAGGGGCTCTCCGAGGGCGACGACGTCGAAGCCGGCCGCGGCGAGAACCTCCGCGGCGGCGGTGTGGAATTCCGCCGAGCCCGTACGAGCGTCGCGGCCGACGACGACGGTGCCGTCGCCCTGCCCGTTCGCCCCGAGCCACGCCGCGAGTCCGGCGGTGGTGCGGACGACGACGGGCACGTTCATGCAGTCCGGTCCGTCGCCGACCGGGCCGCGCAGACCCGCGGTGCCGAATCGCAGCGTCACAGCCGGGCCGCCAGATCGCGCAGGAGATCGCCCATCCGGGTCGCGGCCGCGCGTCCGGCGGCGAGCACCTCGGTGTGGTCGAGGGGAGCACCGGTGATGCCGGCCGCGGCGTTGGTCACCAGCGAGACCGCGAGCACCCGCGCGCCGGCCGCGCGCGCCGCGATGGTCTCGTGGACCGTGGACATGCCGACGAGATCGGCGCCGAGGGTGCGCAGCATCCGGATCTCCGCCGGTGTCTCGTAGTGCGGCCCGGGCAGACCGGCGTAGACCCCTTCGCGCAACGACGGATCGATCTCGCGGGCGAGCGCGCGCAGCTCCGGTGAGTAGGCGTCGACGAGGTCGACGAACTGGGCACCTACCAGCGGCGAGCGACCGGTGAGATTGAGGTGGTCCGAGATGAGAACCGGCTGCCCCACGGAGAACTCGGGATCGATGCCGCCCGCCGCATTGGTGAGGACGACGGTGCGGGCACCCGCTGCGACCGCCGTGCGCACGGGATGGACGACGCGGGCGAGATCGTGCCCCTCGTAGGCGTGGACGCGGCCGGCGAGGACGAGGACGGCGTTGTCACCGGCGCGCACCGAGTGGATGTTCCCGGCGTGCCCTGCTGCCGTCGGTGGTGCGAAGCCGGGCAGCTCGCTCATCGGGATCGTGGCGACGGGGATGCCGAAACTTTCGACCGCGGCCCGCCAGCCGGACCCGAGGACGACGGCGACGGAGTGTTCGGCGACCCCCGTCCGTTCGGCGAGAGCGGCGGCTGCGGCGTCGGCGGCCGCTGCGGGGTCGAAGACGTGATCGGGTTCTCCCATGGCATCGGACCCTAATCGCTCACAGCATGTTACTCGCGGGTAAGTAGGCGCGGTATGCTCACGCGCATGCCTTACCTCGAACGTGACGGCGACGTCTTCGTCCTGCATCTCGGTGACCGCGATGTGGAGGTCTCCGAGAACCGGTTCCACCCCGACCGCCTCGTCGCGATCCACTCCCTCCTCGACGAGGTGGACGCGCACGACGGGCCCGCAGCTCTTGTGACCGCGGCGACCGGCAAGTTCTGGAGCAACGGACTCGACATCGACTGGGTCGGCGCGAACCTGCCGGATCTGCCCGGCTATCTGGACTCCGTCCACGACCTCTACCTGCGGCTGCTCACCTTCCCCGCGGCGACGGTCGCGGCCGTGCAAGGACACGCCTTCGGTGCCGGCGCGATGCTCGCGCTCGTGCACGACTTCCGGGTGATGCGCGCCGATCGAGGCTACTGGTGCCTGCCCGAGGTGCAGCTGAACATGCCGTTCACCGTCGGAATGTCCGCGCTGATCCGTTCCCGTCTGCCGATCCAGACGGCGGTCGAAGCCATCACCACCGGTCGTCGCTACGGCGGTGAGGACGCCGTGACCGCGGGCATCGCCGAGCAGGCCGTCACCGGTGACGACGTGCTCGCCGCGGCGGTCGAGCGGGCCGCGGCGCTCACCGCCACCCGCGGACCGAATCTGTCGGGCATCAAGCGCGGTCTGCACGCACCGCTGATCTCGGCGCTGGAGATCCGGACCGACGCGTCGAACTTCCGGCTGGGCTGATCGCCCCCGCCGCGAAGTCGACGAACCGGTCGCACGCGCCGATCGATCGGGGCGCGGTGAGCATGACAGACTGGACCCCGTGACGACCGACTACGCCACGGCGATCGAGGCTGCTTCCGACACCCTCGTCGGCCTGTCGCATTCCATCCACGCCGAACCGGAACTCGCGTTCGAGGAACACCGGAGCGCCGCGAAGATCGTCGAGGTGCTGCGCGCCCACGATTTCGAGGTCACCACCGGCATCGCCGACCTGCCCACCGCCTTCGACGCGCGGTTCGGCAGCGGCGAACTCGTCCTCGCGTTCTGCGCCGAGTACGACGCGCTGCCCGGCATCGGGCACGCGTGCGGCCACAACATCATCGGGGCGTCGGCCGTGGGTGCCGGGATCGGCCTCGCCGCGCTCGCCGACGAACTCGACGTGACCGTCCGCGTCATCGGAACCCCCGCGGAGGAGACCGGCGGCGGCAAGGTCCTCATGCTCGAACGCGGCGTCTTCGACGGCGTCGGTGCAGCGATGATGGTGCACCCCGGCCCGTTCGACATCACCGGGGCGACCTCGCTCGCCCTCGCCGACATCGCCGTCGAGTACGACGGCCGCGAGGCGCACGCCTCCGCGGCCCCCGAATACGGGCTCAACGCCGCCGACGCGGCGACCGTCGCCCAGGTCGCGGTCGGACTGCTGCGGCAGCACCTGCATCCCGGGCAACAGATCCACGGGATCGTCGCGCAGGGCGGGACGGCCCCGAACATCGTGCCCAGCCACACCGAACTGCTGTACTACCTGCGGGCCGGGACGAGCGAACTCCTCGACGACCTCGTCGAACGCGCACGCAACTGCTTCGCCGCCGGGGCGTTGGCCACCGGATGCAACCACCGGATCCGGACGGTCTCGCCGACCTATACCGAACTCACTCCCGACCCGTGGCTGGTGCAGGCATATCGTGAGGAGATCATCGATCTCGGGCGCCGACCGCTGCCCGTCGAGGAGGAAGGAGCGCGCCCCCTGGGCAGTACCGACATGGGAAACGTGACGAACGTGGTGCCGGGAATCCATCCGGTCATCGGACTCGACTCCGGTGGCGCGGTGACACATCAGGCCGCATTCGCGGCCGCATGCGTCACCGAGTCCGCCGATCGGGCAGTACTCGACGGAGCGCGTGCGCTCGCAGCGACCGCCGTACGCGCGGCGACAGACCCGGTCCACCGGGCACGGCTCCTCGAACAGGTCGGCCGCCGATGAACCCGTACGTCGAGAAGTGGTTGGACCGCCACACCGAGGACCTCTCGCTCTGGCGCCGTCACATCCATGCGAATCCCGAGCTCGCCCGGCAGGAGTACGCCACCACCGAGTTCGTCGCGAAGCACCTGCGCGCGGCCGGGCTGGACCCGAAGGTCCTGCCTCGCGGCACCGGCCTGATCTGCGATCTCGGCCCCGCCGACGGACCGCGCATCGCCCTGCGGGCCGACATGGACGCCCTGCCGATGCAGGAGGCCACCGGCCTGCCGTTCGAATCGACCGTCCCCGGCGTCTCGCACGCGTGCGGACACGACGCCCACACCACCGTCGTCCTCGGCGCGGGCCTGGCCCTCGCTTCGATGCCCGAACTCCCGACCGGTGTCCGGCTGGTCTTCCAGCCCGCCGAGGAGGTCATGCCCGGCGGAGCGCTCGACGTCGTCGCGGCGGGCGGGCTCGACGGGGTCTCGCGGATCTTCGCGCTGCACTGCGACCCGCGTCTCGAGGCGGGCAAGGTCGGTATGCGGGTCGGGGCGATCACCTCGGCCGCAGACACCGTCGAACTCGTCCTCGACTCACCCGGCGGGCACACCTCCCGGCCGCACCTGACCGGCGATCTCGTCTACGGCCTCGGTGCCGTCATCACGGGTCTTCCCGGCATGCTCAGCCGCCGCATCGACCCGCGGACCGGCACCGTGATGGTGTGGGGTGCGGTCAGCGCCGGCAAGGCACCGAACGCGATCCCGCGCACCGGCATGCTCGCGGGCACCGTGCGCACCGGCGACCACGAGACCTGGGAACTGCTCGAACCGATGGTCCGCGAGATCGTTCACGGTCTGCTCGCGCCGACCGGCGTCAGCTACGAACTGAACTACCGCCGCGGCGTCCCGCCGGTGGTCAACGACGAGGCGTCGGCGCGCATGTTCGAGGACGCGATCCGCGCGACCGGCCCCGACGCCCTCGCGGACACCCCGCAATCCGGTGGGGGAGAAGACTTCTCGTGGTATCTCGAACACGTCCCCGGCGCCATGGGACGGCTCGGGGTGTGGCCGGGGGTCGGGCCCGAACTCGACATCCACCAGCCCACCTTCGATCTCGACGAGCGGGCGCTCGCCGTGGGTGTGCGGGTGATGACGAATCTGGCGCTCGGCGCGAGCCGAGAGCGCTAGAAGCTGTCGGGCCGTCCCGGTCCGACGTTGCGGCTGTTGCGGGTCCGCAGATCCCGAACGTAGTCGGCGGGCGCTCCGGCGATCTCGGCCGCGTCGGCCATCACACCCAGATAGCGTGCCGACGGCAGGCCGCCCTCGTATCCGTCGACGACGTACAGCCACGCGAGGACCGGGCCGTCGGCCGTGTCGACGCGCACGCGGATCTTGCGGTGGAAACCGAGTTCGGCTCCCTCCCAGCGGTCGAGACTGCGCTCGTCGTCCTCCGGCACGTCGTAGAGCACGACGAACACCTTGGAATCGGGATCCTCGACGACCGTCGCGAGGGCACCCTCCCAGCCGATGTCGGCGCCGGCGAAGGTCAGTCGCCAACCGTGCAACCACCCGGTTCCCGCCATCGGCGAATGCGGGCAGCGCGTCAGCATCTGCTCCGGATGCATGTTGGACCCGTAGGCGGCGTAGATCGGCACGAGGATAAGGCTAACCCGTCGTCCACCGGAGTCGTCGGAGGGGCGGCGCAGGGACAGGCGAGGAGTGTCGGAGGACTCCGGCGGGCCGGGTCCACCGGTCCCTGTGCGCGAGGTGGGGGCATTGGCATAGCGTTAAGGCCGACGTGTGTGCCCACCAGGCGCCCACGTGCAGCCCGACCCGGCACCCTTCGGAATCGATACAGAGGAGAACAATGACCCGGATCGTCATCATCGGCGGCGGCCCCGCAGGATACGAGGCGGCGCTGGTGGCATCCCAGTACGGCGCGACGGTGTCACTGATCGATTCGGACGGGATCGGTGGCGCCTGCGTGCTCTTCGACTGCGTCCCCTCCAAGACGTTCATCGCCTCGACCGGCGTGCGCACCGACATGCGCCGCGCCGCCGACCTGGGCATCGAACTCGAACGCGCCGAGGTGTCGCTGCCGCAGGTCCACAGCCGTGTGAAGAGCCTGGCCCGCGCGCAGTCCGCCGACATCCGCACCAAGCTCGAGGCCGCGGGGGTGAAGCTGTACTCCGGTTACGGCGAACTCGTCGACACGCAGCCCGGCATGGCCGCCCACCAGGTGCGCGCCAAGCTGCTGACCGGTGAGGAGAAGGTGCTCGACGCCGACGTCGTGCTGATCGCGACCGGCGCGAGCCCGCGCATCCTGCCTGGTGCTGAGCCGGACGGGGAGCGGATCCTCACCTGGCGTCAGCTCTACGACCTCGAGAAGCTGCCCGAGCACCTCGTCGTTGTGGGTTCGGGTGTCACCGGTGCCGAGTTCGTCTCCGCCTACACCGAGGTCGGCGTGCAGGTCACCGTCGTCTCGAGCCGCGACCGGATCCTGCCGCACGAGGACGAGGACGCGGCCCTCGTGCTCGAGGACGTCCTCACCGAGCGTGGTGTGACCCTCGTCAAGCACGCTCGCGCCGACCGGGTCGAACGCACGGAGGACGGCGTCCGCGTGCTCCTCGCCGACGGCCGGATCGTCGAGGGCAGCCACGTGCTGATGACCGTCGGCTCGGTACCCAACACCCGCAATCTCGGTCTCGACAAGGTCGGACTCGAACTCGACCGGGGCGGTTACCTTCCCGTCGACCGGGTCTCCCGCACCGCCGTCCCCGGCATCTACGCCGCGGGTGACTGCACCGGACTGCTGCCGCTAGCGTCGGTCGCGGCCATGCAGGGCCGCATCGCGATCTACCACGCGCTCGGTGAGGGTGTCAGCCCTATCAAGCTGAAAACCGTTGCCGCCGCGGTGTTCACGCGACCCGAGATCGCCGCCGTCGGTGTCAGTCAGGCGACGATCGACAAGGGTGAGGTGCCCGCCCGCACCGTCATGCTCCCGCTCAACACCAACCCGCGCGCCAAGATGTCCGGCCTGCGGCGCGGTTTCGTGAAGATCTTCTGCCGCCCGGCGACCGGTGTGGTCATCGGCGGTGTGGTCGTCGCCCCGACCGCGTCCGAGCTCATCCTTCCCATCGCGCTGGCGGTGCAGAACAACCTGTCGGTCAACGACCTGGCGCAGACCTTCTCGGTCTACCCGTCGCTGAGCGGATCGGTCACCGAGGCCGCCCGCCAGCTGATGCGCCACGACGATCTGGACTAGACGCCGGACGGGGCGGGATCCGCAGCGAGCCCGCCCTGCTCAGGCCCAGTCGTAGGTGCGTTCGACCGCCTTGTTCCATTCGCCGAACAGGCGCTCGCGTTCGTCGACCGGCATCGCCGGTTCCCACGTGCGGTCCGCGGTCCAGTTGCGGCGGATGTCCTCCTCGTCCTCCCAGAAACCGACGGCGAGACCGGCCGCGTAGGCGGCACCGAGCGCGGTGGTCTCGGAGACGGTGGGTCGCACGACCGGCACACCGAGGATGTCGGACTGGAATTGCATGAGCAGATCGTTGGCGACCATGCCGCCGTCGACCTTGAGGGTGCGCAGGTCGACGCCGGAGTCGGCGTTCATCGCCTCGATGACCTCCCGCGTCTGGTAGGCCGTCGCCTCGAGTGCCGCCCGCGCGAGGTGGCCTTTCTCGACGAAGCGTGTCAGACCGGCGATGACGCCCCGCGCGTCGGGTCGCCAGCGCGGCGCGAACAATCCCGAGAAGGCCGGCACGAAATACGCCCCGCCGTTGTCGGGGACGCTCGCGGCGAGCGCCTCGATCTCGTCGGCGGACCGGATGAGCCCGAGATTGTCGCGCAGCCACTGCACGAGCGAACCGGTCACGGCCACCGAACCTTCGAGGGCGTAGACCGCGGGGGCGTCGCCGATGCGATAACACACGGTGGTGATCAGGCCGTGCTCGCTGCGGACCGGGGTCGTGCCGGTGTTGAGCAACAGGAAGTTGCCGGTGCCGTAGGTGTTCTTCGCCTCGCCGGGGGACAGGCAGCCCTGACCGAAGGTCGCGGCCTGCTGGTCGCCGAGGATGCCGGCGATCGGAACCCCGGCGAGCGGCCCGCGTTCGCGGGCGTGCCCGTAGACCTCCGACGAACTGCGGATCTCCGGCAGCATCGACTCCGGGATGCCGAGTTCCGCGCAGATCTCCGGATCCCACTGCTGCGTCCCGAGATTCATCAACAGCGTGCGGGAGGCGTTGGTCACATCGGTGATGTGCAGTCCGGGCGGCTGGCCCTCCTCGCCGACACCACCGGTGAGGTTCCACAGGATCCAGCTGTCGATGGTGCCGAAGGCCAGGTCGCCGGCCTCGGCGCGCTCGCGGGCACCGTCGACGTTGTCGAGGATCCACCGCACCTTCGGCCCGGCGAAATAGGTCGACAGCGGCAATCCGGTGACCTCGCGGTAACGGTCGGGCCCGGCGTCACCGGCGAGCTCCTCGACGAGCCTGTCGGTGCGGGTGTCCTGCCAGACGATCGCGTTGTACACCGGTTTTCCGGTGGTGCGGTCCCACACCACCGTGGTCTCGCGCTGGTTCGTCAGGCCGATCGCCGCGATGTCGCTGCGCCGCAGATCCGCTTTGGCGAGCGCCGCGGCGCCCACCTCACGGGTGTTGAGCCACAGCTCTTCCGGGTCGTGTTCGACCCATCCCGACCGCGGGAGGAACTGGCGGTGTTCCTTCTGCGCGAGCGAGACGATGCGCCCGTCGTGGTCGAAGATGATGCACCGGCTGGACGTGGTGCCCTGGTCGATCGCCGCGATGAACTGGTTCACAGGTGGTCCTCGGGTGAAGGGGACGGCTCGGTTCGGCAACGCTTCCGCTGCGCGCTGCGGGTCCGAAGCTACTAGCCTTGATCGGGATACGTCGGCGACTCACGGGAGCGGGTGCGGTGACCAACCAATCGGGTGTGCAACTCCTCGGACCGCAACAGCGCGCCGACGCCTGGCGTCGTCTCGCCACCGAACAGTTCGACGTCGTCGTCATCGGCGGTGGTGTCGTCGGGGCGGGAGCAGCGCTCGACGCCGCGACCCGTGGCCTGCGGGTCGCTCTCGTCGAGGCCCGCGACTTCGCGTCCGGCACGTCGAGCCGGTCCTCGAAGATGTTCCACGGCGGCCTGCGCTATCTCGAACAGCTCGAATTCGGTCTGGTGCGGGAAGCCTTGCGCGAGCGCGAACTCGCGTTGACCACCCTGGCCCCGCACCTGGTCAGGCCGCTGAAGTTCCTCTTCCCGCTCACCCATCGGGTGTGGGAGCGGCCCTACGTCGCCGCGGGCATCTTCCTCTACGACCGTCTCGGCGGCGCGAAGTCCGTTCCGGCGCAGAAGCACCTGACCCGGTCGGGCGCCCTGCGGATGGTTCCCGGTCTCAAGCGCAATTCGCTCGTCGGCGGAATCCGCTACTACGACACGGTCGTCGACGACGCCCGGCACACCATGACCGTCGCGCGGACGGCCGCGCACTACGGTGCGGTCGTGCGCACGTCGACGCAGGTCGTCGGTTTCCTGCGCGAGGCCGACCGCGTGTCGGGTGTGCGGGTGCGCGACAGCGAGGACGGTTCGGTCACCGAGGTGCGGGCGCACGCGGTGATCAACGCGACCGGGGTGTGGACCGACGAGATCCAGTCGTTGTCGCGGCAGCGCGGCCGATTCCGGGTCCGCGCCTCGAAGGGTGTGCACATCGTCGTACCCCGCGACCGGATCGTCAGCGACTCGGCGATCATCCTGCGTACCGAGAAGTCGGTGCTGTTCGTCATCCCGTGGGGCAACCACTGGATCATCGGCACCACCGACACCGACTGGAATCTCGACCTGGCGCACCCGGCGGCGACGAAGGCCGACATCGACTACATCCTCGACCACGTCAACCGCGTGCTCGTCGTCCCGCTCACCCACGACGACATCGACGGTGTCTACGCCGGGCTGCGCCCGCTGCTGGCGGGGGAGAGCGACGAGACGTCCAAGCTCTCGCGTGAACACGCCGTCGCGCGGGTGGCACCCGGGCTCGTGGCCATCGCCGGCGGCAAGTACACGACCTACCGCGTCATGGCCGAGGACGCCGTCGACCTCGCGGCCGAGGACATCCCGGCCCGGATCGCGTCGTCGATCACCGAGAAGGTGCCCCTCGTCGGGGCCGACGGGTACTTCGCGCTGGTCAACCAGACCATGCACCTCGCCGAGCAGTACGGCCTGCATCCCTACCGCGTCAAGCATCTGCTCGACCGCTACGGCTCCCTTGTCGAGGACGTGCTGAGCCTCGCGAAGGGCCGGCCCGAACTGCTCGAACCGCTGACCGATGCCCCGCAGTACCTGCAGGTCGAGGTGGTCTACGGTGCGGCCGCCGAGGGCGCTCTGCATCTCGAGGACCTGCTGGCGCGCCGGACCCGCATCTCGATCGAGTACCCACACCGGGGCCTGCACTGCGCGGAGCAGACGGCCCGGCTGGTCGCTCCGGTCCTCGGCTGGGACGACGCGATGATCGACCGGGAGGTCGCGACGTATCGGGCGCGGGTCGAGGCGGAGATCGAGTCGCAGAACCGACCCGACGACGAATCCGCGGACGCGCTGAGGGCAGCGGCCCCCGAGGCCCGGCCGGAGATCCTCGAACCGGTGCCGATCACCTGACCGGCGTCGGTGCGCAGGTGCCGCCCCTCGCGACCGTCAGTGTGTGAGCACGACCTTCACGACGACGACGATCGTCGCGACCAGCGCGACTCCCACCGCGGCCACCACGGTCCGGTGGTTCGGTCTGCGGCCCTGCAGTCGGCGCACGACGAACACGGTCGAGCCGATACGGATCAGCACGGCGACCTCGGCGAGGATGTGCGCCGTACGGGGCTCGAGCCAGCCGATCCAGGCCGTGGCGAGCACGAGACAGGGCAACACCGCCGACGACAGGATCGGAACGGAGTCGCGGAGTTCCTCGATGCGTTCGCTGCGCGTGAGTTGTTCACCCGAACGAACGGATTGGGCGACCGACTCCGCGAAAACGTGGGCGATGAACGTCGAGAGCGCGGTGCCGACCACGATGGCGATCCCGATGTACTCGGGAGAGGTCGTGATGGGGACGAGCGCGGCCAGCACCAGGATGTTGCCGTAGACATAGGCGCTGATACGGGAGGCCGCCGAACTCGGCGGCAGGGGACGGCGCCGTCGGGACAACAGGTACGAGGGCGTGGACACCTCGATAGCGTGACACAGAACGCCCTCGTCGACGCCCCTACCGGCAGGACGCGTCAGGGTGAAACAGAAGTGGGACGGTGGTGATCCGTCACCTTCGGGCTGTAGTGCATCGGCGAGTCGCGGCGGTCGAGGGGCGGCAGGTTGCGCCCCGGTGTCTCGAGCAGGGCGGTATCGGCGGGGATCCGCCCGAAGGCGCGGTCCCAGCCGGCCCGCGCCCGCGGGTGGTAGCGGTACCGCCACGGCACGAGTTTCGTGCCGAGTCCGATCGCGCGACCGACGAGAGCGTGCAGTGCCGCCTCCGGTCGGCTCCACCGGTAGCCGAGCAGCTCGCGCACCGGCGGGTCGTACAAGCCGACGGTGAGCCACAGGAAACCGGCGGTCACCGGTGGGCGGATCAACTTCCACACCCCTTCGGGGAACCACCGTAGGAAGGGCGGACGGTCGAGGTTCGACAGGTCGAGCACGTCGCGGGTGGCCTTGTTGTCCTCGAGCACGGTGCGGCACATGCGGTCCCAGTACTCGAGGAAGTCCTCCCAGGAGGCGGGGACCGAGTGCATCGGCATGCCGTACAGCCGGTACCACTGCACGTGCTCGTCGAACAGGCGGTGCTTCTGTTCGAGGGTGAGCGGGCCGTCGAACCACTCGATGGAGACGACGAGGCTCACAACAGTCGACGAGAAGCCCGATACTCCCTCATACTCACTGACACTTCTTCCGACCTCCTTCGCCCTCGAGGAGACCACGAAGTACCGCAGCATCCTGCGTAGCGCAGGTTCACATCCCCTGTTCGTCGAACCGGTTCCGATCACCGCACTATCGCAGAAACAACCCTCGTGTATCCAGGGACAACCCCGTCGCACACCACCCACGACGTAGTGGTGCGGGCCGAACAGAACATATCGGTACCCCGCGATACCGTCACCGCCGAGAATCTGACACCGGCACTGCCGGAAAGGAACACGTGCGGCAGCCTGAGTGCAGCCCGCACCGGGGGCGACGAGGGGGGACGCGATGGCCGGCACCGACCCGACCGAGCGACGTCAGTTCGCGTTCACCACCCGCCCCCATATGGCGGTCGACGACACTACCGGCGATCCGATCGGGCTCGACGACCTCGACAGTCGCGTCCGGTGGCTGCTCGACCTGATCACCGGCGCCGAAACCGAACTGCTCACACGCCTGTGGCAGCCCGCCACCTTCGACACCCTCGCTGCCGGTCGTGAGGGTGACGGCCGGGCACTACCGAAACACGGGCACGTCGCCGCTGCCCGTCTCGGCTGGACCCCCACCTACCCCGACGACGTCTGTGTGCCGTCGCGAGTGTCGCGGGTGGTCACCGCACAGGCCACCGCGACGCTACGGACCTTGACCTACCCCGACACTGCGATCGCGTCGCTCTCGGCCCGGTTCGATCCCGCCACAGGACACATCGCCCCGCCTACCGGTGGGGAGGTATATGTGCCGTCGGGGTTCGCCCGCGGTGTACGACGGCAGTTGGTCGCCCGTACCCGCAGGGGCGACGAGGCGACCTCGGATGCTCCGACCTCGGATGTTGCGCAGCCCGAACGGCTGCGGATCACCGACATCCAAACACCACCGAAGGTCACCGCGATGGCCCGCCTCGCCGTCGCCGACAAACAACTCGCCGAGCTCACCGTCACCGACCGCACGATGGAGTTGACGGTGAAACTCCCGACCGCAGCGTCCCCCACCCGGCGAGCACACTGGCAACGAGTCCGGTTGACCGCTGTGCTTCCACCGCACCTGCACGGCCGCCCGATCACCGGGTGGCATCTGCCGACTCTGACCCTCGACGGTCGGGGGCTGTTGCTGCGCTGCGCGGCCACCGAAGCTGTCCCCGCACCGGATCTGCCAGCAGCAACGGTCGCGGTGGGGGTGGACTGGTCACCGGCCACTCTCGGAGCCGCCGCGATCACCACCGACACCGGCGACGGCCTGATCTCCGATCTGCGGGGTTACACCTACGATGACCGCGGACTCGGCATCAAACTGGCCCGCCTGCAGACCGAAGGCCAGTTCCTGCACCGCAAGGCCGCCCGCTTACGCCAACTGGCCGAGAACGCGCCACCCCAGGTGCGGTCGGAGTTGGAAGCGAAGATCGCCGTGCTCGACGAGAATCGCGCCGCGGTCGGTGCCAAGCGCGGCAAGATCAATCGGGAGCTGGCGTTTCATTTCGCGCGTCAGGTCGCCGACTACGCGGTCGCCGCCGATGCGACGATGATCGCCGTCGAAGACCTCGCGACCCTCGAGCCGCGTGGGCGTGGCCGGGTGAACAACAATCGGGCGGCGCAGTCCGCGCGCCACAAGGCCGCCGACGCGCTGGCGCATACTGCCGCACGGGTGGGTGTGGTGGTGGTGACGGTGCCGGCGAAGGGGTCGTCGGCGTGGTGTCCGGGCTGCAACGAGGAACTTGCCCGGCCGAAGGGATATCACGATGCCTGGTGCGGATCCTGCCGACTGGGTGGGAATCGTGATTATATGGCGGGGGTGAACCTCGCCAAACGCGGATTGTTGGGACGAGGGAAAGCGGTCCGCACCCGCGGCGGGGGTGTGAAGGTCCGGACCACCGAGCATGCTCCGGTGCGTAAATGTCGGGACAAGACCGGCCCGACACCGGGCAGGCCGCGGCATCGCCGTGTCCGCCATAGTGTTCCGGCCTCGACACCCGCTGAGGGGGTGAACACGTTGAAGTCTCGTCCTGCACCTGAAGCGTCGGTGTGGGACACGGTCGAGCCCGCGGCATCGGAAGATGTCTCGGGTAGCCGTGAGGAACGTGAGTCTGGGCCGCCTGGCACGTAGGTGGCAGGAAGTATCAGGTTTACGCAGACGCTGTAGAAGAAGGTCGCGTGCGCCCAGTAGAAGGTGTCGGGATCGAGCGCGTGGTACCTGCGGCCCTTCTTGTCGATCCCCTTGATGGTGTTGTGGTAGCCACGCACCTTCGCTGCGGTCTCCGGGGCGCGGGGGCCGTCGAAGACGACGCCGTAGATCGGGTACAGCGACCGGTAGAGCCGTTCCCATCGTTCGTCGAAGAACTTCGAGTGCTCCTCGACCCCGGCGCCGAGTCCGGGATGCATGTTCTGCATCGACCCCGCCCACGGCCCGAAGAGCATGCCGCGCCAGCCGCCGAAGTATCGCCAGGTCGAGGAATCGGGACCCAGGGGTTCCGGGAGGTCCGGCCGCGCAGGGCGCGGTGCCGCGTGGTGCGACGACTCGGCGGTGTCCGGCCCGACGGAACCCTGACTACGCATGTTGTCAGAGTAGGATTCGGCGGGCATGCAGTCAACGACGGGAAGCGACAAGGTGGACACCACGCGCCGCAGCTGGGCGGGCGTCGGCATCGACGAACGCCGTCGGCTGCGCAGGGAACGTCTCCTCGAGGTGGGCGTCGACCTGCTCGGAGCGCCCGACGGCGCGGCGGCGAACGTCCGGGCCGTGTGCCGGGCCGCCGAACTCACCGAACGGTACTTCTACGAGAGCTTCACCGACCGCGACACCTTCGTCCGCGAGGTCTACGCCCACGTCGCCGACCGCGCCCGCGACGCGCTGACCGAGGCAGTGCTCTCCGCCCCCACCCTCGGCCGGGCCGAGGCCGCGGTGCGGGCGTTCGTCGAGCTCATGGTCGACGATCCCGCGAAGGGACGCGTGCTCCTCCTCGCTCCGCTGCGCGAACCCGCGATCAGCCGGCGCGGTATCGAACTCGCGCCGGCCTTCGTCGCGCTGGTCCGCGACCAGCTACCACCGGGCGGCGACGAGGGGCAGCGCCACATGGTGGCCGTGGGTGTCGTCGGCGCCCTCACCAGCCTGTTCATGGGGTATCTCGAAGGCGACCTCGCGGTGTCGCGG
Organism: Rhodococcus sp. BUPNP1; assembly: GCF_002215235.1. Classification (NCBI taxonomy): domain Bacteria; kingdom Bacillati; phylum Actinomycetota; class Actinomycetes; order Mycobacteriales; family Nocardiaceae; genus Rhodococcus; species Rhodococcus sp. BUPNP1. Next base: position 176,948 of record NZ_NERM01000007.1, read on the forward strand.
GAGACCCTCGTCCGGCACTGCGTCGCGCTCGTCGAGGACGCCGGTAGGGCGGCGTGCCTGCAGGGCGATCAGGCCGGGGATCCTTCCGGGCGCGGCTGACATCGCGGGCACCGGTAGACCACCCGTTCGGGATCGGTCGCGGTGCCGATCTCGCCGAACCGGATCGGGGTATGGCAGCGTCTGCACGGCTTCCCGCGACGCCCGTACACCCACAGATTGCGACCCGGTCGCCGGTCGCCGGTGGTGATGCGGGTCGTCCGGTCCCGGTTCGCGACCAGCAACCGGTGCGCGAGGTCGACCCACGCTGCGGGATCCCCGGCCTGCGCGACCGGCGTCCACGGATCGACACCCCGCAGGAAGCACAGTTCGGAGCGGTACACGTTGCCGACGCCGGCCATGATGCGCTGATCGAGCAGGGCCACCCCGATCGGACGGTTCGGATCGTGCGCGAGATTCGCCGCCGCACGCTCGGGATCCCAGTCGGGACCGAGCAGATCCGGCCCGAGATGACCCACGGCGTCGTCCTCCCGGTCGCGAGCGAGTACCTCGACGATGCCGAGCTCGAAACCCACCGCCTGCACGTCCTCGGTGCCGAGCACGATGCGCGCCTTGTATCCGGGCTTGCGCCAGCGTGTTCCACGCGGGTAGACGTGCCATTCGCCTTCCATCTTCAGGTGCGAATGGATCGAGACGTCGGCTACACGGACGAGCAGGTGCTTGCCCCGCGAGACCACCTCGTCGACCGTGCATCCGGTGAAATCGGCGGTGGCGAAACGCGGCACCCGGAAGTCCGTCTCGGTGAGCACCTTTCCCTCCAGAGCGGTTCGGAGGCGGTGCGCGGCACGGAACACGGTGTCTCCCTCGGGCACGTCAGAACCTCAACCGGTAGCCGCGCGGCGTCGCCGAGAATCCCGCCTCGGCAAGATATCCGGCGAACTCGTGCCCGTGGATCGACTCACCGTCGACCTTCTCGACGACGATCTTGTCGACACCACCGCGTTTGACGGTCGCGGCGAGCGACGCGCACGCGTTGCGCAACCGGCCCGGATCGTCGTCGAAGGTGAGCAGTGTGCGTCCGCCGCGTTCGACGAACAGCACGAGCGCCCCGTCGACGAGCACCACGAGCCCACCGGCCTTGCGGCCCGGCCGGTGCCGCGGCCCGTCGTCGTCGGCCGACGACTTCGGCCACGGCAGCGCCGCACCGTACGGGTTGGCGGGATCGCACGCCGCGAGGGTGACGGCCGCGGTCTCGGAGTGCCGGCCCTCGATCGAATCCGAGAACGACCGCAGACGGTCGACGACCGACGGTGTCGAGAACTGCGCTCCGCCCAGCGAATCGACGAAATAGCCGCGACGGCACCGGCCGGTCTCCTCGAACCGGCTGAGCACCTTGTACATCGTCGCGAACCCGCCGGGCACACCCTCACCCACGACGACACCGCGGGTGACCACGCCGTACCGCTCGAGCAGCAGTTCGGCGGTGGTGTGCGCGCGGACCGTCGCGTCGGTCTCGCGCTCGGGCAGCATCGACCAGCGCCCGCTGACGGTCGGGGGCCCGGTGCGGCTCGGCAGGGTGGGCCGCGCTCGGTACATCCGGGCCCGCGGCGCCCGGCGCGGGGTGCGGTGGGCGGGCTTGGCGCGGGAGGTGTCGCCGATCAGGGCGCGCAGCGGGGCGAGGGTGTCGCCCGCGACGTGCCCGCTCCACACCAGCTCCCACAGAGCGTCGGCGACCGTCGTGTCGCTCGCCGTGGTGTGGAGGACGGTGACGGCGTCGACGAGTTGCCGGAAGAAGTACGCGCCGCCGCCCGCGAGCGACTCGAGGATCGCCCGGTGCACCGGTCCGAGCTCGATGTCGTCGACCGGAGCCAGGCTCACCGGGGCCAGATCGGCCGGATGCAGTGCCACCCAGCCGTCCTTCCCGGAGATGGACCCGGCACCCGACCACAGGACCTCGCCGGTCGTGGTGAGCTCGTCGAGCATCGTCGGCGTGTAGTCGCGCACACGCGGCGCGAGGATCAGCGGTTCGAGGGCGCTCGCGGGCACCGGTACCCCGGCGAGCTGTTCGACGACGGTGAGGACACCGTCGATGCCGTAGAGCGCACTCGTACCCGGGCCGGTGCCGAGGTGGTGCCAGTCGGGCAGGAATCGTCCGAGGGTCGTGGTGCTGACGGGTTCGACGTCCTGCCGGGCGGCGGCGAGCGACCGGCGCCGCAGCCTCCGGAGCACCTCCGTGTCGCACCATTCCGATCCGCTCGCGCCCGGACGGAATTCGCCTGCCGTGACACGCTTCTCGGCCGCCAGCCGGTCGAGGACGGATTCGACGACCGCCGTGCCCAGTCCGAACCGGGCGGCGGCCTGCGCGGTGGTGAACGGACCGTGGGTACGGGCGTGCCGGGCGATCAGATCGCCCAGCGGGTCGGGGACCGGCTCGACGAACACCGTCGGAACGCCGATCGGCAGGGGCACGCCCAGCGCGTCGCGCAGACGCGAGGCATCCTCGATCGCCGCCCACCGATGTTCACCGGCATACGAGACCCGCAACGCGCGACGCTGGGTCTCGAGGTCGGCGATCCACTCCGCCGGATCGTCGGTGGTGCGCTCGCGCAGTTCGGCGTCCGTGAGCGGACCGAGCAGGCGCAGCAGATCGGCGACGCCCTCGGCGTCTCGCGCCCGTCGCTGCGGGGTCAGTCGCTGCAGTTCGTGCTCGGCCTCGGTGATGACGTCGGCGTCGAGCAGTTCGCGCAGCTCGACCCGGCCGAGGAGTTCGGCGAGCAACGTCGAGTCGAGCGACAGCGCCGCCGCCCGCCGCTCGGCGAGCGGGCTGTCGCCCTCGTACAGGAACTCGCCCACATAGGAGAACAGCAGCGACGTCGCGAACGGTGAGGCCGTGGGGGTCTCGACCTCCACCAGTCGGATCCTGCGCTGGGCGATACTGCCGAGCAGGTCGCGCAGGGCGGGCAGGTCGTAGACGTCCTGCAGGCACTCGCGCACCGTCTCGAGCAGGATGGGGAAGTCGGGATAGCGGCGAGCGACGTCGAGCAGCTGCGCCGATCGTTGGCGCTGCTGCCACAGCGGGGCCCGCTTGCCGGGGTTGCGGCGGGGCAGGAGCAGGGCCCGCGCCGCGCACTCCCGGAAACGGGACGCGAACAATGCGGATCCGCCGACCTGTTCGGTGACGATGTCGTCGATCTCCTCGGTGTCGAAGACGAAGATCTCCGAGCCGGGTGGGGCGTCTTCGGTGTCGGGCAACCGGACGATGATGCCGTCGTCCGAGGGGGTGGGATGGGATTCGACGCCGTAGCGTTCGAGCAGTCGCGCGCCCACCGCGAGCGCCCACGGTGCGTGCACCCGCAACCCGAACGGCGAGTGCAGCACCAGCCGCCAGTCGCCGAGTTCGTCGCGGAACCGTTCGACGACGAGCGTGCGGTCGGTGGGCAGGTGCCCGGTGGCGGTGCGCTGCTCGTCGAGCAGACGGATGAGGTTGCCGGTGGCGTAATCGTCGAGACCTCCCTTGCGGCAGCGCGTCTCGGCGTCCTCCGGTGAGGCGTGCCCCATCTCGCGGAGGAAGGCGCCGAGCGCGGCACCGAGTTCGGCGGGGCGACCCTGACTGTCGCCGTGCCAGAAGGGCAATCGGCCGGGCCGGCCGTAGGCGGGGGAGACCAGCACCCGGTCGAAGGTGATCTCCTCGATCCGCCAGCTGGTGGCACCGAGCGCGAAGACATCGCCCACCCGCGACTCGTAGACCATCTCCTCGTCGAGTTCGCCCACCCGCGTGTTCTTCTCGCCGACCATGTACACGGTGAACAGACCGCGATCGGGGATCGTGCCGCCGGAGGTGACCGCGAGTCGCTGGGCGCCGGGCCTGCCGGTAAGGGTGCCGGCCGTGCGGTCCCACACCACCCGCGGGCGGAGTTCGGCGAACTCGTCGGACGGATAGCGACCGGCGAGCAGGTCGAGGACGGATTCGTAGACACCGCGGGAGAGCGTCGCGAACGACCCGCTGCGCCGCACCGTGTCGAACCAGTCGTCGACGTCGACGGGTTCGAGGGCCGTGGCCGCGACCGTCTGCTGGGCGAGTACGTCCAGCGGATTCGCCGGGATCTGCAGCGCCTCGATGTGCCCCTCGACCATCCGCTCGACGGTCACCGCGCAGTGCACGAGATCGGTGCGGTGCTTGGGGAACAGCACGCCGCGCGAGGTCTCGCCCACCTGGTGACCGGCGCGGCCGACGCGTTGCAGACCGCTGGCGACCGAGGGCGGAGCCTCGACCTGGATCACGAGATCGACCGCACCCATGTCGATGCCGAGTTCGAGACTCGACGTCGCCACCACGCACCGCAACCGGCCCGACTTGAGGTCGTCCTCGATCAGGGCGCGCTGGTCCTTGCTCACCGACCCGTGGTGGGCGCGGGCGAGCACGGGGGCAGCACCGACGGTGGTCTCGGTGGGCGACCCGAGCTGCGAAGGCGGTGCGCCCTCGCGGTCCACCTCCTCGCCGAGGCGTTCGGCGTGGATCTCGTTGAGCCGGGCGGTGAGACGTTCGGACAGTCGCCGGGAGTTGGCGAACACGATCGTCGACCGGTGCTCGGTGATGAGGTCGACGATCTGTTCCTCGACGTGCGGCCAGATCGACCCGGCCTGCGGTGTGGGGGAGAACGATTCCTCGTCGGGCTCGGAGACCCCGAGTTCGGTCATGTCCTCGACCGGTACGCGCACCGCGAGATCCCACGTCTTCGCCGAGGGCGGCGCGACGATCCGGATGGGGGCGGAACCGGCGAGGAACCGGCCGACCTCCTCGTGTGGCCGCACGGTGGCCGACAACCCGATGCGTTGGGCCGGCGCACGCAGGAGCTGGTCGAGACGCTCGAGCGACAGCGCGAGATGCGCCCCGCGCTTCGTACCCGCCACAGCGTGGACCTCGTCGACGATCACCGTCTCGACACCCACGAGGTTCTCCCGTGCGGACGAGGTGAGCATCAGGAAGAGCGACTCGGGCGTCGTGATGAGGATGTCCGGTGGCGTGCGGGCCAGGGCGCGACGATCGGCCTGGGAGGTGTCGCCGGAACGCACACCGACGGTGATGTCGGGCGGCGTCAGACCGAGACGTTTCGCGGTCTGCGTGATGCCGACGAGCGGCGAGCGCAGATTGCGCTCGACGTCGACGGCGAGGGCCTTGAGCGGCGAGACGTACAGGACGCGGGTGCGGTGCTCGCGCGCTGCGTGCTCGTCGGCCGGGGTGGACGAGAGCCGGTCGAGCGACCACAGGAATGCCGACAGGGTCTTGCCCGAGCCGGTGGGGGCGACGACGAGCGTGTGGGCTCCCGAGGAGATCGAATCCCACGCGCCGAGCTGGGCCGGGGTCGGGGACTCGAACGCCCCGGCGAACCACGCCCGGGTCGGCGCGGAGAAACGATCGAGGATGTCGGTCACCATCCCATCGTCTACCCGCCGACCGACACACTCAGTCGCCGCACGTGAACCCGCTCAGTCGTCGTACGCGAACCGGGCGATCTGCCGGCAGTGATCGTCGGCCCAGCAGTTGCGGCCGCCACGCATCAGTTCCGTCACGAGCGCCCGCGCCGGGGCCCGCCACGGCAGCGCCTCGAACTGCTCCCGCGCGGCGGGTTCGTCACTCCACACCACGGACACCACGGAGCCCTCGTCGACGAAGGAGAGGTCGGGGGAGTCCGCCGCGAGCTGCTCGCGGGTCGAGCCCGAGGCCTTCTCCAACTCGGGCCCCGACACGCGGACGTAGCCGGCGAGGCTCCGCTGCCCGTCGGAGAGGTCGAGGAACACCCCGGCGACCGCCATATTGCCGGCGTGCACCGAGACCAGCGGCTTCCGCGGGTCGTCCGGCTCCCCGGTGGGAAGACACACGACGGACCAGTACTCGCATTCGCTCATGCGGGCGTTGGGCACGATCGACGACACGACATCGCGAAGCCAGGCCGTGACGGAGCCGAACTCGGGATACTGTTCGAGCTCGCGGTACTTGGTCTCACGCAGCGGCAGGGCAGCCGTCGACGGGGGCACACGGGTGTTCACGCGACGATTATGACCGCTGCCGATGTGGTGCGGGTCATCAGATCACCACGCCGGGATTCAGGATCGCGTTCGGGTCGAGCGCGGCCTTGATCCGCTCGGTCAAGGCCATCACGTCCGGTCCCACCTGATCGGGTAACCAGGCTTTCTTGAGCCGGCCGACACCGTGCTCACCGGTGATGGTGCCGCCGAGTTCGATCGCGAGATCCATGATCTTCCCGAAGACCACCTGTGCCCTCGCCGTCATGTCCTCGTCGGCGGGGTCGTACACGATCAGCGGATGGGTGTTGCCGTCGCCGGCGTGGGCGATCACGGCGACGGTGACGTCGTGTTCGGTTGCGAGATCGGCGATCCCGCTCACCAGTTCCGGCAGTGCGGGGATCGGCACCCCGACGTCCTCGAGCAGCAGACTGCCCGTGCGTTCGACGGCCGGGATCGCCATGCGGCGGGCGACGGTGAACGCCTCACCCTCCTCGGGATCGTCGGTCGCGAAGACGTCGTCGGCACCGGCCTCGCGGCAGGCCCGCACCATGATCTCGATCTCCTCCGCGGCGGCGCTGCCGGGTGCGTCGGAGCGGGCGATGAGCATGGCCTCGGTGGTGCGGTCGAGTCCCATGCGGAGCATGTCCTCGACCGCCCCGATCGACGCCCTGTCCATGAACTCGAGCATCGCCGGTCGCAGGACCGCGGTGATCGCGACGACCGCGTCGGCGGCGGCCTGCACGGTGGCGAAGGTCGCGACCATCGTGGAGGCCGGTGGCGGCGGTGGGACGAGTCGCAGGGTCACCTCGGTGATGACCCCCAGAGTGCCCTCGCTGCCGACGAACAGCTTCGTCAGCGACAGGCCCGCGACGTCCTTGACCCGCGGACCGCCGAGCCGCACCGCGGTGCCGTCGGCGAGGACCACCTCGAGTCCGAGCACGTAGTCGGTCGTCACCCCGTACTTCACGCAGCACAGCCCACCGGCGTTGGTGGCCGCGTTGCCACCGATCGTGCAGATCTCGAAGGACGACGGATCGGGCGGATACCAGAGGCCGTGTTCGGCCGCGGCCTGCTTCACCTCGACGTTGAGCAGACCGGGTTGGACGACGGCGGTGCGGGTCGCGGTGTCGACGGTGATCGCCCGCATCTTCTCGGTGCTGAGCACGATCCCGTCGGCGAGCCCGCCGGACCCACCGGACAGGCTCGTCCCGGCACCGCGGGGTACCACCGGCACCCTGTGGGCGTTCGCCCACCGCAGTGTCGCCTGCACGTCCGCAGTGGACGTCGCGCGCACGAGCGCGAGCGGAACTGCGGCGTCCGGGTCCTGCGCACGATCCTGCCGGTAGCCGGCGAGGATGTCGGGATCGGTGACCAGCACGCCGGCGGGTAGTTGCCCGGCGAGTTCGTCGAGGGCCGGGGTCGTATCGGTGGCCGGGCGGCTCATCCGCGCACCGGCTCCACGTAGCGCGCACGCAGCTTGTGTTTGACGAGCTTGCCCGTCGGGGTGCGCGGGAGGTCGTCGGAGAAATCGATGCTGCGCGGCGCCTTGAAGTGCGACACACGGCCGCGGACGTAGGCGAGCAGTTCCTGCTCGAGTTCGGGGCTCGGCTCGATTCCGTCGACGAGCTGCACGACGGCCTTGACCTCCTCACCCATCTCCTCGTTCGGCACGCCGATCACTGCGACGTCGAACACCTTCGGATGCAGCGTGAGGACGTTCTCGGATTCCTGCGGGTAGATGTTGACGCCGCCCGAGATGATCGTGAACGCGGCCCGGTCGGTGAGGTAGAGATATCGTTCCTCGTCCAGATAACCGATGTCGCCGCTGGTCGTCCACGTCGGATGCTCGGGATGCGTCGCCTCCTCGGTCTTCACCGGGTCGTTGTGGTACTCGAACGGACGCTCGTCGCGTTCCCACCACACCGTGCCGATCGAGCCGGTGGGCAGTTCCTGCCCCTGGTCGTCGCAGATGTGGACGGTGCCCAGGGCACCGTCACGGCCCACCGAGCCGGGATGGGCGAGGGCCTGGGCGGAGTCGATGAACGTCGCGCCGGCGCCCTCGGTGGAGGCGTAGTACTCGTTGATCACCGGCCCCCACCACTCGATCATCGCCCGCTTGATCTCGGGAGGGCACGGCGCCGCGGCGTGGATCGCGACCTTCATGCTCGACACGTCGTACTTCGCGCGGATCTCCTCGGGGAGCTTGAGCATCCGGACGAACATCGTCGGCACCCACTGGCTCGCCGTGACCGAGTAGCGGTCGATGAGCGCGAGCGCTTCCTCGGGATCGAAGTGGTCCATGAGGATCACGGTGCCGCCGACCGACTGGATCGTGCCGCAGAAGCGCAGTGGCGCAGCGTGGTACAGCGGTGCAGGGCACAGGTAGACGGTGCTGTCGTCGAATCCGTACATCGGGGCGAAGACCGCCGTGTAGGGGTCGGGGATGTCCTGGACCTGCCCGTCAGGGAGCTTCGGCTTGATGCCCTTGGGCCGGCCCGTGGTGCCCGACGAGTACAGCATGTCCTGGCCCCGGGGCTGGTCGTCGAGCGGTGTCGCGTCGAAACCGGCGAGCGCGGCGTCGTACTCCTCGAAACCGGCCGGCGACCCACCGAACGCCAACCGGTGGGTGACGCCGGGATACGCGCCGGGGGACAGGTCGACCGCACCGACGGCCTGCGCCGACACGACGAGGGCCTTCGCGCCGCAGTCGTCGACGATGTAGGCGGCTTCGGCCGGGGTCAGGTGCCAGTTGACGACGGTGATGTAGAGGCCCGAGCGCAGCGCTGCCCAGTAGACCTCCATGACCCGCAGGTCGTTGTTCGAGATCAGGGCGATGTGATCGCCGCGTTCGAGGCCGAGGGACCTCAGGTACTTCGCCAGCCGGATCGAGCGTTCGTCGAGTTCGCGATAGGTCAGCGACTCCCCGGTGGCGGGGCGGATGATCGCGGGTTTGTCGGGCGTGGTGGCGACGAAATTCCCTGGATACATGCCCAAGGTCTACCACAGGATGTGTCACAGGCCACATATCCTCTGATTGGGCGCAGTGTCGTCGGGTACCCGTGCGGAAGGACCATGGAAGGAGAAGACGATGCCGAACCCGTCGATCAAGAACGAGAAGATGTACGAGGAGCTGCGCGAGGACGGCGCCTCGAAGGAGAAGGCAGCCCGGATCTCCAATGCCGCTGCGAACGAGGGCAAGTCGGAGGTCGGGAAGAAGGGCGGCAAGTCCGGCTCCTACGACGACTGGACGGTCGACGACCTGAAGAAGCGCGCGAAGGAACTGGGCATGACCGGTTACTCCGACATGAAGAAGGACGAGCTGATCGACGCACTGCGCAACCATTAGCCACCCGGACCCCGAGTTCGGATCAGCCGAACTCGACACCTTGGGCGAGCGGCAGCTCCGTCGAGTAGTTGACGGTGTTCGTCGCCCGCCGCATGTACGCCTTCCACGCATCCGATCCGGATTCGCGCCCACCGCCGGTGTGCTTCTCCCCGCCGAAGGCACCCCCGATCTCGGCCCCCGAGGTGCCGATGTTGACGTTGGCGATACCGCAGTCGGATCGAGCGAGGAACAGTTCGGCCTCCCGCTGGTCGAGTGTGAAGATCGACGACGAGAGTCCTTGCGGTACACCGTTGTGCAGGGCGATCGCCTCGTCGAGATCGTCGTAGTCGAGGACGTACAGGATGGGGGCGAAGGTCTCCTCGCGCACCACCTCGGTCTGCGCGGGCATCCGGACCAGCGCGGGCGAGACGTACACGCCACCACCGGCGACCTCCACTCGGTCGCCGCCGACGACGAGCGTGCCCCCGTCGGCCTGCGCGCGGTCGAGCGCCGCGGTCATCGCCTCGTAGGACCGTTCCGAGATGAGCGGACCCACGAGGACACCCTCGTCCAGCGGATTCCCCACCCGCAGACCCGAGTACGCCTTCGCGATGCGATCGACGAACTCGTCGGCGATCGACCGGTGCACGATCAGCCGACGTAAGGTGGTGCAGCGCTGGCCCGCCGTTCCGGCGGCCGCGAACACGACGCCCCGGACGGCGAGATCCTGATCGGCGGACGGAGCGACGATCGCCGCGTTGTTGCCGCCGAGTTCGAGCAGGCTCCGGCCGAACCGGGCCGCGACGCGCGGCCCGACGATCCGCCCCATCCGGCTGGAGCCGGTCGCACTCACCAGCGCGATTCGAGGGTCGTCGACGAGCGCTTCACCCACCGTGTGGTCGCCGAGGAGAAGATGGTGGAGCCCTTCGGGGGCGCCGACATCGGTGGCGGCGTGGCGCAGCAGCGCGTCGCAGGCGAGCGCGGTGAGCGGGGTGGTCTCCGACGGCTTCCACACCACCGGGTCGCCGCACACCAGCGCGATCGCGGTGTTCCACGACCACACGGCCACGGGGAAGTTGAACGCGGAGATCACGCCCACCACGCCGAGCGGATGCCAGATCTCCATGAGCCGGTGCCCGGGGCGCTCGGACGGCATCGTCCGTCCGTAGAGCTGCCGCGACAGACCGACGGCGAACTCGCAGACGTCGATCATCTCCTGCACCTCGCCCGCGGCCTCCGACGGGATCTTCCCGGCCTCGAGAGTGACGAGTTCGGCGAGATGCGACTTGTGTTCGACGAGAAGTTCCCCGAGCCGTCGCACCACGCGGCCGCGCACCGGAGCGGGGACGTCGCGCCATTGTTCGAAGGCCTGTGCCGCCGCCGTGATCGTCGCGTCGACCTCGGCAGTCGAGTGGACCGGAAGGTGTCCGATCACGCTGCCGTCGATCGGGCTGGTCACCGCGAGCGCCCCGTCGTCGGACAGGGCGCCGACACCGCACTGCCTCAGGGCGGTCGCCGCGCGATCGGCGAGATCGGTGGTCGCATTCATCGGTGAGCTCCTTTACTGCTCGGATACCCTGCGCTGGTGCCCGAATCCTCGAGAAACGACTCGTCGAAGGAGTCGCTGGACGACATCGATCGGATGCTGCTGCGCGAACTGGTCGCCGACGGTCGTGCGACGCTCGCGGCGCTCGCCGAGAAGGCAGGATTGTCCGTCTCGGCCGTGCAGTCGCGGGTGCGCCGACTCGAGGCGCGCAACGTGATCCGCGGATACAGTGCGCGCGTCGATCCCGAAGCGCTCGGGCTGATGTTGTCGGCGTTCGTGGCGATCACCCCTCTCGACCCGTCGCAACCCGACGATGCACCGGCCCGCCTCCGGCACATCTCCGCGATCGAATCGTGTCACTCGGTGGCGGGCGACGAAAGCTACATCCTCCTCGTGCGTGTCGAGTCTCCTCGCGCTCTCGAGCGGTTGCTGCAGGAGATCCGCGCGACCGCGAACGTTGCCACCCGCAGCACCGTCGTTCTGCAAACATTTTACGAACGATAGGCCCCTACACCGTAAGTGTTGCTGTGATACCGGGTTTGTCCCGTTGATTATCGCGTACGGTGGGGTCATGAGCACTGCATTCCGAAACCCGGACGGTGCCGAGAATCTCGCCCCCGACCGGGTACACAGCATCCTCGACCGGCACATGCTCGCCGACGGTTTCGACCTCGTCCTCGATCTCGACCGTTCCCGCGGAGTACGCCTCGTCGACGCCCGGGACGGAACCACGTGGCTCGACATGTTCGGGTTCTTCGCGTCGTCCACGCTCGGAATGAATCATCCTGCGTTGACCGATCCTGAGGCAGCGCACGAACTCGCCGCCGTCGCGGCGAACAAGCCCAGCAACTCCGACATCTACACCGTGCCCATGGCGCGCTTCGTCGAGACCTTCGTGCGCGTTCTCGGCGACCCGGCTCTCCCGCACCTGTTCTTCGTCGACGGTGGTGGGCTCGCCGTGGAGAACGCGCTCAAGGTCGCGTTCGACTGGAAGAGCCGTCTCAACGAGGCCCGCGGTCTGCCCGCCCACCTGGGCGGATCGGTGCTGCACCTGACCGAGGCGTTCCACGGCCGCACCGGGTACACGCTGTCGCTGACCAACACCGATCCGGTCAAGACCGACCGGTTCCCCAAGTTCGACTGGCCGCGGATCGATGCGCCCTATCTCACCGAGGGACGCGACGTCGCCGCGGCCGAGGAGATGGCCCTCGAACAGGCACGCCGCGCCTTCGCCGAACGTCCGCACGACATCGCGTGCTTCATCGCCGAACCGATCCAGGGGGAAGGCGGCGACCACCACTTCCGTCCCGAGTTCTTCAGGGCGATCGCGCGGTTGTGCCGGGAGAACGACGCCCTGGTGATCTTCGACGAGGTGCAGACCGGCGCCGGCACGACCGGCACCGCGTGGGCCTACCAGCAGCTCGGCGTCACCCCTGACATCGTCGCCTTCGGCAAGAAGACGCAGGTGTGCGGGATCATGGCCGGCGGACGTATCGACGAGGTGCCCGACAACGTGTTCGCCGTGAGTTCGCGGATCAACTCGACGTGGGGCGGCAATCTCACCGACATGGTGCGGGCCCGCCGCATCCTCGAGGTCGTCGAGCGCGACCGGCTCATCGACCGTGCCCGGTTGAGCGGAGCGCACCTGCTGTCGGGGTTGCAGCAGATCGCCGCGCGACGACCGGTCGTCACCGAGCCGCGCGGACGCGGACTGATGTGCGCGGTCGACCTCCCGACTCCGGAGATCCGCGACGAGGTGCTGCGACGGCTGTACCGCGACGAGCACGTCCTCGTGATCGGGACAGGCACGCGCGGCATCCGCTTCCGGCCGCCGCTGATCGTCACCACCCACGAGCTCGACGAGGCGCTCGACGCGCTCGACAGGGTGACCTCGCAGTACGAATGACGGGGCGGGTCCCCCTGTTCGGGGCCGCAGGCGGTAGCTTGTCGGATATGGCCGATTCACTGGACGAGACCGTGACCGGCGGCGAGTCCTTCGCGATTCCGTCGCTCGCCAACCTGAGGGACATCGGCGGTTGCCGTAGTTCGTTCAGCGGCGTGGTCCGCACCGGGGTGGTCTTCCGTTCCACCGACCTCAGCCGCCTGACCGACACCGACCTCGAGACCCTCGATGCCCTGAGTATTGCGACGGTCTTCGACCTGCGCACGCTCGAGGAGCAGCAGGCCCGTCCCGATCGCGTCCCCGACGGCGCCCGGCACCTCGGCCTCGACGTCCTCGCTGATCGTGAAGGTGGATCGATCGCGGCGGCGCTGCCGCAACTCGTGTCGAATCCGGAGTTGGTGTCGCAGATACTCGGGGACGGTCGCGCCACCGACTACCTACGTCAGAGCTACCGCGATTTCGTCACTCTTCCGAGCGCAGTGGCGTCGTACCGGACCCTGGCCGACACCGTCGCGCACGGCGACGTTCCGGGGCTCGTGCACTGCAGTGCCGGCAAGGACCGCACCGGGTGGGCGGCGGCGTCGCTGCTCCTGTTCGCCGGCGCCGACCAGGAGGCCGTGTTCACCGACTATCTCCGCACCAACGACGAACTGCTCCCGCACTTCGACGACTTCTTTGCCCGGTTCGCATCGCTCGGCGGTGACCCGGATCTGCTCACGCCCCTGCTCGGGGTGCGCCGCGAGTACCTCGAGGTGGCGATCGACGAGGCGCTGTCACGCTACGGAACCATCGAGCAGTACTTCGCCGCCGGACTCGGTCTCGACGACGACACCCTGCAGGCCCTGCGGACCCGGCTCGTCGATCCGGACGCGACCGCCTGACCGTCACCTCGGCGCCGGCGTGCTCAGGGTCGGCACGGGGACCGGACCGTAGCGTCGCCACCGCGGTCCGGGTGCGTAGGAGCGCAGCTCGTCGACTCGGCGTGCGACAGCGTCGGGATCGGCGAGTTCGGCGCGGGCGTCGGGGTCGCGGAGATAGTGGTCGAGCACGGCGTCGAGGAGTTCGGGTGCGATCTCGAACCGGCGCCGGTCTATGCGGGCAGTGTGCCCGGGGCGGCGCCGGGATGAAGGACGTAGGTCGCCGTCCTTGCGATCGTCGATGATCCGCCATGGCAGTGGAACCCGCGAACTCGTGGTGGCGCCACGCGCCGGTAGGGCCGGCACGACGACATAGAGGGGATCGGCCAGTACTCCGGACGCCGTTGCCTCCCAGGGGATCCAGGTGTGCGTGGCGTGATCGCTGAAGCGGATTCCCTCGGCGGAGAGTGCGATGTAACCGGGGCGTAGTTTGTGTCGGACGATGAGGAAGCAGTAGCCGACCTGCCATGCGCATGCGAGCACGGTCAGGACGATGCTTCCGGACAGCTGTTCCCGAGACCCGTCGCTGACCCAGATGATCACGAGGAGCATGAGCGTGAATGTCCCGATCTGAATGACGGCGCTCCAGAATATCGCGGGAGATTGCCGGAGAAGGAGAACCGGCTGAGAACTCTCGGAGCCCGCGACGATGTGATCAGCGCTGATCCGGGGGCTGTACATGAGGACACCGAGCACCGGATACATCAGGATGGTTGCGCCCAGTGTCAGGAGGAAGGCCGTAGCGTCGGGAAACGCGAACGGTAGTCCTGCCGCCACCCGTTCGATCATGGCCGCGACGATCAGCAGCGGGCACAACAGACCCACGAGGGCAGTGAACACGAGGACGGGGGTGGCTCGAGGATCCCCGTAAGTCCGGAGATCGGGACGATCAGAAGACGGCATCGAGTATTCCTCTTCCCAGGCGCAACGTTCCACCGACGGTGGCGCCGGCCAACTTTCCGGTAGCTGCGGCGGCACTTTCGACTTCTTCCCAACCGGCGTCTATCGCTCTCCACGCGGACTTGGTACTCGACTCGTAGAGGTTGTCGACCGCTCCCGATGTGAAGATTCCGGCGGCCGTCCCCACTCCCGCGCCGACCGCCGCTCCGAACGCCGTGCCGGCGCCCGGAACGATCGACCCGACCATCGCACCTGCCGCGGAACCGGCGGCTATCGATGCTCCGAGACCGAGGCCGTTGGATACCACGGCCTGTTCGAGGGACTCACCACCCGCGAAATAGTCGAGCCCTACACCGGCGACGAGACCTATGGCCCCCGCGGCTCGGCCGGCTGTCCGGGACATCGACGCCATGTCGTCGAGGCGACCGATGGTCGCCACCAGATCGTCGAGTGGTTCCCGCGCACAACCGAACAGGCGTCGCAGCTCGTCGTAGGGTGTGTCCGGCGAAAGCGTGAGAAATCGCTCCATCTCACGGATCGCCTCGGTCCGGAGGTGCTGGCGCATGGTGAGGAGGTCCGCGATCCTGCCTTGCAGGGTCTTGTCGACGTAGTCGAGCGCGGTGCTCACGAGGAAGGACGCGGACCACGGGTGTCCGGTCCAGGTGTTCGTGGCGGTTGCGACTGCGACGGACCAGCGAGCGTGCACCGCCTCGGCGGCGTCACTCACATCTTGATATGCCGAGGTCCTCCGGAAAGCGGCTTCGTCGTCACCCGGGGGAGGATTACCGATCGTGTTGCATACGACCGGCAATCCCGCGGCCACGGCGCGAGCGCGGATGTCGGCCATGTCGGACAGGGCGTGCGACAGTTCACCCGCCAGGCCCGCGAAGATATCGGCGGTCTTCGATGTCTGCTCGTGGAAATCGTCGATGTCGTGGACGTGTTCGCTCGACCTGTCGAGGTAGGTCTCGGAAGCGTCGCCGTCCCAGGCGTCGTCGGCGATGCGCCGCGCCCGGGCCGCGGCGTCGGCGACGCTCGTGATCGTGGTGCCCAGCGTCGTGCGGATCCAGTCCTCGACCCGTCGGATATCGGTGGGGTTGCCTGCGATGAAAGTATCGATCGGCACGGTCACTCCGACCAGGTCCGGACGAGCGCGGCGGCGGCCTCGTCGTCGGCGTCCCGGTACGTCTGCGCCGTGGTCGTCAGCAGGCCACCCGTTCCGCCGAGCACCTCGACCATGCCGGCGAGGTCGGTGACGATCTGGGCAATCATGCCGGTGAGCGGGCCGGTCGCGAGACCCGCGTCCACGCTCGTGGGGCAGGTGTCGACGAGAGCCGCGGTGTCCGTGGCCGCACCCGTGTAGATGCCTGCGGCCCGATCGAGTTCGGCGGGATCGACGTACAGGCTCATCTCCCGTCTCCGGAGGCCGGGTGTCGGCGTTCCGCTTCGGGTATCGGGACGTCGAGCAGCAGCGAATCCCACGGCTGTGCCTCACGCAGTCGCGGGAGCACGTGCGTGGGCAACGCCAGCCACGGTTGGCCGGCGCCGCAACAGGAGTGGAGACGGTCGAGTGCCGTGTAGGCGAGCAGGGCGATGCGGCCGTCGCTGAGATATCGATAGTCGACGGTGGCATCGGCCGGATCCGGGACCGCTTCCGCGCACGGTAGATAGAGATACGGCGGGAGCACCGTCGGTAGTGCGTCCGCGACCTGTTCCTGCGACATTCGTTCCCCCGTGAACAGCCCGTCCGATCCCCCGTCGGACTGTCGGCGCGGAGGAGGCTACCAGCGTCAGGTCTTGTGACGAATCACGGGTTGCTGCTTACGGTCTCGACCGCGTGCGGGAACGCGAGCCGACGGCGGCCGCGACGGCGAGGCCGATCGCGACGCCGGCGAGATCGGCGCACCAGTCCCAGAACGACCCGGAGCGCCGGACCGCGACGGTGGCCTGGAGGATCTCCGTCAGCACGCCGTAGAGACCCAGCCACACCACGGTGACGACGGGAGAGATCCGTGCGTAGCGGGAACACAGCGCGAGGGCCACGAACATCACCGCGTGCGTGACCTTGTCGGCATGGGGAGGACCGCTCGGCACGGTACCGCCGGGAGAGAGCAGCATCGCGGTGATGACGACGACCGCGAGGACCAGGGGCAGAGCGCGGTGCCGGAGGAGCGTGGAGGGCACGGTTCAGGCGTTCTTGTTCTCACCACGGTGGGTGTCGGCGTCGTCGGTGCTGTGCCCGTGCCGGTCGCGACCGGCGAACAGGACGATGCCCACAGCGGGGATCAACAGGAAGAACAACCACGTGTCGAACGTGAAGAACAACACGAGCGCGACGAGCGGGGTCAGCCCCATCACGATCTCGCGCCGACGCTCGGGATCCTTCCTCGGGGTGATCACCGGCAGGTCGTCGCGGGTCGTCGTGGGCAGCTCCGTGACGTGGGCGGGCAGGTCGGTGAACAGCACCTGGAGATCGCCCCGCGTCGTCGCGGCCGACGCCTTCGCGCTGCGTTCGTCGAACTCCGACAGCGTCAGCCGGCCGAGCGCGAAGTGTTCGCCGAGCAGGTCGAGCGCCTCACTGCGTTCTGCGTTGCCGATCCGGATGTCGGGGTGTTCGGGCATGCCGGCCACACTAACCTGTGCGGTCGGACCGGCGACAGGCACGGGCACCCCGCGAAGGGCTGTGATCCCCACTACAGGATCTCCGCGACGGCAGGAGGACGCGGCCGGGCACCGCGAGGTCAGGACGGCCCGCGGCCCTCGCCGAGGAGTCGGTAGGCCCGGCGACCCGCGACGAACAGCACACCGAAGGCGATGAGCAGCGCGATCGGATGCCGGAAGACGACGATCACGAGCAGCGCGACCAGGATGAACGGAACCAGCGTGAGCAGCTGCTCCGCCAGATCCCGCGGCCCGGTCGAGGCCATCGCGGCCGGCGCCGACGGTAGGTCGGCGAAGAGAGGGATCAGGTCGCCGCGCACCGTGGCCTGCGTGGCGAGTGCGACCCGCTCGTCGAACTCCGCGAGGCTGAGACGGCCCGCGGCGAAATGCTCGCCGAGCAGCGCTACAGCTTCTTCACGCTCGGCGGTGCCGATGCGGATATCGGGGCGGTCGGCCATGACTCCAGGCTAGTGGTTTTCGCGCGCATGAGCCGGGCCGCGACAAGCTCGATACAGCGAGGTCCCCCGCATCGTGAACGATGCGGGGGACCGTCGGCCGTATTACCCGAGCGTTGCTCGGGCGGGGTCCTACTTGATCTCGGTGAGCACGGTGCCCTGGGTGACCGCGGCACCCGGCTCGACCGCGAGGCCGGTGACGACGCCCGCCTTGTGGGCGTTGACCGGGTTCTCCATCTTCATGGCCTCGAGCACGGCGATGAGCTCACCCTCGGCGACCTCCTGGCCCTCGGCGACCGCGACCTTGACGACGGTGCCCTGCATGGGTGCGGTCACCGCGTCGCCCGACGCCTTGCCCGCGCCGCCGCCACCGCGCTTGCGGGGCTTCGGCTTCTTGCGGATCGCGCCGGCACCGCCGCCGTTACCGCCGAGCGAGAACTGGCCGGGCAGCGACACCTCGACGCGGCGTCCGCCGACCTCGACGACGACGTTCTGACGCGGCAGGGCCTCGTCCTCGTCCTCGATCGGGGCACCACCGGTGTACGGCTCGATGGTGTTCTCCCACTCGTTCTCGATCCACTTGGTGTAGACGTCGAACTTCTCGCCGTCGCCCACGAAGGCCGGGTTCTCGACGATGTGGCGGTGGAACGGGATGACCGTGGCCAGGCCCTCGACCTCGAACTCGGCCAGCGCGCGGGCAGCGCGCTGCAGCGCCTGCTCGCGGGTCTCACCGGTGACGATCAGCTTGGCGAGCATCGAGTCGAACTGGCCGCCGATGACGTCGCCCTGAACGACACCCGAGTCGACACGCACGCCGGGGCCCGTGGGCTCCTTGTAGACGGTGATCGGGCCGGGGGCGGGGAGGAAGCCGCGACCGGCGTCCTCACCGTTGATGCGGAACTCGAAGGAGTGGCCGCGCGGGGTCGGGTCCTCGGTGAGCTCGAGCTTCTCGCCGTTGGCGATGCGGAACTGCTGACGCACGAGGTCGATGCCGGCGGTCTCCTCGGTGACCGGGTGCTCGACCTGCAGGCGGGTGTTGACCTCGAGGAAGGAGACGGTGTCGCCCTGCACGAGGTACTCCACGGTGCCGGCGCCGTAGTAACCGGCCTCGCGGCAGATGGCCTTGGCGGAGTCGTGGATGCGCTTGCGCTGCTCGTCGGTCAGGAACGGCGCGGGGGCCTCCTCGACGAGCTTCTGGAAGCGACGCTGCAGCGAGCAGTCGCGGGTGCCGGCGACGATGACGTTGCCGTGCTGGTCGGCGATGACCTGGGCCTCGACGTGGCGGGCCTTGTCGAGGTACTGCTCGACGAAGCACTCGCCGCGACCGAAGGCGGCGACGGCCTCACGGGTGGCCGACTCGAACAGCTCGGGGATCTCCTCGATGGTCTGCGCGACCTTCATGCCGCGTCCACCACCGCCGAAGGCGGCCTTGATCGCGACCGGCACGCCGTACTTCTTGGCGAACTCGACGACCTCGTCGGCGTTCTTGACCGGGTCCTTGGTGCCGGCCGCCATCGGAGCCTTGGCGCGCTCGGCGATGTGGCGGGCGGTGACCTTGTCGCCGAGGTCGCGGATGGACTGCGGCGAGGGGCCGATCCAGATGAGGCCGGCGTCGATCACGGCCTGGGCGAAGTCGGCGTTCTCGGAGAGGAAGCCGTAGCCGGGGTGGATGGCGTCGGCGCCGGACTTGGCCGCGGCGTCGAGGATCTTGTCGAACACCAGGTAGGACTCGGCCGAGGTGGTGCCGCCCAGTGCGAACGCCTCGTCGGCGAGCTTCACGAACTGTGCGTCTGCGTCCGGTTCGGCGTAGACGGCGACACTGCCGTAGCCCGCGTCCTTGGCGGCTCGGATGACCCGCACAGCGATTTCGCCGCGGTTCGCGACGAGCACCTTCGTGATCTGCGCGCTGGCATGACTGGGCACGGAGCCTCCTGTTGATCGATCGTTAGGTTATTTCCGTCGACGGGCAGTCTAAGCGCCGATCGGATCGACGATGTAACCGGATGCCCATATACATTACGGCGGCCGTTCGAGCGCACAATGCTACTCACCGGTAGGTGGGACTGCTGCCGTTTCCGGCCGCGCGATCCACGGCCCACCCACCGCGACCTCGTGCATCAGTTCGCGGGTGCGCGTGAGAAGGCTCGGGACGTTCTCGCCCGCGACCGTGTTGTCGGGGAATCGCGCCGACATGTTCACGCCCTCGGGCGTGCGATTGATCCACACGTAGACGTCGTGGGTGAAGCTGCGGCTCCGCAGCGCCTGGGCGTTCCATTCGGGCCACTGGGCCGCCATCGGCACGAACCGCACGTCCATGTACGAGACGACGAAACGGGGCCGGATGGGCACGCCGAGGAGTTCACCCACCCGCACGAACGGCACCCGTGCGCTCGCGCGGGTGCGGTGCAGTTCATCGCCGGCCCGCATCGCCAGGGTCTCGAAATCCGTTGTGTCCGTGAGCTTCAGGTCGATCGGTCGCAGGCCGACGAACCAACCGAGCGAACCCGCCCAGATCGGCCCGGCGCGGGTGTGCGCGGGCGCGACAGTCCGGAACCGGTCCGCGCCGGTGAACTCGGCCGTCGCCCGGCCGAAACACGCCAGCACGCCGGCGAAGAAACCCGTCCCGGCGCGTCGGCAGCATGCGGCGAAGGCGCTCGCCTCGTCGTCGTCGAACCAGCGTTCCGACAGTCGCTGCTGGGGTGTCGCGTGCGCGGGTCGCGCTCCGATCGAGAGGGGGAAGGCGGGCGGTTCGCCGCCGCATTCGGTGAGGGTCCGCCGCCAGATCTGCACGGCCTCGTCGTCGTCGTCGAGATGCGCGGACTCGTCACGTTCGGCGGCGCCGAAGTCGATGTAGCTGCCCACCGGGAACAGGTCGGCGGCGCGACCGGTGCGCTCCTCCTCGTAGAGCGCCGAGATCTCGTGTGCCACGAGCACCACGGAGTACCCGTCGATGATGGAGTGGTCGGCGCCGAAGAAGACCGTGAACCGATCGTCGGTGTCTTCCGTGCCGCCTGTACCGGCTGTGCCCGTCGTGCCGCCTGTACCGGCTGTGCCGGTCGTGCCGTCCGAGTTCCCGTCCGGTGTCCGTTCGAGCGTCGCGAAGACGTAGGACGGCCACAGATGCGGCGTGGTGTAGTCGTCGAACAGACCGAGCAGGTGGTCGTGGATGGTGTCGGGATCGGCGGGATCGTGCCGGATGGGTCGCACCGACACCCGGCCCGGGGGAGCGGTGCGCCGCACCAGACCGCCGCCGCTCTGCTCCTCGTCGAGGTGCGCGTGGCTGCGCAGCGGTTCGTGCCGGTCGATCCAGCGCTGCAGGGTCCGCCGGAACCGCTCGGTGTCGAGCGGTCCGGGGACCTCGAAGGCCGTGCCGAGCCAGGAGTCGCGGCCCCCGCCGTACCGGACCCCCGAGGTGCGCCTCAGATGCGCCTCGTGGATGTACGAGGCGGGGCGAGGGTCCTCGCGCCAGTCGTCCTCGGCCGCACACGGCAGCCATTCGGTGAGAACCCCCGGGGGGATCCGGTAGTCGGCGAGCTCGGTGAACTCCATGACCGCGTCAGGTTCGGAGGTGCCGCTTGATGCGCGTGAGCATTGCGCTCATCCCTCGCAACCGCAGCGGGCTGACCGCCTCGGCGAGCCCGAGCGACGCGTAGAAGTCGTCGGGCACGTCGAGGATCTCCTGCGCGCTCAGACCGTCGAGTCCCTGCTGCAGGATCGACGCGAATCCGCGCGTGGTCGGCGCTTCGGCGGGTGCGCTGAAGTGGAGCTTCACCCGAGACCGGTCGGAGGCATCGACAGACAGGAACAGCGGCGACTGGCACTCGGGTACCGGTTCCATCGCCGCCTCCTCCAGCTCCTCGGGAAGGGGCGGGAGTTCGCGGCTGAACTCGAGCAGCAACTGCAGCTTGTCCTGACCCTCGACGGCGGCGAAGTCGTCGACGATCTCGGCGAGCGGGGCGGGGATGCTCATACGGCCGGCACTTCTCCGGGCTCGTCGCCCTTGACGATGGGCACGCGGACGGCGTTGCCCCACTCGGTCCACGAACCGTCGTAGTTGCGCACATTCGAGTAACCGAGCAGGTAGGTGAGGACGAACCAGGTGTGGCTCGAGCGCTCGCCGATCCGGCAGTAGGCGATCACGTCGGCGTCCTGGTCGATGTCGCCGTAGATCTCCTCGAGCTCGGGCCGCGCACGGAACCGGCCGTCCGGCGCCGCTGCCTTCGCCCACGGGATCGACACCGCGGTGGGGATGTGGCCACCGCGCAGGGCGCCCTCTTCCGGGTAGTCGGGCATGTGGGTGCGCTCGCCGGTGTACTCCTGCGGCGAGCGCACGTCGACCAGCGGGCCCTTGCCCAGGTGCGCGAGGACGTCGTCCTTGAATGCGCGGATCAGCGCGTCGTTGCGCTCGACGACCGGGTAACCGCTCGTCGTGGCGACGGGGATGTCGAGGGTGGTGTCGCGGTTCTCGGAGATCCACGCGTCGCGGCCACCGTCGAGCAGGCGGACGTCCTCGTGCCCGAAGAGGGTGAAGACCCACAGCGCGTAGGCGGCCCACCAGTTGGACTTGTCGCCGTAGATGATCACGGTGTCGGTGCGGCGGATGCCCTTGCGATCCATGAGCGCGGCGAACTGCTCGCCGTCGATGTAGTCGCGGGTGACGGGGTCGTTGAGATCGAGATGCCAGTCGATCTTCACCGCACCGGGGATGTGCCCCACGTCGTAGAGAAGGACGTCCTCGTCGGACTCTACGACCTTCACTTCGGGATGGCCGAGATGAGCGGACAACCACTCCGTCGACACGAGACGGTTGGGATCGGCGTATACCGCGAACGAAGGGTTGCTATCGGGTGCGACGGGCACATGGGCTCCTGAGGCTGTGGTGGCAGGTGCGCCGTCGATTCTAGGCGGTACCGTGACGGGACGTGACCCACAGTGACACCCACCCCGACCGGCCGGCCCCGGTCGAGCTCGCATCGCGGGAGCACATCGACCTGCTGGTCCGGCGGTTCTACGAACGGGCCCTCGACGATCCCGTGCTCGCGCCGGCATTCGACGTCCTCGCCGTGGTCGGACTGGACGACCATCTGGTGGTCGTCGGCGACTTCTGGGAGCAGATCCTCTTCCGCACGACCCGCTATCGCGGAGCATTCGTGCCGGTGCACCGGGCGTTGCACGGACATCACGGACTGACCCCCGCCCGGTTCGAGCGGTGGTTGCAGTTGTGGTGCGGGACCGTGGACGAGATGTTCCACGGTGTGGATGCCGAGCGCGCGAAGGCCAAGGCCGAGGCGATGACGGGCTCGTTGCAGAAGACCCTGTACGGCGGCCCGAGCCGATAGTGCCGGGTACGGCTCAGTTCTCGAGCGCCTCGACGGGGATCGCGGCGTTCTCGGCCCACAAGCGTGCGACGGAGATGCCGATTTCGGCGAGAAGACGCCGCACCAGCGGGAGCCCGATGCCGATCACCGACGACGGATCGCCCTCGATGCCCTCGACGAACCAGCCCCCGTGACCGTCGAGTGTGAAGGCCCCGGCCACCTCGAGCGGCTCACCGCTGTCGAGATACGCCTCGAGCTCCTCGTCGGTGGGGGTGCCGAAATGCACGACGGTGCCGCTGTGGTCGGCGGCCTCCGCGACGACCTCGTCGTCGCGGATACGGAGCACTGCATGGCCCGTGAGCAGCTCGCCGCTGCGGCCGGCCATCGTCCGCCAGCGCTCGCGGGCCGCCTCGACGGTGCCGGGCTTGCCCTGCAGAGCGCCGTCGACCAGCAGCATCGAGTCGCAGCCGATGACGACGGCGTCGCGCAGCTTCTGCTCGCGCAGGACGGGCAGGATGTCGGTGGCCTTGGCGCGGGCCAGCTCGGTGACGACCTGCGCCGGTGGCGTGCCGGGGCCGAGGGACGCGATGAGTGCGTCCTCGTCGACCTCCGACACCTGCACCAACGGCTTCACGCCCGCCGCGTGGAGAACCGCGAGGCGGGCGGGTGAAGCCGAGGCCAGGACGAGCCGGGGCATGTCAGCCGCGGTTCGGGTACGAATACGGCGAGAACGGCGCCCACTGCCGGTGCATCCGCGTCGGATCGCCCCAGGTCTCGGGCGGCCGGGTGTCGACCACCTCGTCGCCTGCCGACGCAGCGGCAGCGGCGAGCACGGCGACGAGAGCTGCGATCTCCTCGTCGGCGGGGTTGCCCTTGACGATGCGGATGGCGGCCGCGGTCTCAGCGACCGCGGTGCTCTCCTGGGCGGCTTCGGTCGCGTCGTCGGCGGCCGTGGCCTCGGCCGCGGGCGACTGCTCTTCGACCTCGAACTCGGTGATGATCTTGTCCTCTGCCGTCGCTGTCACAGGGCACCCCCCGGGTACGCGTCCACACGGGCATCGGATGCCCACCGGGTCGCTGTCATGTCGATCCCTCTCTCGGGTTCATCGCACGTCGTCGGCGACGTGCTACGCCGTACGGTCGCGGCAGGACCGAGCTGAGCCCGGTCCTGCCGCCGAGCGTCACAGCGGAATGTTTCCATGCTTCTTCGGCGGGAGCGAAACCATCTTCCGCTCGAGCAGGCGCAGCGCGGAGACGATCTGACCGCGCGTGTGCGACGGCGGGATCACCGCGTCGACGTAACCGCGCTCGGCGGCGACGTACGGGTTCACCAGGGTGTCCTCGTACTCGTTCTGCAGTTCGAGGCGCAGCGCGTCGACGTCCTCACCGTTCTTGGCGGCCTCGAGCAGGCGCTTGCGGTAGACGAAGCCGACGGCGCCGGAGGCACCCATGACGGCGATCTGCGCAGTGGGCCATGCAAGGTTGACGTCGGCACCCATGTGCTTGGAACCCATGACGTCGTACGCGCCGCCGTAGGCCTTGCGGGTGATGACCGTGATCTTGCCGACGGTCGCCTCGCCGTAGGCGTAGAGCAGCTTGGCGCCGCGGCGGATGATGCCGTTGTACTCCTGCTCGGTGCCGGGCAGGAAGCCGGGGACGTCGACGAGCGTGATGATCGGCACGTTGAACGCGTCGCAGGTGCGGACGAAGCGCGCAGCCTTCTCGGACGCGTCGATGTCCAGGCAGCCGGCGAACTGCGTGGGCTGGTTGGCGACGATGCCGACGCTGCGGCCGTCGACGCGACCGAAGCCGACGATGATGTTCTTGGCGCGCTCGGCCTGGACCTCGAGGAACTCGTCGTCGTCGAGCAGGCGACGGATGACCTCGTGCATGTCGTACGGCTGGTTCGGCGAATCCGGGATCAGCGTGTCGAGCTCGATGTCCTCAGCGGTGAGGGAGTCCTCGATCGCACCCTCGATCGGGTCGCTCGGGGCGAGACGCGGCGCAGCGGCCTGGTTGTTGCTGGGGAGGTAGGACAGCAGGTCCTTGACGTAGTCCAGGGCATCCTGCTCGCCGTCGGCGACGTAGTGCGCGACACCCGACTTGACCATGTGGGTGTGGGCGCCGCCGAGGTCCTCCATCGTGACGTCTTCGCCGGTGACGGTCTTGATGACGTCGGGGCCGGTGACGAACATCTGGCTGGTCTGGTCGACCATCACGACGAAGTCGGTGAGTGCGGGGGAGTAGACGTGACCACCGGCCGCGGGGCCCATGATCAGCGAGATCTGCGGGATGACACCGGAGGCCTGCACGTTGCGGTGGAAGATCTCACCGTAGAGGCCGAGGGAGACGACACCCTCCTGGATGCGCGCGCCGGCGCCCTCGTTGATGCCGATCAGCGGACGGCCGGTCTTGAGGGCCAGGTCCATGACCTTGACGATCTTCTCGCCGTAGACCTCGCCGAGGCTGCCGCCGAAGACGGTGGCGTCCTGGGAGAAGACACAGACGTCGCGGCCGTCGATCGTGCCGTAGCCGGTGACGACGCCGTCGCCGAGCGGACGGTTGTCGGCCAGGCCGAAGTTGGTGCTGCGGTGGCGAGCGAGGGCGTCGAGCTCGACGAACGATCCTTCGTCGAGGAGCGCCTGGATGCGCTCGCGAGCGGTCAGCTTGCCCTTGGCGTGAACCTTCTCGACTGCGGCCTCACCGACCGGGACGCGGGCCTGTGCTTGACGGTTGCGCAGGTCGGCCAGCTTGCCGGCGGTGGTGTGGATATCGGGCGTACTCGCCGCCTCGGGCGCGGACGGCTCCTGGACAGTGGTCATGGCCAGTCAGCTTAGCGATCGTCATACAAGGCCGCTGCATCGAGGTCCCGAAGGCCGGACCACCGCTCCGGACCTACCGGCGGGTAGGTAGCGAAGGTCCACTTTAGGCTGTGTACATGGCTTCCGACCGGCCCACGACCGATCTTCTCGCCCTCCGTACACCGCTCGACGAGGCGGCGCTGCGCGATGCCCTCGTCGGCGCCGAGCGCGAAGGCTTCTACACACGTCTCGACGTCGTCGCCGACACGGCGTCGACGAACGCGGATCTGCTCGCCGTCGCCGCGACCGGCGACGACCGTCGCGTGCTGCTCGCCGAGTTCCAGCACGGTGGCCGCGGCCGCCACTCGCGCACCTGGAACGGTGTTCCCGGCGCGCAGGTCATCGTGTCGGTCCTGCTGCGGCTGCCCGAGTGCCCGCTGCAGAACATCGGCTGGCTCCCACTGCTGTGCGGCATCGCCGCCGTCGACGCCGTGCGATCCGTGACCGGTGTTGCGGCACAACTGAAGTGGCCCAACGACGTCCTCGTCGACGGGCGCAAGCTCGCCGGGATCCTCGTCGAGGTCGCGGCCACCTCGCCGGTGCCCACGGTCGTCGCGGGGATCGGCATCAACGCCACCCTCGGGCGCGACGAACTGCCCGTCCCCACCGCCACCTCGCTGCTGCTCGAGGACGCCACGGAACTCGATCGCACCCCGCTCGCTCAGGCACTGCTCGCCGGCTTCGGCGACCGGATCCGGGCGTGGGCCCGCGCGGGATGGGACACCGCCGAACTCGCCGCGGCCTACCGCGAACGGTGCAGCACGGTCGGGCAGCGTGTCCGCGCGATCCTGCCCGGCGACACCGAACTGCACGGCGTCGCGACCGACGTCGACGACCAGGGACGGATCGTGATCCGTCCCGACGGCGGGGGAGAGGCCGTGGCGGTCGCTGCGGGCGACATCACACATCTGCGACCGGTCTGAGCACCCTGCGACCGCTCGCATCGGTACAAGACCGACATATGCCATCGTGGGCGGTATGGGATATCCGGAGGACGCCCTCGCACCCGAGGAAGAGTTGCTGCTGCATCGGCATCCGCACTGGAAGTCTCTCGTGCTGCCGACGGTGACCTTTCTCGTGTCGACGATGGTCGCCGGTTTCCTGCTGGGACTCGTCCAGGCCCGGCTCGACGGCGCCGCCGCGACCTGGTGCGGTTTCGCCGTGGCCGCGGCGTGGCTCGGCCTGGTCGGCTGGCGGTGCGTCCCTCCCTTCGTCGGGTGGCTCACCACGCACTTCATCGTCACCGACCGGCGCGTGCTCGTCCGCACCGGTGTGCTCACCCACACGGGTATCGACATCCCGATGGGCCGGATCAGCAACGTCCAGTTCCGGCACGGTCTCGTCGACCGGATGCTCAGGACCGGCACGCTCGTCGTGGTCTCCGCGGCGGACGATCCCATCGAGTTCGACGACATCCCTGACGTCCAGCAGGTGCATGCCCTGCTCTACCGGCAGGCCTTCGACGCGCAGGACCAGCGCTCCGACGACCGCCATACCACCCGCTATCGGCGCGACGAACACGAGCACCGCAAGGCCTGGTGACCGCGAGTCGCAGGTGTGCCGACACGACCCGCCGGTAATCCCGACAAAGCGAACCCCGATCCGTAGGCTGGCGTGGTGACTGCCGTTCTACTCGCCGAAGACGACGACGCAATCGCTGCACCGCTGTCCCGTGCGCTGGGACGCGAAGGGTACGAGGTGACCGTCGAGGACAACGGTCCGGCCGCGCTCGAACAGGCACTGTCGGGCAGGTTCGAACTGCTCATCCTCGACCTCGGCCTTCCCGGGATGGACGGACTCGAGGTGTGTCGCCAGATCCGGGCGAGCCGCTCCGATCTGGCCGTGCTCATGCTCACCGCCCGCACCGACGAGGTCGATTTCGTCGTCGGTCTCGACGCCGGCGCCGACGACTACGTCGGCAAACCGTTCCGTCTCGCCGAACTCATGGCGCGCGTGCGCGCGCTGCTGCGCCGGCGCGGCGGCCCGGAGAACGACGACGTCGTGGACGTCGCCGGGATCCGGCTCGAACGCGCCGCGCGCCGCGTCCTCGTGGACGGCTCCGAGGTGACTCTCGCCAACAAGGAGTACGAGCTCCTGCGCGTGCTGCTCGAGCACGCGGGGCAGGTCGTCTCCCGCGATGCGATCCTCGAGGAGGTGTGGGGCGACGCCGACCTGCGCGGTTCGAAGACGCTCGACATGCACATGTCGTGGTTGCGCCGCAAGATCGGCGACGAGGGACCGGCCGGGGAACGTCGCATCGCCACGGTGCGCGGTGTCGGTTTCCGGCTGAACACCGACTAGCGTCTCCGGCGTGCGCAGCCGCATCCTCAACGCCGTCCTGGCGACCGTGCTGCTCGTCGCGCTGTTGCTCGGCATCCCGCTCGCCTACACGGCGTTCCTGTTCGTCGAGGACACCGCCCGCCGCGACCTGCAGAACCGGCTCGAACGCATGGCCGACGAAATCATTGCCCAGGAGGGCACCGACGGATTCGTCGTCGGTGGCCTCGACACGAGCTCCCTGCGCCTGCTCGTTCCCACCGACGGGCGGGCCGTGGTGGTCTACCCGACGCCCGAGAACGTCGCGGCGCGCCTGGACATCGGCACGCCGGTGCTCGGGGCGTCGATCGTCGAGTCGTTGTCGATGGGGACGTCCGGCTCGCTGCTCATCGAGGTGCCCTCGGAGAGCATGCGCACCCTGCAGCAGCAGGTGCTCGCCGCGGTGAGCCTGCTGGTGCTGCTCTCCGTCGCGGCCGGAGCGCTGGTCGCGGTGGCGACCGCCCGACGACTCGCCGACCCGCTTCGCGACGTGGCGAACCGGGCGGCCCGCCTCGCCGAGGGCGACTTCCGCCCGGTGGCCCGGCGGCACGGCATCCCCGAACTCGACCGCGTCTCCGACGTGCTGGATTCGGCCGCCGTCGAGATCTCACACCGCCTGCAGCGCGAGCACGCGCTCGTCGGCGACGTCTCGCATCAGCTCCGCTCCCGGATGACCGCGATCCGGCTGCGGCTCGACGAGCTGTCCACCCACGACGATCCCGCCGTGGTGGAGGAGGCCGAGGCGGCCATGGCACAGGTGGACCGGCTGACCACCGCGATCGACGGCCTCGTGCGCCAGTCCCGCGACAGCAGCGCCGACCAGCGCACCGACGTGTCGGTGGTCGGCGAACTCACCGGTGTCGTCGCCGACTGGCGCGGCCCCTACGAGGAGGCGGGACGGGAACTGGTGCTGCGCGGCGACCCGTCGCTGCGGGCGGCGGTGACCGGTTCGCGGTTGCGTGAGGCGGTGGCGGTGCTCGTCGACAACGCGCTCGTGCACGGCGGTGGCACGTGTACGGTCTCGGTGCGGCAGGTCGCGACCCGCGGCGACGTCACGGTGTGTGTCGAGGTGGCCGACGAGGGGGAGGGCGTCAGCGACGAGGTCGCGCCGTACGTCTTCGACCGCGGCTTCTCCGGGGGCGGATCGACCGGGGTGGGACTGGCGCTCGCCCGCGCCCTCGCGGAGGCCGACGGCGGTCGTCTCGAACTGCAGCGACGCCGGCCCGCACTGTTCGCGCTGTTCCTCGGCGCGCCCCGCGATCGGGACGTCCCTACGCCGAACGGCACGCGCGAACCGCGCTAGACCTTCTCCCGGTCGGGCCCGGTCGAGATGCTCTGCTCAGGACCGGTCGAGCTGTTCGGTGGGTTCGTCGAGGGGAGCGTCCGGGACCATCTCCTCCGGGAAGACGAACTTCTTGAAGCAGTAGAAGCGGAAGATCATCTGGAGCAGGTTGCCGATGATGTACGCGCTGACGAAGTCGGCGATGTTCTCCGTCGCGAGGCTCACCTCGGGTACGCGCAGGTTGAAGACGTAACTCGAGATCCACAACGGGATGAACGAGAGCACTACCCCGATACCGCTGACGAAGAAGAACAGGAACGCCTCGTGGGCGCGCTCGCGGCCGCCGCGATTACGGAAGGACCATTCGCGGTTGAGGATGTACGAGCAGATCACCGCGACGACACCGGCGATGATCTTGGCGGTCACCGGCTTCTCGGACAGAACTGTGAGCTTGAGCGTGTAGAAGATCGCCGAGTCGATCACGAAGGTGGTGCCACCGACGATGGCGAATTTGATCAATTCGCGATGCCGGAGCAACAGCCCCCGGAAAGGCTGGGGAACTCTGCTCAACGCTTCATCGACGATTGTCACTTGGAGAAGTGTACGAAACGAAGATGTGAATTTCCGAAACCCGACCGCACATGTCGGCATTCCCACACCACCGCGCGGGTCGTTCCGCGGCGTCGGTACACGCTCGTGGCGGGTCGGTGGGAGGTCCCTCGACGCTCGGCGGGGGAGCAGCGGAACGACGCCACGACATGCTGTGACACCATGGACAGCCGTGACAGGCAGACCTGAATCGTCCCCCAGATCCGACACGCCCCGCACCCTGACGACGGGTATGCCGGTCGTCACGATGATCGGTGGTGGACAGCTCGCGCGGATGACCCATCAGGCGGCGATCGCGCTCGGCCAGACGCTGCGCGTCCTCGCCGGGAGCGCCGACGAGCCCGCCGCGCAGGTCAGCCCGAACGTGGTGCTCGGCAGCCACGACGACCTCGACGCCCTCCGCCGCGCCGCGACCGGCGCGCACGCGCTCACCTTCGACCACGAGGGTGTGCCGACCGAACACCTCGAGGTCCTGCAGCGCGAAGGCGTCGCTGTGCTGCCGCCGCCGCAGGCCCTGATCTACGCCCAGGACAAGATCGCGATGCGCAAGCGGCTCGGTGAGCTCGGCGCACCGATGCCGAAGTTCGCGGAGATCACCTCCGTCGAGGACGCCCGCGCCGCGCTCGACACACTCGGCGATCCGTACGTGCTCAAGGCCGCACGCGGCGGCTACGACGGCCGCGGCGTGTGGATCCTCGACGACCACGCCGAACTCGAGCAGGTCGTTGCCGACCAGCTCGCCGCCGGTGTCCCGCTCCTCGCCGAGGAGAAGGTCGAGTGGACGCGTGAGCTGTCGGCGATGGTCGCGCGGGCCCCGTTCGGTCAGGGCGCGTCGTGGCCGGTCGTCGAGACCGTCCAGCGCGACGGCCAGTGCGCCGTCGTCATCGCACCCGCCCCGAACCTGCCCGAGGACGTCGCCACCGCCGCCGAGCAGCTCGCGCTGCGCATCGCCGGAGAGCTCGGCGTCGTCGGTGTCATGGCGGTCGAGTTGTTCGAGACACGCTCGGGTGAGCTGATCGTCAACGAACTCGCGATGCGTCCGCACAACTCCGGTCACTGGGGCATGGACGGTGCCCGCACCGGCCAGTTCGAACAGCACCTGCGCGCCGTGCTCGACTACCCGCTCGGCGACACGAGCCCGATCGCGCCGGTGACGGTGATGGCGAACGTGCTCGGCGCGCCCGAGGCGCCGGCGATGAGCATGGACGAGCGGCTGCACCACCTGTTCGCCCGGATGCCCGACGTGCACGTGCACCTCTACGGCAAGGGCGAGCGCAAGGACCGCAAGATCGGCCACGTCAACGTGCTCGGCGCGCCGTCCGGGTCGATCGACGATCCCGAGTACGTCGCCGCCGTGCGCGAACGCGCGGAACGCGCGGCGCACTGGCTCTCGCACGCGGTGTGGACCGACGGTTGGAACGAACACACGGGAGAAAGCGGTGAGTGACGTGGCACAGGGTGCACAGGTCGGCCTGATCATGGGCAGCGACTCGGACTGGCCGACCATGCAGGCCGCTGCCGAGGCGCTGGTCGAGTTCGGGATCCGCTTCGAGGTGGGTGTCGTCTCGGCGCACCGCACGCCGCAGCGGATGCTCGATTACGCCAGGGACGCCGCAGGTCGCGGGATCAAGGTCATCATCGCGGGCGCCGGCGGCGCCGCCCACCTGCCCGGCATGGTCGCGTCGGCGACCCCGTTGCCGGTGATCGGTGTCCCGGTACCGCTGAAGTACCTCGACGGCATGGATTCGCTGCTGTCGATCGTGCAGATGCCCGCCGGTGTCCCGGTCGCCACCGTCTCGATCGGCGGCGCCCGCAACGCGGGTCTGCTCGCCGCGCGCATCCTCGGTGCCTCCGATCCGGCGCTGCGTGAGCAGATGGAGAAGTTCCAGGCGGGTCTCGAGCAGATGGTGCTCGAGAAGGACGAGGCGCTGCGGCAGAAGCTGCTCGGCTGACGGAGAGGGCTGCCTAACTCTCGCCGGGCGGGCGGATGTGGGCCGGTCGGGTCCACGGCGCCCCGGACCTCCGCTCGATGTCGGTGTTGAACCGTTCGAGATAGCGGGCGAACAGTGTCACGTCCTCGGCGTCCCAGTCGACCAGAACGCGCTCGAGTCCTTCGACGGCTCGGGCGCGTTCGTCGTCGAGTCGGCGCTCACCCTCGTCCGTGATCCGGAACTTGCGGGCGATACCGCCGTCCGGGTCGGGGATGCGCTCGGCGAGTCCCGACTTCAACAGGACCGCGGTCTGCCGGTTCACGGTGGAGGCGTCGAGACCGAACGCGTCGCTGAGTTGCCCGATGGTCATCGGTCCCTGGGCCCACAGCCGGCTCAGCATCGTGTAGGCGCTGCGATCGAGGTGTCCGGCATCGCGGCGGCGTGGACCGAAGAAGGTGAGATGCCGCCCCAGGAGCATGATTTCGAATTCGATCAGGTGCGTCGGCTTGTCCATGCGTGCGCTTCATCACTCCTAGATGGGTCCCTGTCCAGTATGGGCGGTCCCGCGTTGACCGACGGATATGCATCATGCATACCATGTGCGCCATACATATCCTTGCCGGCGCAATCGGCGCTTCTCATCGATCACGGAGTAGTTCATGTCGGAGTCACCCGGGGCGCAGCAGATGCGCTCCTCCCTGCTGGTGGGGGTCCTCGCCTTCACCGGCATCGTCGGCGCCCTCACCCAGACCCTGGTCGTGCCGCTCATCGCCCAGTTGCCCGCGATCCTGAACACGTCCTCGTCCAACGCGTCCTGGGTCATCACCGTCACCCTGCTCACCGGAGCCGTCGCCACGCCCGTCGTCGGGCGCCTCGGCGACATGTACGGCAAGCGGCGGATGCTGCTCATCTGCACGGTTCCGCTCATCGTCGGCGCTGCCCTGTGCGCCATGGCGTCGACGCTCGTGCCGATGCTGCTCGGCCGCGGCCTGCAGGGACTCGGCGTCGGTCTGATCCCGCTGGGTATCAGCCTCCTGCGCGACGCGCTGCCGCCCGAGCGTCTGCACTCCTCGATCGCGCTGATGAGCGCGTCGATGGGCATCGGTGGCGCGCTCGGCCTCCCGATCGCCGCCGCGGTCGCCCAGAACGCCAGCTGGCGCGCCCTCTTCTGGGCCACGGCAGTGCTGAGCGCGGTCGTCTTCGTCCTGCTGTGGCGCGTGGTTCCCGAAGGGCGCGGCTCCGGCAGCACCGCCCGCTTCGACGTGGTGGGCGCGCTCGGCCTCGGAACGGCCCTGACCTGCCTGCTGCTCGCGATCTCGAAGGGCGGCGACTGGGGGTGGACGAGCTCGACGACCCTCGATCTGTTCGCCGCGGCCGTCGTCGTCCTGCTGGTCTGGGGTTGGTGGGAACTGCGTCGCTCCGAGCCGCTCGTCGATCTGCGGGTCGCGGCGCGGCTCCCGGTCCTGTTGACCAACTGCGCCTCGGTCGTCGTGGGCTTCGGCATGTATGCGCAGTCGCTGATCGTCCCGCAGCTGCTCCAGTTGCCGGCCGAGACCGGCTACGGCCTGGGTCAGTCGATGCTGGCGATGGGTCTGTGGATGGCTCCTGGCGGGCTCATGATGATGCTCGTCTCGCCGATCGGCGGGAAGCTCTCGTCGAAGCGCGGACCGAAGGTCACGCTCTTCGTGGGCTGCCTGATCATCGCGCTCGGCTACGGCTCGTCGGTCGTCCTCATGGGATCGACGTGGGGTCTGCTCGTCGTCACCGCGATCTGCAGCACCGGTGTCGGCTTCGCCTACGGCGCGATGCCCGCATTGATCATGTCGGCCGTGCCGCAGTCCGAGACGGCCTCCGCCAACAGCGTCAACTCGCTCATGCGCTCGATGGGCACGTCGATCTCGGCTGCCGTGGTGGGTGTGGTGCTGTCGCAGATGAGCGTGCAGGCCGCCGGCTACAGCATCCCGACCGAGGCCGGATTCCGTACCGGTCTGCTCATCGGATGCGGCGTCGCGCTGGTGGCCGCCGCGATCACGCTGACGATCCCGGTCGTCCGCCGCAAGGATCTCCACGCCGTCGACGGAAACGTACCCGCGAAGGTCTGAGCGGGCCGGCGGAGACTCGGAACGAACAGGGGCGGCGTAGGCTCGAGCCGTGTCGGGACGGGATCGGAAGCGTGCCAGGGCGATACGTGCATCGCGCGGCGTCCCGTCGGCGCGGTTCGTCACCGCGCTCGCGACGGTGTGGGGCAGGGCCTGGGGTGGCTCGGTGTCCTTCGACGACGAGTTCGGCCTGTTCGTCTGCAGCGGTATGCGCGGTGGATTCGCGCGCGGCGGCACCACCGTCGGTGGCGTCTTCCTCACTCGCATACGGCCCACGCGCGCGCTGCTGCGCCACGAAGCCGTCCACGCGGACCAGTGGGCCCGCTACGGCATCGGCTTCGCGGCGCGCTATCTGTGGGAGGAACTCCGCAACCCGGGGTCCCGCAACAGGTTCGAGATCGAGGCGGGACTCGCCGACGGCGGCTACCGCGAGGAGCGCGGGATCACCCGTCCAGACGAACGGTGATCTTCTCGCTCGCGACGCGGCGTTCGGTGGCCTCCGGGTCGGGATTGCTCACCTGCACCAGCGACGCCCGGGCCGCGAGCACCGCGAGCAACCCGGCGACGAGGTCGTCGGGCTGCGACCAGGACCGGGACGACAACACACGGTCGCCGCTGCCGATACCCGCCGCCGACGCCGACTCGGTGGCGGCGGTGAGCACGTCCGCCTGTGAACGTCCGGCGAGCACCGCGTCGCCCGCACCGGAGGACCGGAACCGGTCGCCGTGCATCCGCACGTCCGTGGCGTAGTCCGTGATCCCGGGCGCCAGGTCGCGGACGGGGGCACCGAAGGCGTCGAGCGACAACGCCGCGACCTCTGCGACCGTGTCGACCTCGTCCAGTCGGTCGGGGGTGACGAGAGCAAGCTCGGCGTCGGGGTCGGCCTCGAGCACGACCTCGGCGCCGGCCCACCACGCACCGAGCAGCACTGCTGCGCTCTGCCAGTGGGCGGGCAGCAGCACCGCGACGCGGCCGCCGGGAAGAACTCCGAACTGGTCGCGGATCATGTTGGCCGTCTTGGCGGCCCAGTTGGCGAGGGTGAGCGCCGACAGTTCGATACGCGCGCCGGTCGCGTCGTCGTACCAGGTGATCCGCGGACCCGCCGGATCTTCGGCGAGGATCGGGTCGAACAGTGCGTCGGTCAGGGTGGTCACGATGTCCTTCTTCTCGGCTGTCAGTTCACGCAGCGCGGGCCGTCGGAGCCCGCATCGATGGGCGGTGCGGCGGGAGCAGGGGTGGCTGTGTCACCGGCCGGGCTCACCCCGATGCCGGAGGCGGATGCGGCGGTGGACGAACCCGAGTACGACGACGAGCCCGGACCGGTGTAGTCACCTGCGAGCACGACCCGCACGGTGCCGGCGGGGAGCGAGGGGTCGGAGTCGGTGGCGAGACCACCGAGCGCCGCAGCCACTGCGCGGGTCTCGTCGGAGTCCTCGTCGGAACCGAAGACCGTCGAGGTGCCCACACCGGAACCGGTGTAGTTGCCCACCTCGCCCTCGACGTAACCCTCCTCGGACAGCGCTGCGGAGACCTGGGAGGCCAGACCGGAGACGGATCCGGCGTTCGCGACGTCGACCGTCACCGTCGACGCGTCGATGTCGGGAGCGGGCACCGGGGTCGAGGTGGTCTCGCTGCCGTCCGGCTCGCGGCCGATCAGTTCGGCCACGAAGGAGCGCACCTCGTCCGGGTCGACCTGCACGACCGACTCGCCGTA
This sequence comes from Rhodococcus sp. BUPNP1, assembly GCF_002215235.1. Lineage (NCBI taxonomy): Bacteria > Bacillati > Actinomycetota > Actinomycetes > Mycobacteriales > Nocardiaceae > Rhodococcus > Rhodococcus sp. BUPNP1. The sequence goes on from NZ_NERM01000007.1 coordinate 212,809, forward strand.
GTCGGTCATCGCGTTGATGTCCTGCACCGGGATCGTCGAGAACGTCACGTCGCCACCGGCGAGACCCTGCAACTGGGTGGCGAGCGCCATGATGTCCCAATCGGAGTCGAGTACCACGGAACGCTGCACCGCCGCGGTCAGCTGACTCACCTTCGACGGGTTGGACAATGTCTTCGCGCTGAGCACCTTCTGTGCCAGCGACGCCATGAACACCTGCTGCCGCACGATCCGGTCGAGATCGCCGCGCGGCAGATCGTGACGCTGGCGGACGAAGCTCAGTGCGTCCGAACCCTGCAGTGTCTGCACACCGGCATCGAAACGGGCACCCGACAGCGGCTCGTCGACCGGGGCGTTCAGGCACACGTCGACACCGCCGACGGCATCGGTGAGCAGCACGAAGCCGAGGAGCCCGACCTCGGCGTAATGGTCGACCGTCACCCCCGTCAGGTCGGCGACCGACTCGATGAGCGCCTCCCGGCCCGCCTGGGTCGATTCCTTCTCGAGTTCCGCCTCCGTCGCGTCGGCGTCCGCTTCGACGAGCTCGGCGCGCCGATTCGCCTTCGTGGCGCCGTAGGCCGCGTTGATCTTCGACATCCCGATCTCGGGCACCTCGACGTAGGTGTCGCGGGGGATCGACATCGCCGTGGCCGACCGGCCGTCGTTCGGCACTCGGAGCAGGATGATCGTGTCGGTGTTGTTCGCCACTTCCTCACCCGCGCGCAACGCGTCGAGCTCGCGCTGGGAGAGGGGATTGCCGTGCGCATCGGTGCGGCTGTCCGTGCCCACCAGCAGGATGTCGACGGCGCCGTCCTCCCCGCCGCCGAGGGCCAGGCCGCGGACCGAGGCCAACGACGACTGCAGCGCGTCGACGCTGCGCCAGGCAACACCGGTGACGACCAGCACCAGGCACGCCGCGATCGCGACGGCGATCTGCCACGGCCTGCCGCTGTACACCCGCGCCTCCGCCGGTGTTCCGGGGCTGCGGGAGGGCGGCTCGCGCCGGGCGGTACGCCGCGACTGTCGAGGGCCGGGATCCGACCCGTACCTGCCGTCGGCAGCTGTCGGATCGCCCGCGCGGGGGCGACGTCCCGTCGGGTCGGGACGCCGGCCGGTGCGGCGACGCGGCTCTGGCGGCACCTGGTACTCCTCCTGTGGCTGGTACGGGGTCTGCGTCGGTAGCTCTCGGTTGAAGGCTACTGGTGGGAACGCTCGCCCGGCGCGCACCACTCCGGCGTGCCAGACTTCTCCGAGTGCGTAGCGTTCTCGTCACCGGAGCCCGTGGCCAGCTCGGCCGTCATCTCGTGAACCGCGGCACCGCGGCGGGGATACCGATCCGCGGTGTCGGATCGTCCGAGGTCGACATCACCGATCCGCAGGCCGTGGCCGCCGCCGTCGCACCGGGATCCGTGGTGATCAACGCCGCCGCGTACACCGCCGTCGACGCGGCCGAGACCGACGAGGACCGGGCCGCTGTGGTGAACGGCACGGGCCCGGGCGTGTTGGCCGCCGTCTGCGCCGACAAGGGTGCCCGTCTCGTCCATGTCTCCACCGATTACGTCTTCGCCGGCGACGCGACCGAGCCCTACCGGGTGGACGCGCCGACCGGCCCGCGCACGGCCTACGGCCGCACCAAACTCGCAGGTGAAAGAGCAGTGCTCGAGGCGCTGCCCACCGCGCACGTCGTGCGCACCGCCTGGGTGTACACCGGCGACGGCAACGACTTCGTCGCGACCATGCGGCGACTCGAGTGCGAACGCGACACCCTGCGTGTCGTCGACGACCAACGCGGTTGCCCCACCTACGCCCGCGACCTGGCGGACGGCCTGCTCGAACTCGCCTCCCGCGCCGACGGCATCCCCGGCGGGATCCTGCACGCGACCAACGCCGGGGAAGCGACGTGGTTCGATCTCGCCCGGGCGGTCTTCGAGGAGATCGGTGCCGATCCGGAGCGGGTGCACCCGTGCAGCAGCGACGAGTTCGTCCGGCCCGCCCCCCGGCCCGCCTACTCGGTGCTCGACGACAGCGCGTGGATCGGTGCCGGCCTGACACCCTTCCGTCCGTGGCGGGAGGCCCTGCACGCAGCGATCGCCGGTGACGGAACCGTGCCGCCTGCACGATGACGTCCGACGAAGCGGCCCGTGAGGTGTCGCACACCGTCGAGGTCGCTAAGGTGACCGGCGTGGAATCGACGCTGGCCGTGGTGACGGTGACCTACTCGCCCGGAGAGCACCTCGAGAACTTTCTCACCTCGCTCACCTCCGCGACCGTTCTGCCGACGCAGGTGATCCTGGCCGACAACGGTTCGACCGACGGTGCTCCCGAGGCCGCCGAGACGGCACACGAGAACGTGCGACTTCTCCGGACCGGCGGGAACATCGGTTACGGCGGTGCGATCAACCGCGCGGTCGCCGAGGTCGACCCGTCCGCGGAGTTCGTCGTCGTCGCGAACCCGGACGTCCGGTGGCACCCCGGTTCGCTCGACGAGATGCTCGACGCGGCGCGTCGCTGGCCGCGCGCCGGCTCGCTCGGCCCGCTGATCCACGAACCCGACGGAAGCGTCTACCCCTCGGCGCGCACCGTCCCCACCCTCGCCTCCGGTGCCGGTCACGCGCTGCTCGGCACCGTCTGGCCGGCCAATCCGTGGACACGCCGCTACCGCCAGGAGAACGAGGAGATCAGCGAACGCCCCGTCGGCTGGCTGTCCGGATCGTGCCTGCTGCTGCGGCGAGCGGCCTTCGACTCGATCGACGGCTTCGATTCGCGATACTTCATGTACATGGAGGACGTGGACCTCGGCGACCGGCTCGGGCGAGCAGGCTGGCTCAACGTGTACGTGCCGTCCGCGGTGGTCACACACGCCAAGGGCCACGCGGCCGGACGGCACCCCGAACTGATGCTCCCGGCACATCACGAGAGTGCCTACCGCTTCCAGGCGGACCGTCACCCCCACGGGTGGCAGGCGCCGCTGCGATGGGCGTTGCGGGCCGGGCTCGCGGTGCGATCGCGAGTGGCGGTCGCGGCGGCCGTGCGGGAGCGTCGGAACGGGAGGACCGACCAGAACATTCCGGTCGGCACGACAGTGAACAGGGGAGACGATGACGAGTGATTCGGCACCGCACACCGATGCGGTGATTCTGGTCGGCGGACAGGGCACGCGGCTACGGCCGCTGACGCTGTCGGCACCCAAGCCGATGCTGCCCACCGCGGGGGTGCCCTTCCTCACCCACCTGCTCGCGCGGATCCGTGAGGCGGGCATCAAGCACGTCGTGCTCGGCACCTCGTTCAAGGCCGAGGTCTTCGAGCAGCACTTCGCCGACGGGTCCGACTTCGGCCTCGAGATCGAGTACGTCACCGAGACCGAGCCGCTCGGCACCGGCGGTGGTATCCGCAACGTGCTGCCGAAGCTGCGTGCCGACAACGTCATGGTCTTCAACGGCGACGTGCTCGGTGGCACCGATCTCGGCGCCGTGCTCGACACCCACGTGCGCACCGAGGCGGACGTGACCCTGCACCTGGTGCGGGTGAGCGATCCGCGTGCCTTCGGCTGTGTGCCGACCGACGAGGACGGCCGGGTGACCGCCTTCCTCGAGAAGACCCAGGATCCGCCGACCGATCAGATCAACGCCGGTTGCTACGTCTTCCGCCGCGAGATCATCGAGCAGATCCCCGAGGGGCGCCCGGTCTCGGTGGAGCGCGAGGTGTTCCCGGCGCTGCTGACCGAGGGCAAGAAGGTCTACGGACACGTCGATGCCGCCTACTGGCGCGACATGGGCACCCCGGAGGACTTCGTCCGCGGTTCGGCCGATCTGGTCCGTGGTATCGCCCCGTCGCCGGCGCTTCCGCCGCAGCGCGGCGAGTCGCTCGTGCATCCGGGTGCCTCCGTGGCTCCCGGCGCACTGCTGATCGGCGGCACGGTCGTCGGCCGCGGCGCGGAGATCGGTGCCGGCGCCCGCCTGGACGGCGCGGTGATCTTCGACGGTGCGCGGGTCGAGGCCGGTGCGGTGATCGAGCGGACCATCATCGGTTTCGGGGTGCGGGTCGGTCCGCGCGCCCTGATCCGCGACGGCGTGATCGGCGACGGCGCCGACATCGGCGCCCGATGCGAACTGTTGCGCGGTGCGCGGGTGTGGCCCGGGGTGAAGATCCCCGACGGCGGCATCCGTTTCAGCACCGACGTCTGAGTCGAGAGGACGAAGTGAGCTTCGAACGGTATGTGGCCCTCGGCGATTCGTTCACGGAGGGAGTCGGGGACCCGGATCCGTCGCGTCCCAACGGGTTGCGCGGCTGGGCCGATCTCGTCGCCGGTGAGCTGGCGCGGCACTCGGAGAACTTTGCGTACGCGAACCTCGCCATCCGGGGCCGGTTGCTGCGACCGATCATCGACGAGCAGCTCGAGACTGCTGTGGCGATGCGTCCCGATCTTGTGACGATCTACGCCGGCGGCAACAACCTCATGCGTCCGAAGCTCGACCTCGACGCGCTCGCGGCCGAGTACGACGAGGCGATCGGCAAGCTCGCCGCGACCGGCGCCCGCATCCTGATGTGGACGGCCTACGACGGCAGCTGGGCACCGGTCTTCGGGATGCTGCGCGGCCGCTGGGCCGTGTACAACGAGCTCGTCCGGGAGATCGCCGACCGGCACGGGGCGACCATCGTCGATTTCTGGCGGTTCGACGAGTATCGCGATCTGCGGATGTGGGACTTCGACCGGCTGCACATGTCCGCGGCCGGCCACCACAACATGGCGATCCGCGTGCTCGATCTGCTCGGCGTCGAACACGGTCTCGGACCGGTGGAGTTCGACGAGGCACCGGTCCTCACGCGGGCCCAGGAACGCGCCGCGGACCGCGCATGGATGCGCGAGTTCCTCGTCCCCTGGGTGGGCCGGCGGCTACGCGGGGTGTCCTCCGGCGACGGCATCACCCCGAAGTACCCCGAACTCGGACCGGTCCGGGTCTGACCTCACGGCCCGGTTCCGACCTCACGCTCGTCCCGGCGACCCGCCGGGACGAGCGTGGTCGTTCCAGGCCCGTCGGGCCGCCTCGGCTCAGGCCCGTCGGGCCGCGGCGAGCCGGACCATATGAGTGATCGTCTCGTGCTCGGCCTCCGGCGGGAGCGCGTCGACGGGCCACCACTGCAGATCGGTGGATTCGTCGCTGCGCACCGGCCGGGCACCCACGGGTGCGGTCACCAGGAACCGCAGGTCGAGGTGACGGGTGGGCACCCCGAGGGAGCACGTGATCGGATGCGTATGCGCCGAGAGCAGTTCCGGATCGATCACCAGATCGGCGATGCCCGATTCCTCGGTGGCCTCGCGCAGGGCCGCGTCGACGACGGTCTCGTCCGACGGCTCGCAGTGCCCGCCGAGCTGGATCCACCGCCCCACCCGCGGATGCAGGGTGAGCAACACGTTGCGGTGGTCGGCGTCGAGCACGATCGACGACGCCGTGATGTGCCCGGGCACGTGTTCGCGCAGGCACCCGTCGGGCGCCGAGTCGAGGAACGCCAGCATCGTGTGCCGCAGCGATTCGGCGTCCTCGGAGTCGGTGCGCCAGGCGGTGAGCCGGTCGATCGCCGAGGCGTGCAGGGAACGCGCCGACACGACTACAGCTCCACGAGGGCGTCGCCCGGGTCCGCGGGTTCGCGCGGCTCCGGTTCGGTGAGCGGGTAGCCGACGGCGACCGCCCCGAGCGGCGACCACTCGGCAGGAAGCCCGAGTTCCTCGCGAACCACCTCGGGCGCGAAGATCGTCGAGCCGATCCAGCAGCTGCCGAGCCCGCGGGTGGCGAGGGACACGAGCAGACCCTGCACCGCGGCGCCGGCGGCGACGGTGAACATCGTGGCCTCGGCCGCGGTACGACGGGCATCCGGATAGTGGTGTGCGCCGTCGGGCACCCAGAAGGGGACGATCACCTCGGGCGCGTCGTAGAGGATCGCGCCGCGGGAGATCCGGCGTTCGACGGCCACCGGGTCGAGTCCGTCGCCGTGGAGATCCTCGGCCCACCTGTCGCGCATGCGGTCGAGGAGCCGGCGGCGCACCTGCTCGGTGCGCACCCACACGAACCGCACCGGGCGGGTGTGATGGGGTGCGGGTGCGGTGAGGGCCTCGGCGACCGCTTCGCGCAGATCCTCGGGATCGACGGGCTCGGCGGCGAACTGCCGCACCGACCGGCGCAGCAGCAGTGCCTCGCGCCGACCGCGTTCGAGGGCTTCCTCGGTGCCGAGCCAGAACAGGTCGTCCTCGCCGCTGCGGATCAGGGCGCGGGCGGTGGATCCGTCGTCGGGCAGGTCGAGTCCGCGCACCACGGCGACGGGCACACCGCCGAGCTTGCCCTTGACCAGATCGCCTGCGGCGGCGATCTCGTCGGCGACCGCCACGGAGGTCACCTGCAGTTCGTTGCCCTGCGAGTCGTGCGAGCCGGCGTAGCCGTGCAGGACGGGAAGCCCCGACGAGCCGATCGCGGCGTCGGTCTGGCCGTTGCGCCAGGCGCGGCCCATGGTGTCGGTGACCACCACGGCGACCCGGACGCCGAGCAGCGCACCGACCCGCTCGCGGAGGGCCGCTGCGCTCGCGTCGGGATTCTCGGGCAGCAACGCGAGTTCGGCGCTGTCGACGTTCGATCCGTCGATGCCGGAGGCCGCCTGCACGATGCCGAGCTTGTTCTCGGTGATGAGGGTGCGGCCCTTGCGTGCCAGCACGCGCACGGCTTCCTCGTTCACGAGGCGGCGTCGGAGCGCGTCGCGGGCGTCGGGATCGGTGGGCGCGGCGACGATCCGTCCCTCGACCTTCGAGACCACCTTGCTGGTGACGACGAGGACGTCCCCGTCGGCCAGCCACGGTGCGGCCTGCGCGAGGGCCTCGGCCAGGTCGTCGCCGGGCCGGAATTCGGGAAGCCCGGCGACGGGCAGGATCTCGATCGGGCCGCCCGGCGCGTGGTCGCGCACTGCGGGGTCGGCGACGGCGTCCGGCATCACAGGGTCACTCCGGCGAGGTCGAGGGCGGCGTGGGCCATGTCGGCCGTGGCGTCGGTGTCGGTCATGAGCAGGGGAACGGATCGGACCTCGACGCCCGGCACCTCGGCACTGTCGGTCGAGTGCACGAGCCAGCCGTCGAGAATGCCTGTGCCCGAGCGGGCGCCGTAGTACCGGCCGACGGCCTCGGCGGTGGTCTCCACTCCGATGACGTCCAGGCACGCATCGGCCATGCCGCGCAGGGGCTTGCCGTCGATGACGGGGGACAGGCCGACGACTTTCGCCGACGTGGTGCGCAGCGCGCCGCGGATACCGGGGATCGCGAGGATCGCCCCGACGCTCACGACGGGGTTCGACGGGGCCAGGACGACGGCGTCGGCGTTCTCGATCGCCTCGAGCACACCGGGAGCCGGTTTCGCTTCTTCTGCGCCGATGTGCGCGAAGCTGTGGGTGGGCACCTGGGCGCGGTGGCGGACCCACCATTCCTCGAAGTGCACGGCCCGCTGTTCACCGTCCTCGGGATCGGTGATGACGACGTGGGTCTCGCTGCGGTCGTCGGAGACCGGCAGCAGGGTCACACCGGGCTTCCACCGCGCGCACAGTGCTTCGGTGATCGCGGAGAGCGGGTAGCCGGTCCGCAGCATCTGTGTCCGGATGAGGTGGGTGGCGATGTCGCGGTCGCCGAGACCGAACCAGTCGGGGATCGCCCCGTAGGCGGCGAGTTCCTCCTTGGCGTTCCAGGTCTCGCCGGCGCGGCCCCAACCGCGTTCGGTGTCGATCCCACCGCCGAGGGTGTACATGCAGGTGTCGAGGTCCGGACAGATCCTCAGACCGTGCATCCACACGTCGTCGCCGACGTTGACGATCGCGGTGATGCGGTGTGCCGCGTCCGGATTCGGCTCCACGCCCGGGGAAATATCGAGAAGTCGGCGCAAACCTGAGAGAAAACGCGCCCCACCGACACCTCCGACCAATACAGTCACATTCACGGCCCAAGCCTAAGCGGTGCGTCGTCTACCCGGTCGCGCACCGTCCGAAACGCGTTTCGGCAAAGCGGCCGATGATATGTGAACAACGCCGCTCCGCTTGACCGCGACACACCCGAAGTGTCTAATCACATACATGTCATTCGATAATCGAATTCGAGATCCCTTGCGGTGAACCCGCATTCGAACGAGTATTCGAAGGATGGCAGCGGGTTGATCCCCGGTCATGATTCGGCGCTGCAGGTGAGGAGGGACAATGGCCGGCGAGCGCGACAGCTTCGAGCTCACTCGAAGCGATACTGCAGTCGAGGCTGTCTGTGACTACCCGGACGTCGGGGTGCCCGTCCTGAGTTTGATCTCGGGATTCGGCGACCCAGCGGATGGCGAGGAGCAGTGGCAGGAGCGTGCGCTCTGTGCGCAGACCGATCCGGAGGCATTCTTCCCAGAGAAGGGTGGCTCCACCAGAGAGGCCAAGCGCATCTGCATGGGGTGTGAGGTCCGGGACGAATGTCTCGAATACGCACTCGCCCACGACGAGCGGTTCGGTATCTGGGGCGGGCTTTCCGAGAGGGAACGCCGTCGCCTCAAGCGCGGAATAGTCTGACGAGGGGTTCGGCCCGGTACGGGGAGTACGGGACCGAGTGAAACGCCGAGTCGGACGACGAAGGTCGGGTTGCGGCCGTGGGGGACGAGCAACCCGGCCTTCGTCATATCCGGATGTCGTTCAGTCCTCGTCGTCCTCACCGAGTGTCGGATCCACCACTTCCGGCTCGACGCCGAGATAGGTGGCCACCTGGTGCACGAGGACGTCGTGCACCAGATCCGTCAGATCGTCCGGATCCTTCGCGCGCACCTCGAGCGGCCGGCGGAACAACACGATCCGCGCCCGGGTGGCAGCGCCTCGTCGATCGATCCCTGCCGGCACGAGCCGGGACAGCGGCACCGGCCCGTCGGCGACCACCTCGTCCGGCCAGTTGACCGAGTCGGGGTCGCGTGCCCGGATCTTCGGGACCTCGTCGACGGCGATGTCGAGCTTGGTGAGGCGGTCGTGCCAGCGCGCATCGATCGGCGCGAACGCCCCCAACACGAGCAGGTCGAATTTCTCGGCGCGGGTCTTCCACGCCGGCAGGCTCTGCGGGAACAGGGGACCGCGGATTCCCCTGCCGCGGCGTGCCACGGAACGGGACGACACAGGGCGGGAACGTCGTGCGCGGACCATGCCATGGACACTACGACACGAAAATCGCTCCACCCTTTCGGTGTGTCCGAATAGTCCTGGCGCGTCCGGCGCGCTACGCTCCCAGTCGTGAGAACACTGCGTCGATGCTGCCGGCCTGGGTGCAAGAACCCTGCTGTTGCGACGCTGACCTACGTGTACTCGGACTCCACTGCCGTTGTCGGTCCCCTGGCGACCGTCGCGGAACCGCACTCGTGGGATCTCTGCGAGATGCACGGTTCGCGCATCACGGCACCCAAGGGCTGGGAACTCGTCCGATACGAGGGAGCGTTCTCGTCGGCCACCCCCGACGAGGACGATCTGACCGCCCTCGCAGAGGCCGTACGCGAGGCCGGCCTGGGGGAGCGTTCCCGTTCCGACTCGAGCGACGACGACGCCGAGGAACCCCAACGGGCCGTCGTGCCTCCCACCGCACGCACCGGTCGACGCGGCCACCTGCGTGTTCTTCCCGATCCCACGTCCTGAGCCGTTCGCACTAGGCTGAGCGAGTGCGATGTCGCGGAGGACGGCATCGCGCGAGTCGAGTTCAGGAGCTAATACAGTGGCGAGAGCTGCCGAGTCGGTGTCAGCAGTCATCAAGGCCTACGACGTACGGGGAGTCGTCGGAGAGCAGATCGACGAAGAGTTCGTTCGCGAGGTCGGAGCGTCGTTCGCACGCCTGTTGCGCAGTGAGGGCAGCGCGGACCGTGTGGTGATCGGGCACGACATGCGTGCCTCGTCCCCCTCGCTGTCGCAGGCCTTCGCCGACGGGGTCACCGCCCAGGGACTCGACGTGGTGCTGATCGGCCTCGCGTCCACCGACCAGCTCTACTTCGCGTCGGGTCTGCTCGACGCACCCGGCGCGATGTTCACCGCCAGCCACAATCCCGCGAAGTACAACGGCATCAAGCTCTGCCGTGCCGGTGCCAAGCCCGTCGGTCAGGACACCGGTCTGGCGCAGATCTCCGCCGATCTCGTCGAGGGTGTGCCCGCCTACGACGGCGAGCGCGGCAGCATCACCGAGCAGGACGTCCTCGGGGACTACGCCTCGTTCGTCCGTGGCCTGGTCGATCTCGCGGAGATGCGGCCGCTGAAGGTGGCGGTCGACGCCGGCAACGGCATGGGCGGTCACACCGTCCCCGCCGTCTTCGGCGCTCTGCCCGTCGATCTCGTGCCGCTGTACTTCGAACTCGACGGCACCTTCCCGAACCACGAGGCCAACCCCCTCGACCCCGCCAACCTCGTCGACCTCCAGCGTCTGGTCGTCGAGTCCGGCGCCGACGTGGGCCTGGCCTTCGACGGCGACGCCGACCGCTGCTTCGTCGTCGACGAGCGCGGCGAGCCGGTCACCCCGTCCGCGGTCACGGCGCTCGTCGCCGCCCGCGAGCTCGCCAAGGAACCCGGTTCGACGATCATCCACAACCTCATCACCTCGCGTGTGGTGCCCGAACTCGTCGCCGAGCAGGGCGGCAAGCCGGTGCGCACCCGGGTCGGGCACTCGTTCATCAAGCAGCAGATGGCCGAGACCGGTGCCGTCTTCGGCGGGGAACACTCGGCGCACTACTACTTCCGCGACTTCTGGGGTGCCGACTCCGGCATGCTCGCGGCCCTGCACGTCCTTGCCGCACTCGCCTCGCAGGACGGTCCGCTCTCCGAGCTGATGAGCTCCTACAACCGGTACGCGGCGTCGGGCGAGATCAACTCGACGGTCGCCGACGCGGCCGAGCGCACCGAGGCCGTCGTCGCGGCGTTCGAGGATCGCGCGGTGTCGGTGGACCGGCTCGACGGTGTCACCGTCGACCTGCCCGACAACGCATGGTTCAACCTGCGCGCGTCCAACACCGAGCCGTTGCTGCGGCTCAACGTGGAGGCCCGCACGGACGGTGAGGTCGAGGCATTGGTGAAGGAGATCCTTTCCGTCGTTCGTGCGTAGACGGAGGGACAACGGGAATAATCGAAGTGCCGGTGCATGGCGTGCCGGGCTCGGTCAGGTGGCTCGCCGAGGTCGCGGCGGCGGAAGGAAGGTGATGCGGTCGTGACGGCACCCTCACCGCTGTTCGACTTCGACGATGCGGGCGGCCTGCTCGCTGCCGATGTCGACGGCATCCTCAGGAGCGCGGCCCTCGGCGGCGCTCAGATGCGTGCGGTCGCCGCGGCGGTCGACGAAGGTCTGCTCGGCCGGCTCACCGACATGCACCCCCGCAGTGTGGTCTTCGTCGGCACCGACGCCCGCGCCCGGTCGGCCGCGGAACTGGTCGTCGCGATGTTCGGTGGACAGGCCGGTGTACCGCTGGTCTCCGCCCCTGCCACCCCGCCCTGGGTCGGCGCGCTCGACGTCGTGGTGGTCTCGGGGAACGACGCGGGCGATCCCGAGCTGGCGCGCAGCATCGACGCCGGGCTGCGGCGCAGTGCGGAGGTCGTCGTCGACGCCCCCGACGAAGGTCCGGTACGGGCGGTCTCGGCCGGTCGCGCGATGTCGTTGCCGCCGCGCGTCCGGGTCCAGACCCGGTACGTGCTCGCCCGACACGTCGCGGTGTTCTGTGCGGTGCTCGGCGTGTTGCAGCGCGCCGTCCGGATCACCGGTGTCCCGCCGCTCGCCGAGGTCGCCGACACGGCCGACGAGGAAGCGGCGCGCAATCATCCGGCGAACGAGGTCTTCCACAATCCCGCCAAGTCCCTCGCGGTGCGCATGCAGTCGCGTCGCGTGGTGTTCGCGGGAGATTCCGCCGCGACGACGGTGCTCGCCCGGCACGCGTCGGAGTCCCTGCTCCAGGAGGCGGGTGTGGTCGCCGGCGCTGCGGCACTGAGCGACGTGCTGGTCGCGCGCGACCGGCTCACGAACGTCGTCACCGCGAGCGGCGAGAACTACGACCCGTTCTTCCACGACGAGGAGCTGGACGGACCGGCACCGATCGCACCGGCGCGGGTGTTCGTGCTCAGCACCGACCCCGACCGCTCGGCGGCGCAGCGCAGGACGGCGGCACTTCCGGATGTGGAATTGATGTCCGTGATCGGAGAATTCGAATCGAGCACGGTTCCGACCGTGCTGGAACAGGTGGCAGTGTTGACCGTCCGCACAGAGATGGCGGCCGCATATCTCGGATTGGCAGGGGGGAGATAGTGCACCGACTCGAAGGTGCGGTGCGCTCGTACGCCTGGGGGTCGCGGACCGCGATCGCCGCCCTGCGTGGCCGCAATGTGCCGTCCCATCATCCCGAGGCCGAGTTGTGGCTCGGTGCGCACCCGGCCGATCCCGCCAGGCTGGTGGATCCGGACGGCGACGAGCACTCGCTGCTCGACGTGTTGTCGGCCGATCCGCAGCGACACCTCGGTGATCGCACGGTGGGGGCGTTCGGTCCCCGGCTGCCCTTCCTCCTCAAGCTGCTGGCAGCGGAGGAGCCGCTGTCGCTGCAGGCGCATCCCAGCGCCGGCCAGGCGGCCGAGGGCTTCGCTCGTGAGGAAGCACTCGGCATCCCGATCGACTCACCCGTCCGCAACTACAAGGACGCCAGCCACAAGCCCGAACTCGTGGTGGCGCTGACCCGGTTCGAGGCCCTGGCCGGCTTCCGCGATCCGAAACGGACCGTGGAACTGTTCGAGGCGCTCGCCGTGCCGGAACTCGACCCCTATGTGGGACTGCTCGCGGGCCAGCCCGATTCGAGTGGTCTGCGGGCGCTGTTCACCACCTGGATCACGTTGCCTCCGCCCGCTCTCGCGGCGCTGCTGCCGCGTGTGCTCGACGGTTGCGTGACCTATCTCGCGGCCGGACGGGACGGCGAACGCGATTTCGTTCCGGAGGTGCGCACGGCCCTGCAGCTGGCGGACTTCTATCCCGGCGACGCCGGAGTGCTGGCCTCGCTGCTGCTCAACCGCATCACGCTGCAACCGGGCGAGGGCCTGTACCTCGACGCGGGGAATCTGCACGCCTATCTGCACGGTATGGGCGTCGAGATCATGGCGAACTCCGACAACGTGCTGCGCGGTGGTCTCACCCCGAAGCACGTGGACGTGCCCGAACTGCTGCGGGTGCTCGACTTCGGTGCGGCCTCGGTGCCGATTCTCGAAGCCGTACCGGAGGCCTCGGCGGAGACCGGGCCGGGACAGGGACCGATCGAACGCCGTTACCGGACCCCGGCACCGGAGTTCGCGCTGTCACGCATCGATCTCGGCGCCGGCGACGCTCTCGGGGTCGGTGCCGACGGTCCGCAGATCCTGTTGTGCACCGCAGGCGGTGTCCGCGTCGAGTGCGACGGCGAGTCGGTGACGCTGAAGCCCGGCGACTCGGCGTGGCTGTCGGCGTGCGACCGGAACCCGACCGTCCACGGTTCTGCCGCAGACACGCAGGTCTTCCGGGCCCGTCTCGGCGAGATACCGGAATCGGTGACCGACGTGTCCTGAAACAGGTCCTTGTAGGGACGGAATCGAATCGAAGGCGAGCCCGCACGGGCTCGCCTTCGTCGTTTCCGGAGGCGTCTTCGTGAGATTTACAAATTCCTCCAAATGTCTAGACCTCGGACGAATGACGGCCTAGAGTCAAGATATGAGTGGTGTGCGTCACCGAGTGGTGGCGTGCCCGGCGCCATCGACGGTGATGAGGAGACCCGACATGAGTACGGCATCCGCGGATTCGGTGGATCGACCCGATCTCCAGTGGCGCGACCGGAAACGCCATCTGTGGCTTCTGGGGCTGGTACCCCCGACGGCACTGTTCGTCGCCACTGCCCTGGTGTGGGGTGGTAACGAACTCGGTCTGCAGAGCGTCACCCCGGTCCTGTGGTGGATCGGCCCCCTGTTGATCTACGTCCTCGTCCCACTGCTCGACCTGTTCGTCGGGCCCGACGGCGAGAACCCACCCGACGAGCTGTTCGAGCAACTCGAGAACGACCGCTTCTACCGCTACTGCACCTACCTCTACCTGCCGTTCCAGTTCGCGTCGCTGGTCTTCGCCTGTTACCTCTGGTCGGCCGACAATCTGTCCTGGCTCGGTATCGACGGCGGGCTCGGCGTGATGTCGAAGATCGGTCTCGCGATCTCGGTCGGCGTGGTCGCGGGCATCGGTATCAACACGGCGCACGAACTCGGCCACAAGAAGGTCGAATTCGAACGGCGACTGTCGAAGTGGGCGCTCGCCCCGTCGTTCTACGGGCACTTCTACATCGAGCACAATCGCGGTCACCACGTGCGGGTCGCCACCCCCGAGGACCCGGCCTCGGCCCGGTTCGGGGAGAGCTTCTGGCGATTTCTGCCCCGCAGTGTCGTCGGCAGCCTGCGGTCGGCGTGGCGCCTCGAACGAGCCCGCCTCGAACGGCTCGACAAGCCGGTGTGGAGCGTGCACAACGACGTCCTCAACGCGTGGGCGATCTCCGTTGCGCTGTATGCGGCGCTCCTCGGCGTCTTCGGCCTGTCGATCGCGCCGTACCTCGTGATCCAGGCGGTCTTCGGGTTCTCGTTGCTCGAGGTCGTGAACTATCTCGAGCACTACGGTCTGCTGCGGCAGAAGACCGCGAAGGGGCGCTACGAGCGCTGCTCGCCCGCACACAGCTGGAACAGCGACCACCTGGTGACGAACATCTTCCTGTACCACCTGCAGCGGCACAGCGACCATCACGCCAATCCCACGCGGCGCTACCAAACCCTGCGCAGCATGGAGATCTCACCGCAGCTGCCCGCGGGTTACGCGACGATGATCACTCTCGCCTACATCCCTCCGCTGTGGCGCAAGGTCATGGACCATCGCGTGCTCGACCACTACGACGGCGACCTCACCCGCGTCAACATCGAGCCGCGTCGACGCGAGAAGATCCTGGCCCGCTACGGAGCATCGGATCCCGCGGCCGCGGAAGGGAAGTGATCGTGGCGTCCTACCGCTGTCCCGTCTGTGAGTTCGTGTACGACGAGACCACCGGTGTTCCGCGGGAGGGCTTTCCGGCCGGCACCCCGTGGTCCGACGTGCCCGACGACTGGCCGTGTCCCGACTGCGGAGTCCGGGAGAAGATCGATTTCGAGGAGTACACCCCGTGAGCACCGACTACCGCTTGTTCCGTTGTCTCGTGTGCGGATTCGAGTACGACGAGGCCGAAGGATGGCCCGACGAGGGCATCGAACCCGGCACCCGATGGGAGGACATCCCCGACGACTGGTCCTGCCCGGACTGCGGCGCCGCCAAGGCCGACTTCGAGATGGTCGAGATCGTCCGCCGGTGAACCGCTGCCCGGTGGATCACTGCCCGTGTTGCTTTGACGAGCACATCCGTGCGTGAGAGCGTTCCCACCATGTCGAACGCGCGGGTTCCCTTCCACGAGGCCAGTCGGGTGCTGCTGCGCTCGACGATCCTCGACGCGATGCGCGAGCTGCTGCTCGAACGCGATTGGTCCGCGGTCACCATGAGCGACGTCGCCCGCGCCGCCGGTATCAGCCGGCAGACCCTGTACAAGGAGTTCTCCTCCCGGCAGGGGCTCGCCCAGGGATATGCGTTGCGTCTGGTCGACGAGTTCGTCGATGCCGTGGCCGATTCGGTGTACGCCCACGTCGGCGACGCGCGGGCCGCGCTCATGGATGGTTTCACGTTCTTCTTCGAGGCATCCGCCGCCGACCCCCTGGTGCAGTCCCTGCTGAGCGGGGAGGCCAAGCCCGACCTGCTGCGCCTGATCACCACCGATGCCGCCCCCATTCTCGAGCGGGGCGCGGGTCGCCTCACGGACACCTTCCACCACAGCTGGATCGCGGCGTCCGAGTCCGATGCCGGGATCCTGGCGCGCGCCGTCGTGCGGGTCGCGCTGAGTTTCGTCTCGATGCCCCCGGCCTCGGGGCGCGATGTCGCCGCCGACCTCGCCGATCTGCTCGTGCCGTTCGTCGAACGGGCCGCTGTCCGCGGCTGACGAACGGGCCGCTGTCCGCGGCAGGCGGCTGCGGATGCACCGCGAAGGCGGTGGATCCCGTCGGGGGACGATCTGCCGGGCCTCTTCTTGCGCAGGTTGTATAGCCTGGAACCAACATCGTCTGCCGACAGGAAGAGGCATCTGCACGTGTCTGACACCACGCTCGTAGCCGACCGGGTCAACGGTCTCGATTTCAAGGTCGCCGATCTGTCCCTCGCCGAGTTCGGGCGCAAGGAGATCCGGCTCGCCGAACACGAGATGCCGGGCCTGATGGCGCTGCGTCGCGAGTACGCGGAGGTGCAGCCGCTGAAGGGCGCACGGATCTCCGGCTCGCTGCACATGACGGTCCAGACCGCTGTGCTCATCGAAACGCTCGTCTCCCTCGGCGCGCAGGTGCGCTGGGCGTCGTGCAACATCTTCTCCACCCAGGACCACGCCGCCGCGGCCGTCGTCGTCGGCCCGCACGGCACCCCCGAGGAGCCCAAGGGCGTCCCGGTCTTCGCCTGGAAGGGCGAGACCCTCGAGGAGTACTGGTGGGCGGCCGAGCAGATGCTCACCTGGCCCGGCGAACCCGCCAACATGATCCTCGACGACGGTGGCGACGCCACGATGCTCGTGCTCAAGGGCGCCCAGTTCGAGAAGGCCGGCGTCGTCCCGCCGATCGACGACGAGCAGGACTCCGCCGAGTACAAGGTCTTCCTCGAGCTGCTGCGCCGCTCGCTCGCGGCCGATTCGAAGAAGTGGACCACCGTCGCCGAGTCCGTCAAGGGCGTCACGGAGGAGACCACCACGGGCGTCCTGCGCCTGTACCAGCTCTCCGCGGCCGGCGAACTCGCGTTCCCCGCGATCAACGTCAACGACTCGGTCACCAAGAGCAAGTTCGACAACAAGTACGGCACCCGGCACTCGCTGCTCGACGGCATCAACCGCGGCACCGACGTCCTCATCGGCGGCAAGGCCGCGCTCGTGTGCGGCTACGGCGACGTGGGCAAGGGCTGCGCCGAGGCCCTGCGCGGCCAGGGCGCACGCGTCTCGGTCACCGAGGTCGACCCGATCAACGCCCTGCAGGCCATGATGGACGGCTACGACGTCGTGACGGTCGAGGACTTCATCGGCCAGGCCGACATCGTCATCACCGCGACCGGCAACAAGGACATCATCACCTTCGAGCACATGAAGGCGATGAAGCACCAGGCCATCCTCGGCAACATCGGCCACTTCGACAACGAGATCGACATGGCCGGCCTCGAGCGGGCCGCCGACGTCACGCGGATCAACATCAAGCCGCAGGTCGACGAGTTCACCTTCGCCGACGGTCATTCGATCATCGTCCTGTCGGAGGGCCGCCTGCTCAACCTCGGCAACGCCACGGGCCACCCCTCCTTCGTGATGAGCAACTCGTTCGCCAACCAGGTGATCGCCCAGATCGAGCTGTGGACCAAGCCCGACGAGTACGACAACGAGGTCTACCGACTGCCCAAGCACCTCGACGAGAAGGTCGCGAAGATCCACGTCGAGGCGCTCGGCGGACAGATCACGAAGCTGACCAAGGAGCAGGCCGAGTACATCGGCGTCGACGTCGAGGGCCCGTACAAGCCCGAGCACTACCGCTACTGATCCCGGCAACTCGACGGGAAACACGAAGCGCATGAGTGATCCGGGATCACAGGGCACATGGGCGATCTGATCGTCGTCGAGGGTCTCGACGGGGCCGGCAAACGGACGTTGTCCGCCGGTCTCGTCGAGACCTGGCGCGAGGCCGGACGGAAGGTCGCGACGCTGGCCTTCCCGCGATACGGGCAGTCGATCCACGCCGATCTGGGCGCGGAGGCGTTGCGCGGGCAGCACGGCGACACCGCCTCGAGCATCGAGGCGATGGCGTTGCTGTGGGCGCTCGACCGTCGCGATGCTGCCGACGAGTTGCGGAAGCTGCTCGCCGACAACGACATCGTGCTGCTCGACCGGTATGTCGCGTCCAACGCCGCGTACACCGCGGCGCGCCGGAACCAGGGCGCGACCGGCCCGGCGGTGGAGTGGATCCGCCATCTCGAGTTCGAACGGTTCGGGCTCCCGGTGCCCGATCTGCAGGTGCTGCTCCGCGTTCCGGTGGCCCTGGCCGCGGAGCGTGCCCGTAACCGCGCCGCGACCGAGGCCGACCGCGATCGCGACGCCTACGAGCGCGATACCGGTCTGCAGCACCGCACCGGTGAGGTCTACGACGAGCTCGCACAGCAGCAGTGGATGTCTCCGTGGGAGGTCGCAGGCCCGCAGACCTCCCCGCGACAACTCGCCGTTGACATCTCAAATCTGCTTCACGACGGTCGAGGGGTGACACGATAGAGGCTATGAAGCCGAGGATTCTGGTAGTCGACGACGACACCGCGCTGGCCGAGATGCTCACGATCGTGCTGCGCGGCGAGGGATTCGAACCGTTCGTGGTGGGGGACGGCACCCAGGCGCTGGGCGCCGTGCGGGAGATCCGGCCCGACCTCGTCCTGCTCGATCTCATGCTCCCCGGCATGAACGGCATCGACGTCTGCCGTGTGCTCCGTGCGGACTCCGGTGTGCCGATCGTGATGCTCACCGCCAAGTCCGACACCGTCGACGTCGTGCTCGGCCTCGAATCGGGCGCCGACGACTACATCGTCAAGCCGTTCAAGCCGAAGGAGCTCGTCGCACGTGTGCGGGCCCGGCTGCGTCGCACCGAGCAGGAACCGGCGGAGGTCCTGACGATCGGGGACATCACCATCGACGTCCCCGCCCACAAGGTCACCCGTGGGGACGAGGCGATCTCGCTCACGCCCCTCGAGTTCGACCTGCTCGTGGCGCTCGCGCGCAAGCCGCGCCAGGTGTTCACCCGTGAGGTCCTGCTCGAACAGGTCTGGGGTTACCGGCACGCCGCCGACACCCGGCTCGTGAACGTCCACGTCCAGCGTCTGCGCGCGAAGGTCGAGAAGGATCCCGAGAATCCCGAGGCGGTGCTCACGGTGCGGGGGGTCGGCTACAAGGCCGGACCGCCGTGATCCGAACCTACCGGCTTCGGCGGCGTATCACGCGTAGGACGCTGCCGCTGGTGAGGTGGTCGCGGTCGATGAGCAGCCGACTCGCGCACACCTGGCGACGATCGCTGCAGCTGCGGGTCGTGACCTCGACCCTCACGCTGTCGTTGATCGTCATGTTCGTGCTCGGAGTGGTACTCACGAGCCAGATCACCGACCGACTGCTCGAAGTGAAGATCGACGCGGCGACCGAGGAGATGGATCGCTCGCGTGCACTCGTCGAGGGGCAACTCGCGGGCGCCGACGACTCCGGGTCGCTCGCCGTCCGCCTCGACGGTGCCGCGGCGATCCTCACCAGCCGCGGCAGCGACGGGGGACAGGACACCGGCGTCGCCGGAACCTTCGATCCCGTCCTGATCGTCCCCGGCGACGGACCGCGGGCCCCCACCTCGAGCGGGCCCGCCGACCAGATCCCGCAGAACCTGCGCGCCTTCGTCCAGAACGGGCAGATCGCGTACCAGTTCGCGACGGTCGCCGATCCCGACGGTTACACCGGGCCGGCCCTGATCATGGGCAGCCCCACCGACTCCGACATCTCGACGCTCGAGCTGTATCTCGTCTTCCCGCTCGGCGGTGAGGAACGCACCCTCGCCCTCGTGCGCGGCACCCTGCTCGTCGGCGCGGTGGTCCTGCTCGTGCTGCTGGCTGCGATCTCGATGATCGTCGCGCGGCAGGTCGTGCTTCCCATCCGATCGGCCTCCCGGATCGCCGTGCGCTTCGCCGACGGTCGGCTCAAGGAACGCATGCCGGTCCGCGGCGAGGACGACATGGCGCGCCTGGCGATGTCGTTCAACGAGATGGCCGAGAGCCTGTCGCGGCAGATCACCCAGCTCGAGGAGTACGGCAACCTGCAGAAGCGGTTCACCTCCGATGTGAGCCACGAACTGCGCACCCCGCTCACGACGGTGCGTATGGCCGCCGATCTCATCCACGACGGCAGCGACGACCTCGACCCCGTCCTCAAACGGTCCTCCGAACTGCTCGTCGCAGAACTCGACCGCTTCGAGAGCCTCCTCAACGACCTGCTCGAGATCAGCCGGCACGACGCGGGAGTCGCCGAACTCGCCTCCGAGCGACTCGATGTGCGGATGTGCGCGCGTGCCGCCGTCTCGACCGTGCGGCACCTCGCCCGCGAGACCGCCACCGAGCTCATCATCGACCTGCCGGACGAGCCCGTCGAGGCCGACGTCGATCCCCGCCGCGTCGAACGCATCCTGCGCAACCTGCTCGCCAACGCGATCGATCACGGCGAGGGCAAACCCATCCTGCTGCGACTGCGCGCCGACGACGCCGCCGCGGCCTTCGTCGTGCGCGACCAGGGTGTGGGTCTGCGACCGGGGGAGGAGAAGCTCGTCTTCAACCGGTTCTGGCGCTCCGACCCGTCGCGGGTCCGCCGCTCCGGCGGCACCGGCCTCGGTCTCGCCATCAGCGTCGAGGACGCCAACCTGCACAACGGCAAGCTCGAAGCGTGGGGCGAACCGGGACGAGGCGCCAGCTTCCGGCTGACCCTCCCGCGCGAACGCGGACGTAAGGTGGGTCGCAGCCCCCTGCCACTCGTGCCCAGCGCCGCGAAGGCCGTGCAGGGCAAGCCCCCACCGGGTGACGACACCCCGGCGCAGCCGTCGACGGGAGAGATCCCGACCGGCCCTGCGAGCACACCGTCCGAAGGAGCCAGTACATGAGCCGCTCGACTCCGCGTGCAGCGGGCGTGCTCGTCGTACTCCTGACCGTGGCCGGGCTCGTGCTGTCGGGATGCGCCACGCTGCCCGATTCCTCGTCACCGCAGGCCATCGGAACCCTCGAACGCGGCCCCACGACCACCGAGGTCGCCGCACCCGTGCCCGGTCGCGAACCCGACCTGCTCCTACGCGACTTCCTGCAGGCGAGCACGGATCCGACCAACCGCCACCGCGCGGCCCGGCAGTTCCTCACACCCGCGATGTCCGAGTCCTGGGACGACGCGGCGAGCGCGACGATCGTCGACAAGGTCGACGTCCTCGTCGAGGAACGCGACGGCGACAGCGCCACCTACGTGGTGCGGGCGAGCACCGTCGGCTATCTCGAGGAGGGCGGCATCTACCGTCCCGCCGACGGGGAATTCGAGGCACGGTTCTCCCTGGTCCGCACGGACGGGGAGTGGCGCATCGACCGGTTGCCGGCCGGCGTCATCATGGACCGCCCACGCTTCCTCAACACCTATCAGCGCCGCTCGCTGTACTTCCTCGACCCGACCGGCAACGCCGTCGTCCCCGACCCGCGCTGGATCACGGGCACCCCCGAACAGACGGCGTCGCAGCTGATCGGCTTGCTCGTCGAAGGGCCGAAAGAGGTCCTCGCGCCCGCGGTCAAGAACCTCCTCGAGGACGTCACCGTCATCGGCTCGGTGACGAAGGCGGACGGCCGCACCACCGACGTCGGTGTCGGACTCGGCGGCATCCGCATCGACTTCCAGGGCGTCGGCTCGATGGGCCGGCAGGATCGCGAACTGCTCGCCGCGCAGGTGATCTGGACCCTCGCCAACGCAGACATCAGCGGCCCGTACCACCTCCTCGCCGACGGCCAGCCCCTCGACGAACGGTTCCCGAACGGGTGGACCACCGCCGACGTGGCGTCGATGAACCCCCTCGCCGCGTCGAGCGTGACGGTGGGTCTGCACGCCCTGCTCGACGGGGCGCTCGTGAGCGTCGCCGAGACCGGTGTGACGCCCGTCCGCAGCTTCTTCGGCACGGCCGACGACCTGCAGTCCGTCGCTCTGTCGCTGGACGGGGAACTCGTCGCCGCGGTCGAGAGCACCGGGAAACCCACACCGGAGCCGGCCGTGCAGCTGATGGTCGGTGCCTACAGCGAAGGCGCCGCCGAACCCGCGGTCGACGGCGAGTCGATCACCCGTCCGTCCTGGTCGCCCAACAACAACTCGGTGTGGGCGGTCGTCAACGGCACCGCGGTGGTGCGCGCTGTACGCGAACCCGGCACCGGGCGGGTCACCGTGGTCGGCGTCGAAGCGGGTGCGATCCGCGCCCTCGGGGGCCGAATCACCGAGCTGCGCCTGTCGCGCGACGGTGTCCGCGCCGCCCTGATCATCGACGGGCGGGTCTTCGTCGCGACGGTCGTGCCGACCACGACTGGTGAGTACTCGCTCACCAATCCGCGCGAGATCGGCTTCGGCCTCGGCGGTCCCGCGCTCGCCCTGGACTGGAGCACGGCCGACACGATCGTCGTCTCCCGCGCGTCGGCCGACGTGCCCGTCGTGCAGGTCGCGGTGGACGGCTCGCGCATCGACGCACTCCCGAGCCGCAACCTCACCCCTCCGGTGGTCGCGGTCGAGGCGTCCACGGCCAGCGAGTTCGTCGCCGATTCCCGGACGGTCTTCCAGCTCAACAACCGCGATCCCGCGGGCGACCGGTACTGGCGCGAGGTGCCCGGACTGGCCGGGATGGCGGCCATCCCCGTCCTTCCGGGCTGAGCCTGCCGACTGTGACCTCCGGTCGTCGGTGACTTCGGGCACACTCCCGGTGTGCTCACGGCCCTTCTCGACCTCGTCCTGCCCGCCCGGTGCGGTGGCTGCGCCGCTCCCGGGACGAGCTGGTGCCGGGCGTGCGCGCGCGAGTTGTCCGACCATCCCGTGGTCGTCGCACCGCGCGTCGACCCTGGGGTCCCGGTGTGGAGTCTGGGCCCGTACACCGGCCCCCGGCGCCGCGCGGTGATCGTCGCGAAGGAGCGTGCCCGCCGCGATCTCGCCGAGCCGCTCGGGCTCGCGTGGGCCGTCGCGATCGCGCGGCTGCGCCGATGGAGCGAACTGCCCGAGGGCCCGATGATCGTGGCGCCCGCCCCCACCCGGGCGCGTGCGGCGCGGGCCCGCGGAGGCGATCCCGTCACGCGTGCCGCCCGGGCCGCCGCGACCCACGACCGTCGCCTCCACGTCCACCCGATCCTGAATGTGGCGGCCGGGGTACGCGACTCGGTGGGGCTCTCGGCAGCCGACCGACAGCGCAACCTCGCCGGTCGTGTCGGGGTGCGCGCCGACGGGTTGCCGCGCACGATCCCGGTCCTCGTCGTCGACGATGTGCTCACCACCGGAACCACCGCGCGCGAGTCGGTGCGGGCACTCCGGCGCGCCGGATTCGACCCTCGCGCAGTGCTCGTGATCACCCACGCGTGAGCCTGTGGGCGGGCCCGGAAGTGCCCCGCCGGGTGACCGGAAGACGACGCGACGTGAAATCGCGCGGGAACGGTGGCACACCTCCGCGTTACGTACTACCGTCGCCATCAGACCCGGAAACAACAAGGTAGACGGGTGGAAACGCCTGTTCTTCCGATTCCGGGCGAGCGCGCTCTCGCGCTCATACATCATGCCGGCGCGCGGGCTGCGCCGGCCGTAACTCGGGAGGTACGCGTGACGACCCCTTCGAAGTCCAGAGGTTCCGTTGCAGAGGCCGATGCCGCCACGGAAGGCCCCCGTGCCGACGTTGTCGTGAAAGGACGCAACGTCGAGGTCCCCGATCATTTCCGGATCTACGTCTCCGAGAAACTCGCTCGGCTCGAACGTTTCGATCCGACGATCTTCATCTTCGATGTCGAGTTGCAACACGAACGCAACCGGCGTCAGAGAAAGAGTTGTCAGCGGGTCGAGATCACTGCCCGCGGAAAGGGACCTGTCGTACGCGCCGAGGCCAGTGCCGACAGCTTCTACGCTGCCTTCGAGTCCGTGATCAGCAAGCTCGAATCGCGGCTGCGACGGACGAAGGAGCGCCGCAAGGTCTCCTACGGTGAGAAGACGCCCGTGTCCGTGGCGGAAGCCACCGCGGCCCTCGCCCAGGACGACGAGCTCGCGATCTCGCCCGACCTGTCGCTCGGCGACAGCGAGAAGGAACCCCAGGACGGTCCCGGTCGCATCGTCCGGACGAAGGAACACAACGCTCAGCCGATGACCGTCGACGACGCCCTCTACGAGATGGAACTCGTCGGTCACGACTTCTACCTGTTCCACGACAAGGAGACGGACAAGCCGTCCGTGGTCTACCGGCGACACGCCTTCGACTACGGTCTGATCAGGCTCGTGTGACACTGCCGGGAGTGACCGAAGGCACCTCGCCATCGCGGTCACTCCCGCGCAGCGCCTACCATGGAATCCGGCCGGGGTCCGACAAGGCCTCGGCCGGATTTCTTGTCCGTGCAGGTACCCGAGATTGAGGACGAACACACCAGTGCTGTCGCTGACGAAGCTGCTCCGGATCGGTGAAGGTCGCATGGTCAAGCGGCTCAAGCACATCGCCGAGCATGTCGATTCCCTCTCCCCGGACTTCGAGGCCCTGACCGACGCCGAGCTCCGGGCCAGGACGGACGAGTTCCGGAGTCGCTACCGGGACGGCGAGACGCTCGACGATCTGCTTCCGGAAGCCTTCGCGACCGCCCGCGAGGCGTCCTTCCGTGTGCTCGGCCAGAAGCACTATCTTGTCCAGATCATGGGTGGCGCGGCGCTGCACTTCGGCAACATCTCCGAGATGAAGACCGGTGAGGGCAAGACCCTCACCTGTGTGCTGCCGGCCTACCTCAACGCGATCTCCGGCGACGGCGTCCACGTCGTCACCGTCAACGACTACCTCGCCAAGCGCGACGCCGAGTGGATGGGCCGCGTGCACCGTTTCCTCGGCCTCGAGACCGACGTGATCCTGTCCGGAATGACCCCGGCCCAGCGCCGCGCGGCCTACTCCGCCGACATCACCTACGGCACCAACAACGAGTTCGGCTTCGACTACCTGCGCGACAACATGACGCACTCGCTCGACGACCTCGTGCAGCGCGGCCACAACTTCGCGATCGTCGACGAGGTCGACTCGATCCTCATCGACGAGGCCCGGACGCCGCTGATCATCTCGGGTCCCGCCGACGCGTCGAGCAAGTGGTACTCCGAGTTCGCGCGCATCGCCAAGTTGCTCAAGCCCGAGGTGCACTACGAGATCGACATCCGCAAGCGGACCGTCGGTGTGCACGAGGCCGGCGTCGAGTTCGTCGAGGACCAGCTCGGCATCGACAACCTGTACGAGGCGGCCAACTCGCCGCTCGTGAGTTACCTCAACAACGCCATCAAGGCCAAGGAGCTCTACGCCAAGGACAAGGACTACATCGTCCGCAACGGCGAGGTCGTCATCGTCGACGAGTTCACCGGCCGCGTCCTGTCGGGTCGCCGCTACAACGAGGGCATGCACCAGGCGATCGAGGCCAAGGAAGGCGTCGAGATCAAGGCCGAGAATCAGACGCTCGCCACGATCACGCTGCAGAACTACTTCCGCCTGTACGACAAGCTGTCGGGCATGACCGGTACGGCCGAGACCGAGGCCGCCGAGCTCCACCAGATCTACAGCCTGGGCGTCATCCCGATCCCGACGAACCGTCCGATGGTGCGTGTCGACCAGGGCGACCTGATCTACAAGACCGAGGAAGCGAAGTTCGCGGCCGTCGTCGACGACGTCGTCGAGCGTCACGAGAAGGGTCAGCCGGTCCTCATCGGTACGACGAGCGTCGAGCGGTCGGAGTACCTGTCGCGGCAGTTCACCAAGCGCGGTGTTCCCCACAGCGTGCTCAACGCGAAGTTCCACGAGCAGGAAGCACAGATCATCGCGCAGGCGGGTCGGTCCGGGGCGGTGACGGTCGCGACGAACATGGCCGGTCGCGGTACCGACGTCGTGCTCGGCGGCAACCCCGACATCCTCGCCGACATCGAGCTGCGCAAGCGCGGCCTCGATCCGGTCAACACGCCGGAGGAGTACGAGGCGGCCTGGGACGAGACCCTCGAGCGGATCAAGCTCGAGTCGAAGGCCGACGCCGAGAAGGTGCGCGCGGCCGGTGGTCTGTACGTGCTCGGCACCGAGCGGCACGAGTCGCGTCGTATCGACAACCAGCTGCGTGGTCGTTCCGGTCGCCAGGGCGACCCGGGCGAGTCGCGGTTCTACCTCTCGCTCGGCGACGAGTTGATGCGCCGGTTCAACGGCGCCGCGCTCGAGTCGATCATGACGCGTCTGAACCTGCCCGACGACGTGCCGATCGAGGCGAAGATGGTCTCCAAGGCCATCAAGAGCGCGCAGACGCAGGTCGAGCAGCAGAACTTCGAGATCCGCAAGAACGTCCTCAAGTACGACGAGGTGATGAACCAGCAGCGCACCGTCATCTACGAGGAGCGCCGCCGGATCCTGCGCGGCGAGGACCTCGAGGGTCAGGTGCAGCACATGCTCACCGACGTGATCACCGCCTACGTCGACGGTGCCACCGCCGAGGGCTATGTCGAGGACTGGGATCTCGAGCAGCTGTGGGCGGCGCTCAAGACCCTCTACCCGGTAGGTGTCGACCACAAGACGCTCGTCGCCGAGAACGAGGATCTCGACCGCAACGGCCTGCTCGAGGTTCTTCTCGAGGACGCCCGTGCCGCCTACACGCGTCGCGAGGCCGAACTCGAGGCCATCGCCGGGGAGAACGCGATGCGCGAACTCGAGCGTCGTGTGCTGCTGTCGGTCCTCGACCGCAAGTGGCGTGAGCACCTCTACGAGATGGACTACCTCAAGGAGGGCATCGGCCTGCGCGCGATGGCCCAGCGCGATCCGCTCGTCGAGTACCAGCGCGAAGGCTTCGACATGTTCACCGCGATGCTCGAGGGTCTGAAGGAGGAATCGGTCGGATTCCTGTTCAACCTCCAGGTCGAGGCCGCGCAGCAGCAGTCCGCGGGTGTGGCGGTCACGCCGGCCTCCGCGGCGGCCGCCGCACAGGCGGCCCCGAGCCTCGCCAAGGCGGCTCCCGCCCGACCGGCGCAGCAGCCCGCTCGGACGGCACAACCGGCGCAGGCGGAGCCCGCTCCGGCCGCGTTGCGGGCCAAGGGTCTCGACGAGACCGAGCGGCGCCTGACCTACACCGGCCCCGACGAGGACGGCCGCGCTCACGTCGCGCGTACGACCGCCGGTGCCGACGCGGGCTCCGCGCCCCGGCAGGCCGGCACCCGCAAGGAGCGTCGTGCCGCGGCCCGGCGCGACGCGAAGACCAACCGGCGGCGCTGAGTCGAGGACTCACATGGAGTGCTGAGTCGAAGACTCACATGGAGCGATCACCCCACGACCCTGTGGCTCACCCGAGCCACAGGGTCGTGATCGTCCAGCGGTGCGGAGCACGAGGACGGGGACGCTTGCGCACCATGCGGCCGGCGAAGGCGAACACCCGGTCCCCGCGGCCGTAGCTGCCGAACAATTCCACGGTGTCGGCGTCGACGGGACGAACCCGTGTCCGCAGCAGCACCGCGGTGCTGCGTCCTGCACGCGGAGGCCGGCCCGCGGTGATCGTCGCGACCAGACGTGGATCGAGGACCGCGGTGGATTGCACGGCGGGACGGCGGCCGTCGACCACTTCGAGGACCAGGCGCACCGCCGTCTCCGCGACCCGCACGACACCCGGATCGAGCACGATCGCGGGCCGGTCACCCGGTGTCGCGGCCGGACCTTCGGTGCCTCGGGCAACCGCCGGACGTTCGATTCCGTCGCGGTGGACCGGAGCGCGCCCCGAGCGTCCGTCGTGCGGCGTGGGCCGACGGGTGACGTGGCTGCGGGGGTGTGGGCAGGGTGCCTCGACCGGGGGTTCGAGGCGGGTGAGGCGGCGCACGTAGCGCCCGGTGTGATGCGACATGGGCTCTCCCGAAGGGCATGAGAATGGGCTCGGCGCGGTCGACACCGTGCCGGTGGAGCGGTTCGGGAGAGGACGAACCGCGCACATGATGCCACATTTCCGGAAGGCGGTCCCGGTTCGACGCGCACGGGTTGCGCTGCGCGAGCGGGACGTCCGGGACCTACGGTGGTGTCGTGATGCGAGGACTCGTACTCGATGTCGGTGGCGTCCTGGTCGGGCCGGGAAGCGACCCCGGCACGTTCGGCGCGGCCGTGACGGTCCTGCGCGCACGCGGTGTGCGGACCGCTCTGCTGAGCAACGACCCCGGTGGGCCCGGCGCGCAGTGGCTGCGCGATCTCGAGGGTCCGTTCGTCGATCGAGTGGTGCTCTCGGGGGACGCGCGTGTCGCCAAACCGGATCCCGAGAGCTACCTGCTGGTCGCCCGGCTGCTGGACCTCGAACCCGGCGAGTGCGTCTTCGTCGACGATTGGGTCGGCAACGTGCGAGGCGCCGCCGCTGCGGGGATGGTCGGCGTACACCATGATGGTTCACACGACGCGCCGGGCGAACTGGCCGTACTCTTCGATCTCGATCCCGAGGAGATCGGGAGCGGAGCCACGGAGGGCGCCGGGTCGTGGTGGCGGCGCTCGGGAGGTTCGGGTCAGGAGGGGGAACGGGGTCGATGACGAGCCGGATGACAGCGCAGGACGCGTCGTACTACTACCTGGAGACGAGCAACACGCCGATGCACGTCGGGTCGCTCGCGATCCTCGAACCCCCCGAGGGCGGTCTCGACTACGAGAGCGTGCTCCGGTTGGTCGAGCAGCGACTGCCCGAGGTGCCCCGCTACCGGAAGAAGGTGCGGGAGGTCGCATTCGGGCTTTCGCGACCCGTGTGGGTCGACGACCGCGACTTCGACATCACCTACCACGTGCGACGCTCCGCGCTGCCGAAGCCGGGCTCCGACGAACAGCTGCACGACCTCGTCGCGCGTCTGGTCTCGAGGCCGCTCGACCGCACGCGACCGCTGTGGGAGATGTACCTCGTCGAGGGACTCGCGAACGATCGGGTGGCGTTGTTCACGAAGTCGCATTCGGCGCTCGTCGACGGCGAGGAGGCCCTCGACATCGTCCAGGTGCTCTTCGACAAGGAGCCGGTGCCGCGTGAGGTCCCCGAGGAATTGTGGATGCCCGAACGCGAACCGTCGGAGTCCGCTCTGCTCGTCGGAGCTCTCGCCGAACTCGTCGCGCGCCCGGGGGAGGGGATCGCCGCCGTGCGGTCGGCCGTGGGCGATCTCACGGCGACGCTCGCCGAGACCGTCGACGCGGTGGGCCGGATCGCCCGCACGGCTGCGCAATCGGCGCCCGAGACTCCGCTGAACACGCAGATCTCGCGGAGCCGCCGGTTCTCCGTGGTGCGTTCCGATCTGGAGCCCTACCGCAAGATCCACTCGCGCTACGGCTGCACGATCAACGACGTGGTGCTCGCGGTCCTCGCGGGGGCGCTGCGCTACTGGCTGCTCTCCCGCGGGGAACCGGTGACCGAGGCGACCGTGGTGCGGGCGATGGTCCCGATGTCGGTGTACACCCAGGATCCGGACGACTGCGGCGACAACGACACGATCCAGGTGCACCCGCAGGGTGAGGTGTCGTCCTTCCTGTTGGATCTGCCGGTGGGGGAGCCGAACGCGGTGGTCCGGTTGTCGCACATCGCGCACGCCGGCGAGGCCTATTCGCGGCAGCGGCGGCGCGTGGCGGCGCAGACGATGGTCCGCTTGTCGGGCTTCGCTCCGGCGACGATGCACGCGGTGGGAGCGAGGGTCGCGATGGGTTTCTCGCAGCGGATGTTCAACCTCATGATCACCAATGCGCCGGGTCCGCAGCACCCGCTCTACCTCACCGGGGCCCGGTTGCTCGAGATCTTCCCGGTCTCGCCGTTGCTGAAGAATCAGGCCCTGAGCATCGCGTTGACGTCCTACGACGGCAAGATCTACTACGGTTTGAATGCGGATCGTGATGCGATGCCCGATGTGGACGTGGCAGCGACGCTGATCCAGGAATCTCTCGAGGAGTTGACGGATGCCGGCAGGTGAGAAGTGACGCGTGTCTATGTACCGGCAACGCTCGCGATGTTGCAGGGCCTCGTCGCCGACGGCGAGGTCGACGCGGTGGACCGAACGGCCTTCGCGGTGACCCCCGCTCTGCGCGAGGCGTACACGGCGGGCGACGACGAGGAACTCGCCGAGGTCGCGATGGCCGAGGCGGCACGCGCGTCGCTGCGGTTGCTCGGCTCGGAGGAGCCGAACGATCATCCGTCCTTCGCGTCCCGTCGGGTGGTGATCGCTGCCGACGTCGACGAGGTGAAGCCGCGACCGGATCTCGACGACGCGGTCGTCAAGCTCACCGGTCCGATCACGATGCGAGCGGTCGCGTCGGTGCACATCGACCTGCAGGAGGCGGAGGCCGACGTCGCGCGGGCACGCGAGATCGTCGATGCAGCCGAACTGGGCGACGAGGAGGCCGAGTTCGTCCTCGGCGACGCGGAGGACCACGAACTGGCGTGGTACGCGGCGCAGGAGTTGCCCTTCCTGCTCGAACTGCTCTGACCTCGCATATCGCCACGTCATCGGTGTGACGGCCGTCTCCTGCTCAACCTACGCTTCCGTAACCTCTGATAACCTACGGAGGCGTAACCGGAGTGAGGAGAAACGGTCGGATGGGCCTGAAGGAATGGATCGAGAAGCCTGCGGCACACGTCGCGCCAGGGGAGAAGTCGCTCTCCAACGTCCTGCGTGGCGCGGTGGCCCGGCTGACCACCCCTCTGCTTCCCGACGACTACCTGCATCTGGTCAACCCGCTGTGGTCCGCCCGTGAACTGCGCGGTCGCATCGTCTCGGTGCGTCAGGAGACCCCCGATTCCGCGACGATCGTCATCCGTCCGGGCTGGGGCTTCGACTTCGGATACGCGCCCGGCCAGTACATCGGCATCGGTCTGCACATCGACGGTCGCTGGCACTGGCGCTCGTACTCGCTGACCTCCTCGCCCACCTGGGACGACAAGGTCATCTCCATCGCCGTGAAGGCGATGCCCGAGGGCTTCCTGTCGAGCCACCTCGTCGGTGGTGTCCCCGAGGGCACCGTCGTGCGCCTCGCGGCTCCGAAGGGCGATTTCGTCCTGCCCGACCCGCCGCCGGCGAAGATCCTCTTCCTCACGGCCGGCAGTGGCATCACGCCGATCATGTCGATGCTGCGGACGCTCGACCGGCGCGCGGTCGAACGCGAACTCGACCTGCCCGACGTCGTGCACATCCACTCGGCGCCGACAGCCGAGAACGTGATGTTCCGGTCCGAGCTCGAGCGCTTCGACGCCACCCACGATCGCTTCCGGGTGCACGTGCGTCACACCCGGGAGAAGGGCAAGTTCGCGCTCTCCGAGCTCGACGAGGTGTGCCCCGACTGGCGCGAGCGCCAGACCTGGGCGTGCGGTCCCCAGCAGATGCTCGACGACATCACCGCGCACTGGGCCGCCGAGGGCATCGAGGATCGGGTCCACCTCGAGCGTTTCGCCGTCAGCCGCGCCGACACCTCGGGATCGGGCGGAACGATCACGTTCGCGAAGTCCGGCAAGACCGTCACCGTGGACGGCGCCACGACGATTCTCGAGGCCGGTGAGAGCGTCGGCGCGCTGATGCCCTTCGGTTGCCGCATGGGAATCTGTCAGACTTGTGTTGTGCCGCTCGAGAAGGGGCACGTCGTCGATCTGCGATCCGGCAAGGAGCACGCAGAGGGCGAACGCGTCCAGACCTGCATCTCCGCCGCCGCCGGCGACTGCACACTGGACGTGTAGACACCGACAGCAACCTCCGAAGGATCCCGCTTGGCCATCACCGACATCCGCACGTTCTCTCATCTGACCGAAGACGATATCGTTGCTCTCGCAAACGAATTCGACGCGATTCGACGGGATGTGGAGAATTCGCGCGGCCCGCGGGACGCGCGCTACATCCATTCCGTCATCCGTGCGCAGCGTGTGCTGGAGGTGGTCGGACGCTGCGCGCTGTTCGGTTCGCGTCGTCGGTCGCGCTGGATCGTCGGTACCGCCGCGCTGTCGCTCGCGAAGATCATCGAGAACATGGAGCTCGGGCACAACGTGATGCACGGGCAGTGGGACTGGATGAACGACCCCGAGATCCACTCGACCTCGTGGGAATGGGATCAGACCGGCCCGTCCGAGCACTGGAAGCGCGCCCACAACTACGCGCACCACACCTACACGAACATCGTGGGCATGGACGAGGATGTGGGATTCGGCATCCTGCGGATGACGCGCGACGAGAAGTGGCGTCCGCGCAATCTCGCGCAGCCGATCGCGAACATCGTCCTCGCGCTGACCTTCGAGTGGGGGATCGCCCTGCACGACCTCTCGGCGAAGAAGGAACTCGAGGGCGTTCCGCCCATGCAGTGGAATTCGGGGCCCAACAAGGAGTTCGCGGCGAAGGCCGGCCGGCAGGTCGTCAAGGACCTGGTGTTCTTCCCGGCGCTCACCGGCCCGGCCTGGCGCAGCACGTTGTCGGCGAACCTCACCGCGAACGTCATCCGCAACATCTGGGCGTATCTCGTGATCTTCTGCGGCCATTTCCCCGACGGCGCAGAGAAGTTCACGACCGAGCACTACGAGAACGAGACGCGCGGAGAATGGTATCTGCGCCAGTTGCTCGGCAGCGCAAACATTTCCGGTGGGCGTGCGATGGATTTCCTCACCGGGAATCTCAGTTACCAGATCGAGCATCACCTGTTCCCGGATCTGCCGAGCAACCGCTACCCGGAGATCGCCGCCCGCGTGCGGGCGCTGTGCGGCAAGTACGACCTGCCGTACACGACCGGTTCGCTCGCCCGGCAGTACTGGCTCGCGCTGCGCACGATCCACAAGCTCGCGTTGCCCGACCGATTCCTCAAGGCGACGGCCGACGACGCCCCCGAGACCTCCTCCGAGCGCAAGTTCGACAGGTGGCGCCCGGACGCGCCCGCGGTGGTCACCGAGGCGTCCACGGGCCGGCGCCGGGGTCTGCTCACAGCGCTGCGGGTGCACGCCGAGCACGCGGTAGCAGAGCGTCGTCGTCGCCGTGGTGAATCGGGTCACCGGCAGCCTTCCGCTGCTGTGTGATTCGCGCCACAGCTCCGAATCCGGCTAACCTACGGGCCCGTAACCTACGGTAGAGTAGCCCGCATGGCGATATCGGATGTCAAGGAGTACGCGCACCTGACGGAGGCGGACGTCGAGGCCATCGGCCGCGAACTCGACGCCATCCGGCGCGATATCGAGGAGTCCCGCGGTGAGCGCGACGCTCGATACGTCCGCAACACGATCCGGCTGCAGCGCGGCCTCGAGATCGGCGGGCGCCTCGTGCTGCTCGGCTCGAACAAGCGTCCGCTGTGGCTGCTGGGCACGGGCATGCTCTCCCTGTCGAAGATCATCGAGAACATGGAGCTCGGGCACAACGTAATGCACGGGCAGTGGGACTGGATGAACGACCCCGAGGTGCACTCGGCCAACTGGGAGTGGGACAACGTCGATCCGTCGGCGCACTGGAAGATCACCCACAACTACCTGCACCACAAGTACACCAACATCCTCGGCATGGACGACGATGTGGGATACGGCCTGCTGCGCGTCACCCGCGACCAGCGGTGGAAGCCGTTCTACCTCGGCAACCTCGCGTACAACGCCATCCTCGCAGCACTGTTCCAGTACGGCATCGCCATCCAGCTGCTCGAGCTCGGCAAGGTCATCCAGGGACGCGACGACCGCGAGCTCACCAAGGCACGCGGCAAGGAGGTGCTTGCCAAGCTCGGCAAGCAGCACCTCAAGGACTACGTGATCTACCCGGCGCTCACCGGCAAGTCGTGGAAGTCCACGATGAAGGCCAACGCGACGGCCAACTTCGTGCGCAACATCTGGACAAACGCGGTGATCTTCTGCGGTCACTTCCCGGACGGTGCGGAGAAGTTCACGAAGCAGGACATCGAGAACGAGACGCGTGCCCAGTGGTACCTGCGTCAGATGCTCGGCTCCGCGAACATCTCCGGCGGCAAGGTCATGGACTTCATGACCGGCAACCTGAGCTACCAGATCGAGCACCACATCTACCCCGACCTGCCGTCCAACCGGTACGCGGAGATCGCGGTGCGCGTGCGCGAGCTGTGCGAGAAGTACGACCTGCCGTACACCACGGGTCCGCTCGCGGTGCAGTACTGGAAGTCGTGGCGCACCATCGCCAAGCTGTCGCTGCCCGACAAGTACCTCAAGGACGACCGCGACGCCGCTCCGGAGACCGCTTCCGAGCGGGGCTTCGGCGGAGCGCCGGAGATCGATCCGGCCACCGGTCGCCGGGTGGGTCTGGCCACCACCATCGAGAAGACCCGCAAGCGTGGATTCATCCGCCGCGCGCTCGGCATGCGCTGACGGTCACGAGAACGAGCACGAACCCCGGCACCACACGGTGCCGGGGTTCGGTGCGTTCGGCCGGGGTTCGGCGGTTCACCAGGGGTCGTTGGACGCGAGCGCCGTGAGCAACTCGCGCACGGCCATCGCCCGGTTGTGCGACTTGCCCTCCAACGAGTCGAAGGCGCATTCGGGATCGGCGGGCGGGCCGAGATGCGTGCATCCGCGCGGGCAGTCCTCGACCGCTTCGGCCAGATCCCCGAACGCCGCGACGACGTCGTCGGGCCCGATGTGCGCGAGCCCGAACGATCGGATGCCCGGGGTGTCGACGACCCACCCGCTCTCGGGTAGGTGCAGGGCCACCGACTGGGTGGAGGTGTGCCGACCCTTGCCCACCCCGGAGACCTCACCGGTGGCGCGGTCGGCGTCGGGAACGAGCCTGTTCACCAGTGTCGACTTTCCGACCCCCGAGTGCCCGATCAGGGCGGTCACACGACCGTCGATCCGCTCGTGCAGGGCGGTGAGATCGTCGTCCTGACCGACGAGCAGCACCGGGATGTCGAGATCCGCGAAGTGCGCGGCGAACTCGTCGGGATCGGCGAGGTCGCTCTTGGTCAGTCCCAGCAGGGGAGCGAGACCGCCGGCATAGGCAGCGACGAGCGCACGTTCGACGAGTCCGGTCCGCGGTGGGGGATCGGCGAGCGCGACCACGATCAGCAACTGTTCGGCATTGGCGACGACGATGCGCTCGAACGGATCGGTGTCGTCGGCCGTGCGCCGCAGGACGGTGCTGCGGTCCTCGACCCGCACGATGCGCGCGAGCGTGTCGGGGCGACCGGAGAGATCGCCGACGACACCCACCCGATCGCCCACCACGATCGGGGTCCGGCCGAGCTCACGTGCCCGCATCGTCGTCACGATCCGATCGGGATCACCGCCGAGCGCGACACCCCATCGCCCCCGGTCGACGGAGACGACCATGCCCTCCTCGGCATTGCGGTGGGCCGGGCGGTCCTTCGTGCGCGGCCGCGAGCCGCGCCCGGGACGGACCCGGACGTCGGACTCGTCGTACTCCCGCCGCCTCAGGAGTCGCTCCCCGTCAGCAGCGACTCCCACAGACCCTCGAAGTCGGGGAGGGTCTTGGCGGTG
Organism: Rhodococcus sp. BUPNP1; assembly: GCF_002215235.1. Lineage (NCBI taxonomy): Bacteria > Bacillati > Actinomycetota > Actinomycetes > Mycobacteriales > Nocardiaceae > Rhodococcus > Rhodococcus sp. BUPNP1. Next base: position 248,150 of record NZ_NERM01000007.1, read on the forward strand.
GTGCCGATGTCCTCGACCTCGATCCCGTCGACGACGAGCCCGAGGATCGCCCCCGCCGTGGCCATCCGGTGGTCGGCGTAGGAGTGCCAGATGCCGGCGTGCAGCGGCGCCGGCTCGATGTGCAGTCCGTCCTCGGTCTCGGTGATCGAACCGCCGAGACGGCCGATCTCGGTGGCGAGTGCCGCGAGCCGGTCGGTCTCGTGACCACGCAGGTGCGCGATGCCGCGCAGGTCGGAGGGCGAGGCGGCGACCGCGGCGAGGGCCGCGACGGTCGGCGCCAGTTCACCGACGTCGTGCAGGTCCACGTCGAGGCCCCGCAGTTCGTCCGGGCCGCGCACGGTCAGCGTCCCGTCGGCCCAGGTCACCTCGGCGCCCATCTGCTCGAGGATGCCGCGGATCGCGTCGCCGGCCTGGGTGGTCGACCCGGGCCACAGGGGCACCGAAACGACACCACCGGTGACCGCCGCCGCCGCGAGGAAGGGAGTCGCGTTCGACAGGTCGGGCTCGACCGTGACGTCGACGGCCTTGATCGTCGTCGGGGGCACCCGCCAGGTGTCGGCCTCGGAGGTGTCGACGGGGACTCCGGCCGTGCGGAGCATCTCGACCGTCATCTCGATGTGCGGTATCGACGGCACCGGTTCGCCGGCGTGGTGGACCACCACACCCTCGTCGAAGGCGGCACCGGACAGCAGTAGACCCGAGACGAACTGCGAGGACGCGGACGCGTCGATGGTGACGGAACCGCCGCGCACCGAGCCCCGGCCGTGCACGGTGAAGGGCAGCCGGTCGCCGTCGATGTCGGCGCCGAGGGCGCGCAGGGCGTCGAGCACGGTGCTCATCGGGCGGACCCGGGCCTGTTCGTCGCCGTCGAAGCGCACGTCGCCGTCGGCCAGTGCTGCCAGCGGCGGTACGAACCGCATGACGGTGCCGGCCAGCCCGCAGGCGACGTCGCCTCCGCGCAGGGGTCCGGGGGTCACGTCGAGGGTGGTGCCGCCGTCGCGTTCGGTGACGGTCGCGCCGAGAGCGCGCAGGGCCCCGATCATCAGGTCGGTGTCGCGGCTGCGCAGCGCGCCGGTCAGGGTGGACGGCCCGTCGGCGAGTGCGGCCAGGATCAGGGCACGGTTGGTGATCGACTTCGATCCCGGCAGCGTCACCGACGCTCGAACCGGGGACACGGCGCGGGGTGCTCTCCACAGACTCACCCGACCATCTTCGCCCATCCGCACCGGTGCGGGCACCCTCGCCCACCCGGTGCGCACCACTGACGGTTCCGTCACCCGGCGATGCCACACTCGACGGCATGTGCGGAAGGTATGTCTCCACGGCCGACCCGGCGACGCTCGCCGTCGAACTCGACGCACTCGACGAGACCGGCGACGGCGGCCGGGACGAGCGCGGGCCCGACTACAACGTCGCGCCGACGACCGAGGTGCTCACCGTCGTCGCCCGGCACGACGGGGAGGATCCCGACGGTCCCGTCCGCCGCCGTATCCGCCGCATGCGCTGGGGACTCGTGCCGCCGTTCGCCGAGGAGGTCGGCGGAAGCGCACCGCTGATCAACGCACGATCCGAGTCGGTCGCCACCAAGCCGAGCTTCGCGCGGTCGCTGCGCCACAAGCGGTGCCTCGTCCCGATGGACGGCTGGTACGAATGGCAGGTCGAACCCGCGCCGGACGGCAGACCCCGCAAGGTGCCGTACTTCATGGCGCCGGCCGACGGACCGCGGATCTGCATGGCCGGGGTGTGGGCGGAGTGGCGCGACCCGCGGAACCCGAAGGCGCCGCCGCTGTCGAGCACGGCGATCCTCACCGCCCAGTCGGTCGAGCAACTCGGCAACGTGCACGAGCGGATGCCGCTGATCCTCCCGCCGGAGCGGTGGGATGCGTGGCTCGACCCCGACAGTCTCGGCCATCCGGATCTGATCGTGCCGAGCGTCGAGGCGATCTCGGCGATCGAGATCCGCCGCGTGTCCGCGAAGGTCAACAGCATCCGCAACAACGGCCCCGAACTGCTGCAACCCGACGACGGTGCCGGCGATCAGATGGTGCTGTTGTAGACGCCGCAGAGCGGACGGGCCTCAGGGACCGGCCGTGATCGGTGCCACGACCGCGCCGGTCAGCCGGATCAGATCGCGCGGATCCAGTTCGATCTCGAGCCCGCGCCGACCCGCGCTGCACAGCATCCGGTCCCACTGCTCGGCGGAGGCGTCGATCACGGTGCGCAGACGCTTGCGCTGGCCGAGCGGGGAGATGCCGCCGACGACGTATCCGGTCGCGCGTTCGGCGGCGGTGTGGTCGGCCATCACGGCCTTGCCGCCACCCAGCGCCCCTGCTGCGGCCTTGAGCGAGAGCGTGGCCGGGACCGGGATCACCGCGACGGCGAGCTTGCCGTCCGACAGAGACACCACCAGCGTCTTGAAGATCTGTTCGGGGGAGACCCGCAGGCGTGCGCCGAGTTCCTCGACGGCTTCGGCGCCGAAGGACGACGATCTCGGGTCGTGTGCGTACTCGTGGACCCGGTGCGCGACCTTCTCGCGCTTCAGCAACACCGTCGCGGGAGTGGATGTCGAGGCCATCCGATCACTCTAGGAAACCGGAGGTGGGGAACAAGTGCGGTGGGTACGGCGTTGCACACCGACGGGTGGATCCACCGGCCACCCGACACCCGACGATCGGAGAATTCGTGGCAGTGCTGTGCCCGCCTCGACCGGACGCCGCCGGACGTCCCGCCGATCCGGACGCCGTCGGACCGGTAGCCTTCTCGACAGGCGTCGATGAAGGGATCGGTGTGATCGAGGAGTCTGTGGAAGAACTGACCGAGCGGTTCGAGCGGGATGCACTTCCCCTGCTCGATCAGCTCTACGGCGCTGCGCTGCGGATGACCCGCAATCCCTCCGACGCCGAGGACCTCGTGCAGGAGACCTACATCAAGGCGTTCTCCGCCTTCCGGTCGTTCCGCGAGGGCACCAACCTCAAGGCCTGGCTGTACCGGATCCTCACCAACACCTACATCAACTCGTACCGGAAGCGTCAGCGGCAGCCCGCGCAGTACCCGACCGACGAGATCACCGACTGGCAGCTCGCCGCCACGGCCGAGCATTCGTCGACCGGTCTGCGGTCCGCGGAGGTCGAGGCGCTCGACGCGCTTCCCGACGACGACATCAAGGCGGCGTTGCAGGAGCTTCCCGAGGAGTTCCGCATGGCCGTCTACTACGCCGACGTCGAAGGGTTCCCCTACAAGGAGATCGCCGAGATCATGGGGACGCCGATCGGCACCGTGATGTCGAGACTGCACCGGGGTCGCAAGCAGCTGCGGGGCCTGTTGGCCGATGTGGCGCGCGATCGCGGTTTCATGCGGGAGAAGGCCGTGGACGCGGCAACCGGAACTTCGGATCAGACCGAGAGCGGAAAGGGAGCACCGCAGTGAGCGAACCCGACTTCGATCGACTCGACTGCTCGGCGGTCATCGCGGACGTCTACCTGCTTCTCGACTCCGAGTGCGACGCCGGTTCCCGCGAGAAGCTGCAGCGGCACCTCGACGAGTGCGGCACCTGCCTCGAGGCCTACGGGATCGAGGAGAAGATCAAATCGCTGCTCAGCCGCAAGTGCGGCGGGGAACACGCACCCGAGGGCCTGCGGGAGCGCCTCATGCTGCAGATCCGCCGCACCGTCGTGATCACCGAGACGGACAGCACCGAGTCGTAGGCGAGTTCGACTCGCACCGAGTCGTAGGCGAGTTCGACTCGCACCGAGTCGTAGACGAGTTCGACTCGCACCGAGTGCTGGGCGAGACTCCCGAACGTGACAGGGGCCGGAAAGCTGCTGCTTTCCGGCCCCTGTCCGCGTCTCAAGCGTTGGGACGCTTGCCGTGGTTGGCGGCGTTACCCTTGCGGCTGCGCTTCTTGCGACCTCGCTTACCCATGGTGGGATCTCCTTTCTCGTTCATTACAGTGTTTCACGTGCGGTCGAGTGGTCCTGTCGGCAGGTCCGCCGCCGGAGCGTGAAACGAGGTGTTCGATGGCGGAAGACGTACGCGCGGAGATGGTATCGACCGTGTTCGAGGTCGTCGTGCGAGAGGGTGACGTGGTGGCCGAAGGCGACACACTGGTGATCCTCGAGTCGATGAAGATGGAGATCCCCGTGCTCGCCGAGTCGGCGGGCACCGTGACCTCCGTCGGTGTCTCGGTCGGGGATGTCATCCAGCAGGGCGATCTCATCGCCGTGATCTCCTGACGGCGGATATCTCCTGAGTACGAAAGCGGTTCCCGTGTCCACACTCAGTTCGTTGCTCGCGAGGTACACGGATCTTCCGGGTGCGGCCGTCGATCACCTCCAACGTGTCGTGGGCGAGTGGCAGTTGCTCGCCGACCTGTCGTTCGCCGATGTCCTCCTGTGGGTCGATGCGGCGCCGTCCGGAATCGTGTGCGTCGCACAGTGCCGGCCCACCACCGCCTCGACCGTCATCCCCGAGGACGCCGTCGGCACGCTCGTCTCCGACAACGAACATCCTTACGTCCGTGAGGCTTTCGAAACCGGAGAGATCGTCGACGTCAAGTCGTCCCCGGGCGCCGGGATCAACATCCGTCAGGCCGTGCCGGTGCGCTGGGACGGGCGGGTCGTCGCGGTGCTCAGCCGCGACGCCGCTCGCGTGTCGCGGCGGTCGGCCAGCGCACTCGAGACGGCCTATCTCGAATGCGCCGACGACCTCTACCGGATGATCAGCGAGGGCACCTTTCCCACCCCCGAGGCGCGCTCGGACACCAAGTCGAGTCCGCGTGCGGGCGACGGATTCATCCGGCTCGACCGGGAGGGCAAGGTCGTCTACGCCAGCCCCAACGCGCTGTCGGCCTACCACCGGATGGGTCTGAACTCCGACCTGATCGGTCAGGACCTCGTCGAGACGACCCGCGCACTGGTCACCGATCCCTTCGAGAGCCGCGACGTCACCGACTACCTCCGCGGGGCCGTGGAGGGCCGTCTGGGGCAGCGCATGGAGATCGAGGCACGCGGTGCCACGGTTCTGATCCGTGCGTTGGTCCTGAATCCGGGAGGCAGGATCCGGGGCGCCGCGGTCATCGTCCGCGACGTCACCGAGGTCAAACGACGCGACCGCGCACTGCTGAGCAAGGACGCGACCATCCGCGAGATCCACCATCGCGTCAAGAACAATCTGCAGACGGTCGCCGCACTGCTGCGCCTGCAGGCGCGCCGGACCGGCAACGCCGAGGCTCAGCAGGCCCTCGGCGAGGCGGTCCGCCGGGTGACGTCCATCGCCCTGGTGCACGAGGCGCTGTCGATGTCCGTGGACGAGGAGGTCGATCTCGATGGTGTGTTCGACCAGTTGATCCCCATCGTCGTCGACGTGTCGACGGTCGGTAGTCAGATCCGCGTGCTGCGGGAGGGGAATCTCGGTGTGTTCCCCGCCGATCGCGCGACGCCCCTGGTCATGGTGCTGACCGAACTCGTCCAGAACGCCGTCGAGCACGCCTTCGATCCGGGCGTCAACGGCACGGTCACCGTCAATGCCCAGCGTTCGGCCCGCATGCTCGACGTCGTCGTCCGCGACGAGGGGAAAGGTCTTCCCGACGGATTCAGCCTCGAGGCGTCGAACCGGCTCGGTCTGCAGATCGTCCGTACCCTCGTGGCCGCCGAACTCGGCGGATCGCTGGAGCTGACGTCCAACGAGGCCGGCGGGACCGACGCGCGCCTGCAGTTACCGCTGGGCAAGGTGCCGGTCGCCTGATCGTTTCCGTCCGGGCACGTAAGAAGGCCCGGTCTCCGTGAGGGGACCGGGCCTTCGAACGTCTGTCGGAGCTGCTCAGACCGCCGTGCGAGCGCGGGTGCGGGCGTTGCGACGCTTGAGAGCGCGGCGCTCGTCCTCGCTCATACCGCCCCAGACGCCGGCATCCTGGCCGGACTCGAGCGCCCAGGAGAGGCATTCGGCGGTGACGGGGCAACGGTTGCACACGAGCTTGGCATCCGCGATCTGCGCGAGAGCCGGGCCGCTGTTTCCCACGGGGAAGAACAGTTCCGGATCCTCGTCGCGGCAGATGGCCTTGTGGCGCCAGTCCATGCTTCTACTCTCCTTCGATGGTGCGTGTGCACCGGCTGATCGGTCAATGCGTGTTCACGCCTGTGGCACGGAGTGTTTCCGCGCGGTTACTTGTGAATGCTTTCACGAACGAGCGTGGAGTCAATAGAATCGGCCACGATCGTGGGGAAGCTCACGCTGTTGTGAGCTACGAGTTCGCCAATCCCTATTTCTACTCCACTCGAGCCGAGAAGGTAGTGGTAATCACAGAATTCGTGCTTCTCTTTCTGTCGCTGTCCCGCTAGAGGGGAGGGTCAGCGGGGCGCGACGACATCGAGGATCGACGGCACGGCCACGAACTCGACCTCGGTGCGGAGTCCGAGATAGTCGCCGTCGACCTGAAGTCCGATCGGGCGCGAGGCCCGGGCGCGCACGCGCTCGACATCGTCCGCACGCACCAGATGCGGTGACGCCGGCTCGCCACGGGCGGCCAGGAGCTGCCTCACCACCCGCAGGCTCGGAAATACCCGGGTCGTCGTCATGGCAAACACACCCAATCCGGTGTCGAACGACGTGCCGGGATTCGTGTGCACGGGCCGGGACTCGAGATAGGTCCAGGGACTCGAGTTCGACACGAACGCGTAGTGCACCCCCGGTACGGGTTCGGATCCGGGCATCTCGAGCGTGAGTGCCGGCTCGTCCCGCTTCGACGCGAAGAATCGGGCTACGGCATGCCGCACGTAGCGCGCCGTCGTGACCTTCTTGCCCTCGGCGCGGCTCAGATCGATGGCCTCGCACACCTGGGCGTCGAGACCGAGGCCCGCGTTGAAGGTGAACCACCGGCCGTCGCAGTGGCCGAGGCCGATCCGGCTGGTCCTGCTCTCCTGCAACGACTCGAGCACCTGCTCGGTGGCCTCGAGCGGATCGGCGGACAACCCCAGGGACCGCGCGAACACGTTCGCCGAGCCGCCGGGCACCACCGCGAGTCGCGGGAGGCTCGGATCGGCGCTCCGATCGGGGGAGGGGCCGAGCAGACCGTTGACGATCTCGTTGACGGTGCCGTCGCCCCCGTGGGCGACGACGACGTCCATCCCGTCGGCGTGCGCCGAGCGCGCCAGTTCGGCGGCGTGACCGCGGTGGGTGGTGTGCGCGACGGTCAGTGCGAGCCGGCCCCTCAGGGCGTGAGCGAGGCGGTCGCGACCGGCCGGGGTGGTCGTCGTCGCATTCGGGTTCACGATCAGCAGGGCGCGCACGGAACATCAGCCTAAGTGGTGCCCGGCGGGTCCACTACGCTGGACGGGTGCCTCTCGAAACACCTCGCAGCAGCGTTCCGTCGACCGTGCGTGCCGCCGGATGGCTCGTCGTCCTCGAGGGCGTCGTCGCGATGGGGTTCGCGGTGTACTCGATCATCCGCGCCGCCTCGGGCGAACACGATCAGTCGGTCACCAACGGTTACGGCTTCGCGCTGTGGCTGTTCGTCCTGTTCGGCGGGGTCCTGGCCGGCGGGATCGCGCTCGTGCGCGGTGTGCGCTGGGGACGTGCCGTGGCGGTACTCGCGCAGTTGCTGTTGCTGCCGGTGGTGTGGTCGCTGTTGACCGACTCGCACCAGCCGATCATCGGCACCGTGCTGGCGCTCGTCGTGGTCCCGACGCTCGTGCTGCTGTTCAGCCCGCCCACGACGCGGTGGCTCGCGCACGAGTACGCGCCCGACGTCGACGAGTGATCCGGCTCAGCTGCCGAGTGCCTGCAGTGCGGCGCCGCTGAGCCTGAAGGTCGTCCACTCGTCCTGAGCGACGGCACCGAGCGAGCGGTAGAAACCGATGGACGGCTCGTTCCAGTCCAGCACCGACCAACTCAGGCGGGTGTAACCGCGCTCCACGCACTCGTGGGCGAGCGCCGCGAGCAGAGCGCGTCCGTGTCCCCTGCCGCGGTGTTCGGGACGGACGAACAGGTCTTCGAGGTAGATGCCGTGCACGCCGTCCCAGGTGGAGAAGTTCCGAAACCACAGCGCCACCCCGACGACCTGCCCTTCGGTGCCGTCCTCACCGGATTCCTCGGCGACGTGCGCGTACACCGAGGGTTGCGGCCCGAACAGGGCCTCGTGGATCTGCTCGGGCACCACGGTGCACTCGTGCCGGGCCTTCTCGTATTCGGCGAGGTCGTAGATCAGCCCGGTGATCGCGGGGACGTCCTCGGGTGTGGCTCTGCGGATCACGACGGGCTGCCTCCTGCGGTCTCGTGGGCGGATTCACCTCGCGCTGCGCCGCCGAGTGCGCGAGGATCGGGTCGTGGCAACGGTACTTGCAGTGGCAAATCAGAAGGGTGGCGTCGCCAAGACGACCACCGTCGCGTCGTTGGGGGCCGCATTGTCGGCGCTGGGCCGGCGGGTGCTCGTCGTCGATCTTGACCCCCAGGGGTGCCTGACCTTCTCCCTCGGGCACAACCCCGACAAGCTCGAACAGTCCGTGCACGACGTGCTCGTGGGCGGCGTCGAGACGAAGGACGTCCTGCTCGACACCGCGGAGGGGATGTCGTTGCTGCCGGCGACCATCGACCTCGCGGGTGCGGAAGCGATGCTGCTCATGAAGCCGGGACGCGAATACACCCTCAAGCGAGCCCTGGCGTCGGTCGAGGACGACTACGACGTCGTCGTGATCGACTGCCCGCCCTCCCTCGGGGTCCTCACGCTCAACGGCCTCACCGCGGCGCGGTCCGTGCTCGTTCCGCTGCAGTGCGAGACGCTCGCCCACCGCGGAGTGGGGCAGTTGCTGCGCACCGTCGACGAGGTCAGACAGATCACCAACCCGGATCTCGAGCTGCTCGGCGCGCTGCCGACCCTGTACGACTCGCGGACCACGCACAGCCGCGACGTGCTCGCCGATGTCTCCGATCGATACGACCTGCCGGTGCTGGCCCCGCCCGTACCCCGCACGGTCCGCTTCGCGGAGGCCTCCGCCTCGGGCGCGACGGTGCTGGCGGGACGCAAGAACAAGGGCGCCGAGGCCTACCGGGCGCTCTCCGAGAACCTGCTGCGCTACTGGTCGGGGGAGGCGGAACTCGAGATCTTCGAGACCGCCGTCGCGGACTGAACCGGCCCCGCGGTCGGCACCTACCGGGGACGGCTCGCCGTCAGCGCAACGCCACGAGTTCGTCGCCGCGCTGCTCGACCACGACGTCCCCGGCGACGGCGACGTTCACCGCGGAGACCGCTCCGCGCTCGACGTCGATGCGCGGACCGGGTTCACCTGTCCGTGAGTCGACAGCCACGAGGGCGTCCTCGACGGGAAGAAGCAGCGAACCGGCCATGATGTCGCCGCTGCCGAGGGTGTCCTCGACGGTCCACTGCGGAGCGAAATCGGTGGTGGACAGTGCGACGGTGTCGCGGCCGGTCCACCACACGAGCATGCCGCCGCGCTCGAGGGCGGGGTCGTCCGATTCGCCGGCAGGACGCGGCAGGGCGTGCGTGTCGACGAGGACGCCCTCGCTGTCGAAGACCTCGATGCGCGGCCCGTCGTTGTCGTCCGGGGCCAGATAGACCGCCGTGCGGTCGCCGACCACCGCGACGATGCGGGAATCCCCGCCCGCTTCCGGCAGTACCGACGAGGCGAACTCCTCGGGCTTGGTGCTGTCGTCGGGGGTGGGATCGAGAAGGGTGAGCCGATTGGTCGGCTCGTTCGCGCACTGTTCGAGGACGGCCAGCACTTCGGCGCCCGAATCCGCCGAGATCAGTTCGCAACCCGATCGGGGTTGGGCGTTCGGGTTCACCGGTGCGTCGACGCGCCCGTACTCGACCGTGCGCACCAGATCGGAGCGCCACATCTCGAGACGCGACTCCCCGAAGGCGATCAGGTGCGAACCGGCGTCGACGAGCCGGATCGGATCGTCGGCGTCGCTCGACCGTTGCGCGCCGCGAGCGCCACTACCGGCGTCGAGCGCGGTGACCTGCCCGCATCCACGCGGGCCGCGGTAGGCCGAGACCACGTCGCCCCAGGCTTCGGTGACCGCGCACAACGCTCGATCGCGGTCGTACCGCCAGCGTTCCTCACCCGACTGCGGGTCGCGACCGACCACCGCGCCACCGTCGGCCGTGGCGATCGTTCCCCCGGACACCACCGGCGCGGTCGTCGCCGTACTCGGCGCACGCCACAGTTCGGCGAGAGTGCGCGGAAGCGCCTGTGCGGCAGCGGGAGTGGGGACGGGACCGTCCCAGATGGTCGACGTGGTGCCCCGCGCATCCGAGCTCAGCCAGACGACACTCGCCGCCACCAGAGCGGTGACGACGAGTGCGGCTGCGACGAGAAGGTCGGTGCGGGTGCGGCGCTCGGGCGCGAGCACGTGGTTATCGGGCAGACGACGTCGAGACCGCTTCCACGTTCGACGTGTCCTGCTGCTCTGCGCGACCGGCCGGGCCCTCGCCGGAGCGGGTGCGACGGCGACGACGGCGACGACGTGCCGGAGCGGAAGCCCCGGTGTCCTCACCCGTCTCCGCTGCGGCAGACTCGTTCTCGGCCTTCGCCGAGTCGTCCGAACCGGTTGCGGCGGCATCCGTCGCGGAGCCGTCGGCCGACTTTCCGCGGACGGTGCGGCGACGGACCCGGTTGCGCTTCGGACGGGATCCGCCTTCGCGCTCGACGCGCTCGCGCTTCTCACCGCTCTCGGAGGCGGCGGGAGCGGCCTTGCGGACGCGTCCGGTGGCGTCGGACGGGATGTTCAGCTCCTCGAACAGGTGCGGGGAGCTCGAGTAGGTCTCGATCGGATCCGGGATACCGAGATCGAGAGCCTTGTCGATGAGCTGCCAGCGCGGCACGTCGTCCCAGTCGACGAGGGTGATCGCGATACCGGTGCGTCCGGCGCGACCGGTACGGCCGATGCGGTGGACGTAGGTCTTCTCGTCCTCGGGGCACTGGTAGTTGATGACGTGGGTGACGTCGTCGATGTCGATGCCGCGGGCGGCGACGTCGGTGGCGACGAGGACGTCGATCTTGCCGCTGCGGAACTTGTCGAGGGCCTTCTCGCGCGCGATCTGACCGAGGTCGCCGTGCACCGCGCCGCACGCGAAACCGCGCTCGACGAGGTCGTCGGCCACCTTCTGCGCCGTGCGCTTGGTGCGGGTGAAGATCATGGTGGCGCCACGGCCCTCGGCCTGCAGCACGCGGGCGACGAGTTCGGCCTTGTCGAGCGCGTGCGCCCGGTAGATGAACTGCTGGGTGCGCTCGTGCACGGCCGACGATTCGGCCTCCTCGGCACGGATGTGCGTCGGGCGGTTCAGGAACGTGCGGGCGAGGGTGATGATCGGGCCGGGCATCGTGGCCGAGAACAGCATCGTCTGACGACGGTCGGGGACCATCGTGAGGATGCGCTCGATGTCGGGCAGGAAGCCGAGGTCGAGCATCTCGTCGGCCTCGTCCATGACGAGCACGCCGATCTTGCCGAGGATCAGGTGACCCTGGTTGGCGAGGTCGAGCAGACGACCGGGAGTACCGACGACGACGTCGACACCCTTCTTCAGTTCGTCGATCTGCTGCTCGTAGGGGCGGCCACCGTAGATCGACAGGACCTCGAGGCCCGACTTGCGGCTGCCGGGCAGGTACTTGGATGCGTTCACGAGGTCGTTGGTGACCTGGATGCACAGTTCGCGGGTCGGGACGATCACGAGGGCACGGGGAGTGCCGTCGAGCGTGGTCGTGCCGGAACCCTCGGTCGCGATGCGGTGCAGGAGGGGAACGCCGAAGCCGAAGGTCTTGCCCATGCCTGTACGGGCCTGACCGATGAGGTCGTCGCCGGCGAGGGCGAGCGGCAGGGTGAGTTCCTGGATCGCGAAGGTGCGTTCGATGCCGACCTCGGCGAGGGCGCGGACGATCTCGTCGCGGACACCGAGTTCGCCGAAGGTGGGGGGTACGTGGGTGGAGTCGAGTTGTGCGGAGACGGTGGTTTCGCTCGCGTCGTCTTCGTGGTCGATGGTGATCTTGCTCAGGGGTCCGGCCTTCCTGGTCTCGGCACGCACGCACGAGGGGGAAAGGCGACCGGCCTGCACCTCAGCGCGAGCGGTTTCCACCAGGCTCGGCGAAGCGCGGCAGCGATCCGCAGTTCGGGTGCGCGCACATTATCTGGGAAGCTCGCGGGCCACGGTCGGCGGCTCGAAGCGCGGGCTTCCCGAACCATTGTACCGGTTCCGGCGCATTCCACGAGGTAGTACTACGCTTCGTCGTCATGGGAGCCGATACGCCGCAGTCCACCTCCGAGTCCGGCGCGACGCCGGACGGACCCGCAGTCCCCGCCGATCACCCCGGTGTCGCAGAGCTCTTCGCAGTGCTCGCGTACGGCGAGATCTCGGCGTTCTACCGCCTCGCCGAGGACGCCCGATTCTCCCCGTCCCTGCGCGGGCGGGTCGCGCTCGCAAGCATGGCAGCTGCGGAGATGAGCCATTTCGAGACGCTCCACACCGCGCTCACCGATCGCGGCGTCGAGGTCTACGCGGCGATGGAGCCCTACCGCAAGGCGCTCGACGCCTATCACGCCTCGACCACTCCCTCGACGTGGCTCGAGGTGCTCGTGAAGGCGTACGTGGGCGACGGGATCGCCGCAGATTTCTACTGTGAGATCGCCGACATGCTCGCTCCCGAGGTGTCCACGGTGGTCCGGGAGGTCCTCGCCGAGACCGGCCACTCGGAGTTCGTGGTGCAGGAGGTCCGCGAGGTCGTCGAGCGCAGCCCGCTGCAGAAGGACCGCCTGATGTTGTGGGGACGCCGGCTGCTCGGCGAGGCCATCACCCAGGCGCAGTACGTCCTCGCACAGAACGAGGAACTCGCCGAGCTGGTGATTCTCGCGTCCGGCGACCTGACGAACATCGCCGCGCTGTTCGATCGCATGCAGGTCGAGCACGCCGAGCGGATGTCGGTGCTCGGACTGCATTAGCCTGGGGCTGACAGCAGTACCAGCTCGGTTTCAACGCATGAGAATCGGAGGTCCACCGTGGAGGTCAAGATCGGCGTCGCGGACAGCCCGCGCGAAGTTGTCGTCGTCAGCGACCAGACGCCCGACGAGGTGGAGAAGCTCGTCCGGGCCGCGTTGAACGGCGCCGACGACGGGGTGCTCGCCCTCGTCGACGAGAAGGGCCGCAAGGTTCTCGTGCAGGCCGCCAAGATCAGCTACGTGGACATCGGTCCTGCCACGCTGGGCAAGGTCGGCTTCGCCGCCAACTGAGAGCGACCGACGAGAACGGGCCGGGGCATGTCGCCCCGGCCCGTTCGTCGTTCTCGGTATATGCGCGTGTCGTCAGCGACGACGGTGCTGCACTGTCGTCAGCGACGACGGTGCCCCTGTGTCGTCAGCGACGACGGAGTTCCGGCTGCAGCGGCACGTGCTTCAGACCGCCCCAGGCCAGCGCGACTGTGGTGTCCACGGCGTCCTCCTTGGGGATGGGGCGCGCGGCGTCGAGCCAGTAGCGGGCCGTGAACTGGCTCGTTCCCACCAGGCCGACCGCAAGGATGCGGGCCCGGTACGGATCGAGCCCCGAATCGTGGCTCACGAGGTCGAAGACGGCGTCGACGCACGCCTCGGTGGCCTGCTCGACACGCCGCGACACCTGCGGTTCGCCCATGAGGTCCGATTCGAAGACGAGACGGAAGCCCTGGCTGTCGTTGTCGACGAAATCGAAGAAGGCCTGCACCGCGGCGCGCACACGCTGGCGGTTGTCGGTCGTGGACCGCAGGGCCTGGCGGACGCCGTTGATGAGGGTGTCCACGTAGTTCTGCAGCACGGCGCAGTAGAGCTCGAGCTTGCCGGGGAAGTGCTGGTACAGCACCGGCTTGCTCACTCCGGCGCATTCGGCGATCTCGTCCATGCCGGCCGAGTGGTAGCCGCGTGTGACGAAGACCTCGCTGGCAGCCTCGAGCAGCTGTGCACGACGCTCGTCACGCGGCATCCGGGCGCCCCGTTTGCCGTTGCTACCCCGGCCGGATGCTCGTTCGGTGACTTCGGTCATGCTTGCTCCCAATCTGCACTACTCCGACAGTGGCGTGTGCCACCTCGGCGCTCCTCGTCTTTGCAGGTTACAGGTGAACCTGCATATCGAACGGACCGGCCTACCGACCAGTATCCGTTCCCGGCGCACGGATGGGGGCGCGCGTTCGACGCTTCGGATATCGAAATGGTGTCGATATGACATCCTGACATCCGTGATCGAGCGTGGAGGAGTGCGCGAGAGCAGGGGTCCGCAGGGCTCCTCGCCGACGGATCCTTCCCCGACGTCGTCCGGTTCGTCCCGGTCGCGAGGAACGGAACGATCCGAACCAGGTCGCAGGTCGCACCAGCCTCTGCGTGCCGTGTGGGACCCGGTGGGACGGCCGGACCGGCCACCTCGCCGACCGCGACCCGAGCGCGACGTCCGCAAGCAGACCCGCGTGGGCAGATTCGTCGCCACCTACGGCTGGCGCGCCTACGCCGTTCCGATCCTCGCCGTCGTGACCCTGATCGTGCTGTGGGACGCCGCGCGTGGGGGAGGGACGGAGGAGCCCGCCGATCCGGTCGTCGCGAGCGAGGTCACCGAGATCATCGTGGAGGCCCCTCGACCCGAGGGCACCTTCCCCGAGTTGCTCGAGTCCGGCGCCCTGCCGGACGGCGGGCCGTTCACGGAGGTCGGTGCGCGGCAGTGGCGGGTCGTGCCCGGCACCACCGGGCAGGTCGGCGCAGGACAGACCCGCGTGTTCACCTACACGGTGGAACTCGAGGAGGGCATCGACACCACCGGCTACGGCGGCGACGTGGCCTTCGCGACCATGGTGGACCGGACCCTCGCCGACCCGCGCAGCTGGATCGGCGACGAGGCGGTCGCCTTCCGCCGCGTCGACACCGGCGAACCGGACTTCCGGATCTCTCTCACCTCGCAGATGACCATCCGCGAAGGATGCGGCTACGACATCCCGCTCGAGGGATCGTGCTTCAACCCCTCGATGGAGCGGGTGTTCCTCAACGAAGCGCGGTGGGTGCGCGGAGCCGTCGCCTTCCAGGGCGACATCGGGTCGTACCGCCAGTACGTCGTCAACCACGAGGTCGGCCACGCCATCGGCCTGGCGCAACACGACGCGTGCACCACCGACGGCGGTCTCGCGCCGATCATGATGCAGCAGACCTTCGGCACCGCCAACGACGACATCGCGCGCCTGGACCCGGGGGGCGCGGTCCCCGCCGACGGGGCACGGTGCCGGTTCAACCCGTGGCCGTACCCGCGGGCGTAAGCGCGGGTCGGGGTCGACGGGCCGGGCGGGGATGGCAGCGACCAATGGCACCATGGACGGTGACGCAGGACGCATCGCGACAGGAGAACCCGTGACCGCAACGACACCGTCGACGCGCCGATCCCTTCCGCCGCTGGTGGAACCCGGCCCGGAGCTCGGTCGCGAGGAGGTCGCCCGGTACAGCCGTCATCTGATCATCCCCAACGTCGGGGTCACCGGTCAGCGACGGCTGAAGAACGCGCGGGTGCTGTGCATCGGCGCCGGCGGACTCGGTTCGCCCGCGCTGCTGTACCTCGCGGCGGCGGGCGTCGGCACGATCGGCATCGTCGAGTTCGACGACGTGGAGACGTCGAACCTGCAGCGTCAGGTGATCCACGGCCGCTCCGACGTCGGACGACCCAAGGGGGAGAGCGCCCGCGACAGCATCCTGGCGATCAACGACGGCGTCATCGTGCGCCTGCACGAGACGCGGCTGGAGTCGAGCAACGCCGTGCAGCTGTTCGAGCAGTACGACCTGATCCTCGACGGCACCGACAACTTCGCGACCCGCTATCTCGTCAACGACGCCGCCGTCCTCGCCGGCAGGCCGTACGTGTGGGGCTCGATCTTCCGGTTCGAGGGCCAGGTGTCGGTGTTCTGGGAGGACGCCCCCGACGGTCGCGGCCTGAACTACCGCGACCTCTACCCCGAGGCGCCGCCGCCGGGGATGGTTCCCTCGTGCGCCGAGGGCGGTGTGCTCGGCGTCCTGCCCGGCACGATCGGCACCGTCATGGCCACCGAGGCGATCAAGCTCATCACGGGGATCGGTGAGCCGTTGCTCGGCCGTCTCATGATCTACGACGCGCTCGCGATGTCGTTCCGCACGGTGACCCTGCGCCGCGATCCGGGACGGGTGCCGGTCACCGAACTCGTCGACTACGAGGCCTTCTGCGGGATCGTTCCCGATGCCGCCGCGTCGGCGCGATCGGCCGTCACCCCCACCGAACTGCGCCGCATGCTCGACGAGGGCCGCGACCTCGCGCTGATCGACGTGCGCGAGCCGGTCGAGTGGGAGATCGTCCGTATCGACGGTGCCCGGCTCGTGCCGAAGGACCGCATCCTCTCCGGTGAGGCCCTCGCCGACCTGCCGCAGAACACCCCGATCGTGTTGTACTGCAAGACCGGTATCCGCTCGGCAGAGGCGCTCGAAGTGCTTGCGCGCGCCGGATTCTCGGATGCGACACATCTGCACGGCGGCGTGATCGCGTGGGCGCAGCAGGTCGACACCTCGTTGCCGGTCTACTGACGGTGACCTCGTTGTGACCTGAAACAGCGGAGTGCCTTCCCGATCCGGGCGGTTTGCGGAGGTAGGTTGAGCGTCGTGAGCTCACCCGAACCGCCTCAGCACGTGTGCTCCACATTCGGTCTCCGCGATGTCGAACCGGTCCCGCTCGGGCCCGACTGGGACGGAGGTTTCCGGTGTGGGGACGTCGTGCTGTCCCGAGTCGCCGATCATGCCCGCGCGGCCTGGTCCGCCAAAGTGCGGGAGACCCTGACCGTCGACGGCGTGCGGCTGGCCCGCCCGGTGCGGTCCACCGACGGTCGCTACGTGGTCTCCGGATGGCGTGCCGACACCTACATCGTCGGCACGTCCGAGCCCCGGCACGACGAAGTGGTCTCACTGTCGCTGCGGCTGCACACCGCCACCGCACAGCTCGAACGTCCCCGTTTCCTCATGCAGCCACCCGTCGCACCCTGGGAGGACGTCGACGTCTTCGTCGCCGCCGACCGCGCGGCCTGGGAGACCGTGCCTCTGCGCAGCGCCCGCGCCGCGGGTGCGCCCGAGACGGTGACCCCCGACGGCCGTAAGAGCCTCGACCTGATCACCCAGCTCGCGACCTTCCGCAAGCCCGTGCACCTGCCCGACCAGCTCGTCCACGGCGACCTGTTCGGCACCGTCCTGTTCGCCGGGCGCGCGGCACCCGGGCTGACCGACATCACCCCCTACTGGCGTCCGGCCTCGTGGGCGGCCGCCGTCGCCGTCGTCGACGCACTGTCGTGGGGCGGTGCCGACGAAGGGCTCATCGGCCGTTGGGAGGACCTTCCCGAGTGGCCGCAGATGCTGCTGCGCGCGGTGATCTTCCGGCTGGCCGTGCACGCGCTGCATCCGCGTTCGACCGAGGACGCCTTCCCGGGTCTGGCGCACACCGCCGACCTCGTGCGGTTCCTCCTGTAACACCTCACAGGGCGGCCCGAGCCGGGGTGAGCAACTCTTGACGCGACGGTCACCGCGGGCAGCACCGTAGCAACACCCGTTTCCTACCTTTGGGATCAACACGGACCCGAGGAGGAACGGCGATGACGACCTTCATCGAAAATGAAAGTCTCAGAGACAAATTCGCACGCAACCACAACATCGATCGGTGGGACGCCGAGGATGTGGAGGCGTGGGAGGCCGGCGGCAAGCAGGTCGCCAAGCGCAACCTGATCTGGTCGGTGATCGCCGAACACGTCGGCTTCTCCGTCTGGTCGATCTGGTCGGTCATGGTGCTGTTCATGCCCACCGAGGTGTACGGCATCGACGCCGCCGGCAAGTTCTTCCTGGTCGCGGTCCCCACACTCGTCGGCGCGATCCTCCGCATCCCCTACACCGTCGCCACCGCCCGCTTCGGTGGCCGCAACTGGACCATCTTCAGTGCCCTCGTACTGCTGATCCCCACCATCGGGGCGCTGTACCTGATGCTGAACCCGGGCCACTCCTACACCACGTTCATGCTGGTCGCGGCACTCGCCGGTGTCGGCGGCGGCAACTTCGCGTCGTCGATGACCAACATCAACGCCTTCTACCCGCAGCGACTGAAGGGCTGGGCCCTCGGACTCAACGCCGGCGGCGGGAACATCGGTGTCCCGGCCGTCCAGCTGATCGGCCTGCTCGTCATCGCGACCGTCGGCAACACCGAGCCCTGGATCGTGTGCGCGGTCTACCTGGTCCTGTGCGCCGTCGCCGCGCTCGGCGCCGCCCTGTTCATGGACAACCTCCGTGACCAGAAGGCCGATCTGCGGGCCATGGGCGCCGCACTGAAGTTCCGCGACTCGTGGATCATCTCCTTCCTCTACATCGGCACCTTCGGTTCGTTCATTGGCTTCAGCTTCGCCTTCGGTCAGGTCCTGCAGATCAACTTCCTCGCCGGCGGCGACACCCCCGCCCAGGCCGCACTGCACGCCGCGCAGATCGCCTTCATCGGCCCGCTCCTCGGATCGATCTCGCGCCCGCTCGGCGGAAAGCTAGCCGACCGCATAGGCGGCGGGAAGATCACCCTCTACACCTTCGTCGCGATGGCCCTGGCCGCCGCGGTGCTCATCGTCGCCGGCACCCTCGACGACCGCACCACCGGCGCCGCGACCGGCGGTGTGCTGACCGCCATGGTGCTCGGCTTCATCGCCCTGTTCCTGCTCTCGGGGCTCGGCAACGGCTCGGTCTACAAGATGATCCCGTCCATCTTCGAGGCCCGTGCGCAGGATCTCGACGAACTCGATCGCGACGAGAAGGCCGCCTGGTCGCGCAGCATGTCCGGTGCCCTCATCGGCTTCGCCGGTGCCATCGGCGGACTCGGCGGCGTCGGCATCAACCTGGTCTTCCGCGCCTCCTACGGCGGCGAGGCGCAGTCCGCCACGATGGCCTTCTGGGTCTTCGCGATCTTCTACCTCGTGTGCATCGCGGTGACCTGGTTCGTCTTCCTCCGCCGCCCCCACAC
>NZ_NERM01000070.1:0-1663 GCF_002215235.1 Rhodococcus sp. BUPNP1
ACGGATGTAATCGTCAAGGGTTCTGCAGGTTTCGGTGGGTTTCGCTTTGTTGAGGACGGTGATGCGGGCATGTGCTCATCGAGGGTGATCGTGTCCCGAAGTCAGGGCTGGCCGGCAGGCCACCGCGGAGCGGATTGCCTTGACGCAGGGCGCGATCACCCTAGGCTCGGCGGGGCCGAACACCGAAGTCGGCGGTGCCGGTGTGCGCTGGCCGGCGGGGCTGCCACCCGGCGATGAGGGTCTCGTAGGCGCGTTCGGCGACTTCGATGACTTCCCGTTCGTGCCGACGCAACTGTTTGTCGTTGTAGTCGTATCCAGGACCACGGTGGGCGTGTGCGCGAGGTGCGCCCGCGGTCAACGCGAGCTTGCGCTGCTTGAACGCCACCAGACTGGGACGGGCAAAGGCGTAATCCTGACCGTCCACCGTCAGATGCCAGCACAACACGGCAAGCTTGCGAGCGGTGGCGACCACCGCGACCTGGAATCCCCGTCGCGCCTTGACCCGCTTGTAGAACGCCCGCAGCGGCCCTGGAGCACGAGCGGCAACCCACGCCGCCTCCACCAGCATGCCCCGAGTTTGTGCCCGCCCGGCCTTGGTGATGCGCCCGTGGCTGGCCGGCTGGCTGCCCGACTGTCGCACCCTCGGATGCAGCCCGAGATAGGCCACCAGCTTGCCGGATGAGGAGAACCTGCCGAAATCCCCGACAGCAGCGACCACCGACAGTGCCACCACGGCATCGACTCCGGGGATGGTCATCAACCGCCGCACCACCGGATCGGCCAGTGCCTCGGCCGCCAATTCCCGGTCCGCGAGCGCGAGTTCCTCACCGAGAAAATCCAACTGGCGCATCAGTGCCTCGATCGTATGGTGCTCATCGTTCGGGAGGTCCTGGCCTGCCAGCCAACGCCGGCCCGCGGCGCCGAACAGGTCGGTGACCGGCGGATGTGGCAGTAGGTTGCGATGCAAGATTGCGTGCACCTGATTCTTGAGCCGGGTGCGTTGACGGACCAAATGCGCCCGCCGCATCGTCTGTCGCCGCAGCCGGCGTGTCCGCTCGTCCGGCAACCACACCGCCGGCAAGAAATCCGCGGCCAGCAGTTGAGCGAGGATCCGCGCATCGACTTTGTCGGTCTTGATGTTCGCTTCGGCGATCGCCCGGGTCTTGAGCGGATTCGACACCACTACCCGTGCCACGTGCGAGGTGAGCAGCGTGGCAATGGCGTCACTGTTGCCGGTGGCCTCGAGCGCCACCTCGTCGTCGGACCGCAATTCGGTCATCCACTCGCGCAACGCGGCCGGTCGGCAGTCGATACGACCTGCATCGGACACGATTCCGTCCTCGACGATGGCGACCTGAGCGAAGTCGCGGTGCACATCGAGACCGATATACCGTCCCATCACACTCACCTCCTGCATGAGCTGAGGATTCGAGGATCGGTGGGCAATCGACACCTACGGATTCGCGCTCACGGCGCAGCCGGACAAGTCGCAAGGGCGGCCATCTACTAACACGGGCTCGCAGCCCATCGAACAAGAACGGCCTGCCCATACCGATTCCTCACAGATGCCCCTGTTCCGGACGGTCTCACCGTACGGCGGGCCACCCGGCCCGGCCAGCCAGACGAACATTGCGGGACACCCACCAAATTTCATATCAGGTAC
>NZ_NERM01000071.1:0-1632 GCF_002215235.1 Rhodococcus sp. BUPNP1
CGACAGAGTGTTTCAGGGGTCAGGAACCGAACGTTTCGTTTTCCAGGCCCAGTGCGCGGATCTTGCGGTAGAGGGTCGAGCGGGCCACACCGAGTCGGTGGGCGGCGAGGGATTTGTTGCCGTCGGACTCGTCGAGGGCGCGGACGATCGCTTCGCGTTCGGTGCGTTCGAGCGAGGTCAACCGGCGGCCGGCACCGAGGGTGCGGTAGTCGGCGGGCAGATGTTCGAGTTTGATGTCGAATCCCATCGACCGTGCCGCCGCGGTACTGAGCACCGAGGCGAGTTCGCGCAGGTTGCCGGGCCAGTGATGGTCGATCAACGCCCGATGCGCGGCCGGTTGCAGTTGCGGGGTCGGACGGTCGGGGAATTCGGCGGCGAGCAACTCCCGCGCGAGATCGGTGAGATCTTCGATGCGCTGGCGCAGCGGTGGGATGCACACACTGCGCCGCACATGGGTCTGCACCTGATGGCGCAGATCGTCGGGGGTGCTCGAGGTGGCGGTGGCGATCACCGGTGCACCGAGCTCGACGGCGGCGTCGAGCAACCGCCGGGTAGGAGCGACAGCGTCGTCGGGGACCTCGTCGAGGTGCTCGAGGATGCACGCGAAACTGCCGGACAGACGCGCCCGCAACTCGGCCACCGCCGAGGGGGTCAACGTCGACGCGTCGACGCTCGGGACCGGGGCGTTCGGTCCCCAGCGGTGCTGGATCTGCCGGGCCAGATGGGTTTTGCCGACACCGGACTCGCCGATGATCAGCACCGGCGCGACGGTCGCGGCGATCTCGTCGACCCGGTCCTGGAGTCGGTGCGCGGCCAGGCTTCGGCCGGCGATACGCGTCGCCGGCGCCGCACCGGCGGGCGCGGCGGGGGCCAGGCGGGCGCGCGGACGCGGCGGAGCCGGGGAGGCCAGCGGGCGCAGTTCGATGATCGCGCTGAGCGGATCGGTGGACTCACCGACCCGGCGGGCATGGACCCGCACGTCGATCCCCTCGGCGAAACGCAGCGGTCCTTCCCATTCGTCCTTGGCGGCCAGATGGGTGCTGATCCAGTCCCAGATCATCATCTGATCGGTCGAGTCCATCAACCGTGACACCGTCGGGGTCGCGATCACCGTGTCCCGGCTCATCGCCACCACCGCGGCGTGGCCGCGGCGTTTGCTGCGCATGTATTCGCGCAGCAGGTTCTGCTCGCTGCGGGCGGACAGGGCGAACAGTCGTTCTTCGATGTCGCGTACCGCCGAGAGCACCAGCGGTGCCATCAGCTCGTTGACATCGTCGACCTGGCAGGTGATGTCGACGATGCCGGTCACCGCGCGTGAGACCGGGTCGACGATCGGGGAGCCGACACAGGCCAGCGGGTGCAGCGACTCGAGCAGGTGCTCTTCCCCGCGGACCCGGAACGCTTTGCGTTCTTCGAGGGCGGTGCCGATCCCGTTGGTTCCGGCGCATTCCTCGGCGAAGATGAACCCCGGGGCGACCTGGGCCCGGTCGAGACGACCGAGCAGCGACCGCTGCCCGGCCCGCCGGTCGACGATGGTCGCATCCTGCGAGGCGAGCAGGATCGTCACCGGTGCATCGGCGAGTTGATCGGCCAACCGATCCAGGACCGGCCGCGCCGCACGCACAAGCTTCG
>NZ_NERM01000072.1:0-1519 GCF_002215235.1 Rhodococcus sp. BUPNP1
AACGGCCTGCCCATACCGATTCCTCACAGATGCCCCTGTTCCGGACGGTCTCACCGTACGGCGGGCCACCCGGCCCGGCCAGCCAGACGAACATTGCGGGACACCCACCAAATTTCATATCAGGTACCAACGCGATCGAGAGCATCAACGCGCGATACCGCCGGGTGACCCGGGCCCGCGGACACTTCTCCAAGGAGCAAGCCGCGTCGAAGTGTCTGTATTTGGCGACCCGAGCGCTGGACCCGACAGGGAAGGGAAGAGCACGATGGGCAACTAGGTGTTGCGGGTCATGACGTTGTAGACGCCGCCAGGGGCTGACGAAGGCGGACGGGCCTTCCGACGGCAGGATGGGAAGTACCACCAACTCACCCAGCGCAACCGAAAGAACCCGTCCATGCTCCACCGTAACGCCCCGCTGTCCGTCGAAGGTCGCCGCCGTCTCGTCAAACGGTGCCAGACCCGTCCGCTGTCCCATGTCGCCGCCGAGATGGGGATCTCCCGGGCCTGCGCCAGCAAATGGATGGCCCGCTACCGCGAACACGGCGAACTCGGCCTGCTCGACCGCCCCAGCGTCCCGCACCACCAGCCCCCCGCGACCCCGGCCGAGACCGTGGCGCGGATCGAGACCCTGCGCCGGAACCACAAGTGGTCCGCAGCTCGGATCGCACACGAGCTCGCCGCCGACGGCATCACCATCTCGGTACGCACCGTCAGCCGGCACCTCGCTCACCTCGGCTTGAACCGGCGCAGGTTCCTCGACCCGAACGGCGAGAACAACCGCCAGCCACGCCGGATCATCGCCCGCTGGCCCGGCCACATGGTGCACGTCGACATCAAAAAAGTCGGCCGAATCCCCGACGGCGGTGGCTGGCGTGTCCACGGCAAGGGCTCGGAGCAGGCCAAGAAGGTCGAGCGCGCCAAGACTGCCGGTGCCCGCGCCGGCTACGTCTACCTGCACTCGGCGGTCGACGGATTCTCCCGCCTTGCCTACACCGAGGCCCTGGCCGACGAGAAAGCCGCCACGGCAATCGGGTTCATGCACCGGGCGAGAGTGTTCTTCGCCGCCCACGGCATCGTGCACATCCACCGGGTGGTCACCGACAACGGGTCCTGTTACCGGGCGAAGGACTTCGCGAAAGTGCTCCACGGTGGCCGGCATCAACGGATCACCCCGTACACCCCTCGTCACAACGGGAAGGTCGAGCGCTACAACCGGATTCTGGCCGAGGAGTTCCTCTACGCCCGCGTCTGGGTCAGCGAACGGCAACGCGCCCAGGCGCTACAGGTGTGGAATGTGCACTACAACTATCATCGTCCGCATACTGCCGTCGGTAATCGGCCGCCCGCGAGCAAACTCCGGACCGGTGTCACCAACGTCATGGCCTCATACAACTAGGCCGTGTTTCAAATGTGGTTCCGCCGAGGGATTCACTGCCCCACCTGGCGTGTCATGACAACTGAATGAGCGAGGTCTCCGGTAGAGGGTTAATCGACCAAGACAAACCTGAATACCGGAGAC
>NZ_NERM01000073.1:0-1464 GCF_002215235.1 Rhodococcus sp. BUPNP1
GGACTCTCAATGATCCTGTCAAGCCGCCACCGCGGTAACCGGCACATTCGGTTGCCAGGTGCGGTTGTCGCGGAGCAGAGCGTAGAGAACGTCCACGCGCCGCCGAGCCAGGCAGATCGTGGCCTGGACGGGTCGCTTACCTTCGGCACGTTTGCGCTGATAGTAGGCGCGAGAGGCGGGGTCGCAGCGGACCGCGGTCAACGCCGACATGTACATCACCCGGCGCAGGCGCCTGCTGTAGCGCTGAGGGGTGTGCAGACGCCCGGTGCGTTTACCCGAATCCCTGGGTCGCGGCGCCAACCCGGTCCAGGCAGCGAGTTGGTCGGCCGATCCGATCAGGGCGGGGTCACCGACTGCGGCAAGGAATTCGGCGCCGAGCCGGAATCCCATACCCGGCAAGCTCAGGATCACTTCGGCCAGAGGGTGCCGGCGAAATCGGGCCTCGATCTCCGCGTCCACGGCCCTGATACGTGTGTCGAGGTCGATCACCGCCTGCGCCAATTCGGCGACCAGTTCGGCAGCGACATCTTCCCCCGGCAACCGCACGGTCTGCGCCTTCGCGGCGGTGACTGCGGCCCGGGCGATCGATTCGGCGTGGCGCACCCCGGCCCCGGTGAGCATCGCGGCCAGTCGGGCCGCACCGACGCGGCGGATCGCTTTCGGTCGCTGGTAGCGGGCCAGCAGCACCACCCAGCCCCGGTCCGAGGAGATCTGCGCGACGCGTTCGAGGCCGGGGCAGATCGCGACGAGTTGCTGACGCAGCCGGTTGATGGTCCGGGTACGGTCGGCGACCAGATCGGTGCGGTGGCCGGTGAGCATCTGCAGCTCACGGATCAACTCGTCGTCGGGACGCAGAACGGGCAGGTCCGACCGCATCCGGGACTGATCGGCGATCACTCGGGCGTCGCGGGCGTCGGTCTTGGCTTCGCCGCCGCGGTAGACCGACGATGCCTGCCACACCGAACGTCCGGACAGGTAGCGCACCGGTTTCCCGGCGTCGGCCAGCACAGTCAGCAACAAGGTGACGTAGGCGGTGGTCAGATCCACCGTCCACGACACCGTCTCGGCGAGTGCGTCGATCTCGGTGATCACCGCACGGATCGTTGCTTCGTCGTTGTCGCATCGCCGCGACAGCACCACCGCTCCGGAGGTGTCGAGTACGCATATCCAGTGGTGTTCTTTGCCGACGTCGACTCCTGCCCACAGTCGCGAACCGGTCATCGGATCTCCTCGTTTTCGCTTGTGTTCCGGCCTGGCCCCGATGGACGCCTCCGCCGGCATTTCCTTAAACAAGCGATCATGCGCAGATCTCAATCAGCGGTCCGAGGTGTCCAGACAGGTCGGGTGGCCAGTCCTTTCAAGCCCCACTCGAGAGTGGGCAAACCTTATGCAGCCTCGCCCGGCCCGCCCGGGTTACAGCTCAACGTAACTCTCACGAAGTAACTGCACCTACGAACTTAAGGA
>NZ_NERM01000074.1:0-1460 GCF_002215235.1 Rhodococcus sp. BUPNP1
GGAAGGACTCTCAATGACAGTGTCAAGCAGCAACTGCAACCGAAGCCGGGTTGTCGATGCTGAATTCTCGGCCGTCACGCAACAACGCCCACAGAACATCGACCAGGCGCCGGGCCAGGGCCAGTAGGGCTTGGGTATGGACCTGCCGTTCACTGCGTTTGCGGTCGTAGAACCGCCGCGACGGCCCTCGCTCGTACCGCAGACTCGACAACGCTGCCATGTAGAACACCCTGCGCATGCGCCGGTTGTAGCGTTTCGGGCGGCGCAGGTTGCCGGCGATCCGGCCGGAATCACGGGGCACGGGTACCAGCCCGGCGTAGGACGCCAAGCGTCCGGCGCTGGCGAAGCCGGCCAGATCGCCACCGGTGCCGACGAGAAACTCGGCGCCCAGTCCCGGTCCCATGCCGGGCAGGGATTCGATGATCCGCGCCCACGGGTGCTGCCGGAATCGGGTGGTGATGAGCGTGTCGGTGTCCTTGATCTCGCGATCGAGATCGAGGAGCTTGCGGGCGATGCGTTTGATCAGCATCGCGGTGTCGGCTTCGCCCGGCAGGGTCAGCGTCTGCCGCTGCGCCGCCTCGACCGCCGTGGCCGCGGTCTTCGCGATCCCTGGCTTCCAGGCATCGTGCTCGGCGAGATATGTTGCGACCCCTACCGTTCCGGCGACGCGGATCTCGGCGGGGGTGCACATACCGGCGACCAGGATCAGTGGAGTGCGGGTCGAGTAGTCGAACGCGGCTTCCAGTGCCGGGAAGATCGATCCGAGCAGCGACCGCAGCCGGTTGATTCCGGCGACCCAGTCGGCCATCAGGTCGGTGCGGTAGCCGGTCAGTTGGGTCAGTCCGACCACGAGTTCGTCGGGCATGGTGACCTGGTTCAGGTCTCGGCGCATACGGGCGGTTTCGGCGATCACCTTCGCGTCCTTGGCGTCGGTTTTCGCTTCGCCACGAAATCCGTGGGTCATCGTGTTGACCACCCGGCCGGGCACATAGGTCACCGTCTGGTCGGCGGCGAGCAACACGCTGATCAGCAGCAGCGCCAGCGGGCTGGTCAGGTCGATCGCCCACCGCAACTGATCGCCGATCCGGTCGGCGCGGGCGATCACGGCTTCGATCGCGGCCTGGTCGTTGCCGACCTTCTGGCTGAAGATCGTCGTGCCTGCACTGTCGACGGCGCACGCGTGATGCGCTGTTTTGCCGACGTCGATCCCGATCCACAGCTCTGCGTGAGTTGGCATCTGCGTGCTCCTGACTTTGCAGTTCGTGCCCGTGGACAACCCCGCCGACAGATCCCTAAACAGCGACGACGATCCGCAACAAGCTCTCAATCAGCAGTCGGAGCGTCCAGCGCGATGGGGCAGCCAGTCCTTCCGAGCCTCGACCGAAGCAGAAATCCATCAGCTACACCCCACCGCTCTGGGCATCCAGGGCACCAACCCCAGACACCTACAAACTTAGGGA
>NZ_NERM01000075.1:0-1454 GCF_002215235.1 Rhodococcus sp. BUPNP1
TCCGGGTCGCCTGGTGTCTGCGCCAACGGCAACCGCCGGTAAACCGATCGGGAGAGCCCAACGACCTTGCACGCGAACCGCTCCGACATCTGTAGGGTGTCGGTGAGCATGGTGATCGCGGCGCGTTTGGCGGTCGGGCTCAGAATTTTCCAGTGGATAATGAGAACAACCCGCTGGTGGGACGGCCTGACCCGGAATTTTCCTGGCCACCGAAGTGCCTTTCGCAGGACCCGTCGACCCGACCGCCAGCGGGCCACCACACCCGACAGTGGAGCACGCGATGTCCGTGACCTCATAGGAGCCTGCCGCCCCGCCCGGCCCGTCACTGGCCCGTCCGAACCTCGCGCCCCCCACGTCAGAGGAAGGCCATCACGTGACACCGACCCGAGCCCCACAGCACATCTACTGCGGCATCGACACCCACGCCGACACCCATCACGCCGCAATCATCACCGACACCGGAATCCTGCTCGCGCACCGCCAATTCGACACCACCTCATCAGCATATGACGCTGTGGTCGAATGGATCCACCAGCACGGTCACCCGATCTCAGTAGGAATCGAAGGCACCAGCTCCTACGGTGCCGGCATCAGTCGCCACCTACGACATCACCACATCGCGGTAGTGGAAGTGCCCCGCCCCAACCGCAAACTTCGCCGAAGCGAAGGCAAGAGCGACCCCATCGATGCCGAGGCGGCGGCCCGCGCCGTCCTGGCCCGTCACCAACTGTCCGAGCCCAAGCACGGTGACGGACCCATCGAAGCGATCCGGGCCCTGCGGGTCGCTCGATCCGGCGCTGTGAAGGCCGCGACCGCCTCGATGAATACGATCCGATCAATGCTTGTCACCGCCCCCGAAGTGCTGCGCACACAGCTACGTGGGCGCAGCACCACGGCACTGCTCGACGCGTGCATCGCGCTCGAACCCGACACCGCCGCCATGACCGATCCGGTCAACGCCACGATCGTCGCCCTGCGTTCACTCGCGAAACGAACACGCGAACTACGCAGGGAAGCACAAGAACTCAAGAAAAATCTGGCTGCACTTGTCAAGTAAGTCGCCCCACGAACCGCGAGCGTGTTCGGACTCGGCCCGGACACCGCGGCGGCACTGCTGATCACCGTTGGCGACAACCCACAAAGGCTACGGTCGGAGTCGTCCTTCGCTCACCTCTGCGGCGTCGCGCCCATCCCCGCATCGTCGGGCAAGACGAATCGGCATCGACTGCACCGCGGTGGCGATCGTCGCGCCAACCAGGCCCTGCACACCGCCGTCGTCGTCCGCCTCCGATACAGCGACATAGCCCGCAGATACGCGGAACGCCGCACATCAGAGGGCAAATCGATGCCTGAGATCATCAGATGCCAGAAACGCTATCTCGCCCGCGAAGTGTTCACCGCGCTACGACAGGACTACCGAGCTCTGACCACTTGACCTCTATAGGAGCGTCCTT
>NZ_NERM01000076.1:0-1389 GCF_002215235.1 Rhodococcus sp. BUPNP1
CTGCGACACTCCTATTGACTTGCTGTCAAGCGGCGGTCGTTTGGCGTCGAGGCTGCAGCGTCTGGACGATGAGTGGATAGAGCTGCCGAACGAGATACCGTTTCAGGCAGCGGATGATTTCCATCTTCGTCTTGCCTTCCGCGATCCGTCGTGTCGCGTAGTTACGGGTCTGCTGGTCGTAGCGCAGCCGCACGAGCACGATGTGGTAGAGCGCTGAGTTCGCCTGCCGGTCGCCTGCGCGGTTGAGTCGGTGACGGTTGGTCTTGCCCGACGACGCCGGTATCGGACAGGCTCCGGCCAGTGCCGCGAACGCGGCTTCCGAGCGTAGCCTGTCAGGGTTGTCGCCGGCGGTGATCAGCAGCTGCGCCACGGTGTCTCGGCCGCAGCCGAAGACGCTCATCAGGTCCGGGGCATGGTCTTCGAGTAGCCGTTGCAGGTGCCCGGACAAGTCCTCGATCTGCTCGGTCAGTGCTTGCCAGCGCCGCGCCAGCAGCCGCAGGCTGTAGGCCGTGGCCTCGGCTGCGGTGACCGGCGCAGGTGTCGGTCGTGACGCCGCCAGCGCAGCGATCAACTTGGTGTTCGACAGGCCCCGGTAACGCGAACGCAGCTCCTCTGGCGCCGTGATCAGCATGCCCTTGATCTGGTTGATCGTCGCTGTCCTGGCGGTCAGTGCAGACGACCTCGAGGTGCGCAGCACCCGGAGTGACTCCACCAACCCATCGCCACCCTTGGGTGCGGCGCTGGCTCGACCCGACAGCACCGCCTCAGCGGCCGAATAGGCGTCGAAGGGATCGCTCTTGCCGCGAATCCGGCGATCGAACCGGTTGGGGCGGTTGACCTCACTGACCGCGATGCCCGCGACCTGCATCGCACGACTGACCCCAGCCCCGTACGAGCCGGTGCACTCGATGCCTACCTTCACCAGCCCAGGCCAGGACCGCAGGAACCGCAACGCCGCCTGGTAGCCGGCCGCGGTCGCTGGGACCTGTACATCTGCCAGTCGTCGTCCGGTGGCATCGATCGCTGCGACGTGGTGGGTGTCGGCGTGGGTATCGATTCCGCCGTAGACCTCGAGGTGATCCTGATTCACCATGGGACTGCGCCCTTCCATCTTGTCGGGTGCGCAGTCCGGCCGGGCGTCAGTCAGTTCACTATCGGGGATCTCGCCAGACTCCTATCAGGACATGACGGCCCGCCGGGCTGCACTCAAACGAGTGAGCCGAGCCGGTCGACACGTCGCAGACAGGACAGCCACCAACCTGCAGTGGCGTCAGAAGAGCCGTGAGCCAGACCCGCCCACCAGACCCATCCTGCGTCCACCGAGCCGAGACCGTCACGCCCATCAAGGAGTCAGACCAACCGGTCCACGAGATCCATAGTGAAGAGCCA
>NZ_NERM01000077.1:0-1050 GCF_002215235.1 Rhodococcus sp. BUPNP1
TAGGCCGTGTTTCAAAA
This sequence comes from Rhodococcus sp. BUPNP1, assembly GCF_002215235.1. NCBI lineage: Bacteria > Bacillati > Actinomycetota > Actinomycetes > Mycobacteriales > Nocardiaceae > Rhodococcus > Rhodococcus sp. BUPNP1. Next base: position 18 of record NZ_NERM01000077.1, read on the forward strand.
GGTGGCTGATCGCAGCCACTGATTGATCGCGGCGATACGCACGGTGGCGGTGTAGCGGACCGCAAGCTTGTCGTATCGCGTTGCCACAGCACGGTTCTGCTTGAGCAGGTTGATGCCGCACTCGACGGCGTGCCGCTGCTTGTAGTGCTCGGTGTCGAAGACAGGTGGGCGACCACCGGACGAGCCCTTCTTCTTCCGATTCGCGACCTGGTCGGTCTTGGTCGGGATCGTCGCCCTGATTCCTCGCGTGCGCAGGTAGGCGCGGTTGGCGGCACTGCTGTACGCCTTGTCCGCCAGTACCGCATCGGGGCGGCGGCGCGGTCGACCACGACCGCGCCGCGGCACCCGAATCGCCTCGAGCACGGCCTCGAACTGCGGACTGTCACCGCACTGACCTGCAGTGACGATGAGTGAAAGGGCCTTGCGGCCCTGCTCGCATGCCAGATGCATCTTGGTTGTCCAACCGCCGCGTGAGCGTCCCAACGCGTGATCATCGGGCTCGGTGTCGACACCGCCCGGCGGCTCGGCCTGCCGATCGCCGTCCCTGCGGGCACCGGCTGCGTGCTGGTGGGCTCGGGCGATGGTCGAATCGACGCTGACATCCCACACGATCGCGCCGGCCGCGTCGGCGAGCGCCTGCACTCGGGTGAGCATCTGCGCCCACACCCCTGCGCGTTGCCAACGCCGGAACAATCCGTACACCGTCTGCCACGGTCCGTACCGGTCCGGAATGTCCCGCCACGGACATCCTGTGCGGATGCGCCACCGGATCCCGTCGATGAGCTGGCGTTTCGTCCACTTCGGCGGCCGACCCGCCTTCTTTCCCCGAGGCAGCAACGACTCCAACCATGCCCACTGCGCGTCGGTCAGATCCGCCCGCCCCGATACCGCTACGCTGGGCACGAGGTCTCCGGTATTCAGGTTTGTCTTGGTCGATTAACCCTCTACCGGAGACCTCGCTCATTCAGTTGTCATGACACGCCAGGTGGGGCAGTGAATCCCTCGGCGGAACCACATTTGAAACACGGCCTAG
>NZ_NERM01000078.1:0-953 GCF_002215235.1 Rhodococcus sp. BUPNP1
TTGGCCTGGGCGAACATGTTCGCCAGCACCAGCACCTGCATGCTCGTCTGCCCGTCGCGGGCGGGCAGGTCGTCGCCGGAACGGGCCAGGCCGAGGAAATCGACCGGCACGATCTCGGTGCCCTGGTGCAGCAACTGGAAGAAGGCGTGCTGACCATTGGTGCCCGGCTCACCCCAGAACACCTCCCCGGTCGGGCACGAGACCGGGGTGCCGTCGGCGCGCACCGACTTGCCGTTCGATTCCATGGTCAGCTGCTGCAGATAGGCCGGCAGCCGCGCCAGATCCTGCGCATAGGGCACCACCGCCCGCGAGCGATGGCCGAGGATGCTCGCGTTCCACACCCCGACCAACCCCGCCAACAACGGTGCGTTCTGTGCCGGGGCCGCGGTGGCGAAGTGGGTGTCGATCGCGTGCATGCCGGCGAGGAACTCACCGAACCGGGCCTTGCCGATGGCGCACATCACGGCCAGGCCGATCGCCGAACCCACCGAATACCGCCCACCGACCCAGTCCCAGAACTCGAACATGTTCGCCGGGTCGATGCCGAACTCGACCACCCGCTCCGTATGCGTCGACACCGCCACGAAATGCTTCGCGACGGCATCCTCGCCCAACGTCTCGACGAGCCAGCGGCGCGCGGCGGTGGCGTTGGAGAGGGTTTCGAGGGTGGAGAAGGTCTTCGACGCGACGATGAACAAGGTGGTGGCCGGGTCCAGATCGGCCAGCGCCGCGGTCAGATCGGCCGGGTCGACGTTGGAGACGAACCGCGCCGCCGGCCCGTCGTGAAAACGGCGCAGTGCGCGGGTGACCATCGCCGGGCCCAGATCGGAGCCGCCGATGCCGATGTTGACCACCGTGGCGATCTTCTGCCCGGTGGCGCCGCGCCAAGCCCCGGTGCGGAGGCGGTCGGTGAACTCGCCCATCCGGTCGAGCACGGCGTGGACGTCGGCGAC
>NZ_NERM01000079.1:0-758 GCF_002215235.1 Rhodococcus sp. BUPNP1
CGTTGTCGCTGACGCCGGAGCAGAAGCATTCCATCGATGATCCGATCGAGATGGAAGCGGCGGCCGATGCGTTGCCGATCGAGCAGGTGGCCAAGCGGTGGATCGTGGCGTCGGATCCGGACGAGGCGGTCGAGAAGGTGAAGGCGTATGTCGATGCCGGGTTGAATCATCTGGTGTTCCATGCGCCGGGTCATGATCAGAAGCGGTTCCTGGAACTGTTCGAACGCGACCTCGCGCCGCGCCTGCGCGCACTGGCGTGACGAAAGACGTTGGCAGAAAAATGGATACGGAAACACGGGACGTGACGACCACGGAGGCCTGGCGAGCCCTCGATGCCCACCGCGACGAGATCGCCGCGGTGTCCCTGCGGGAGCTGTTCGCGATCGAGCCGCAGCGGGCGCAGGCGTTGACTGCGCACGCCGGGGATCTGGTGGTCGACTTCAGCAAACAGCGTCTCACCGGTCGCACGCTCGAACTGCTCCTCCAGTTGGCGGAGCAGACGGGGGTGGCCACCGCTCGCGAGGCGATGTTGTCGGGTGCGCACATCAACGTCACCGAGGACCGCGCGGTGCTGCACACCGCCCTGCGCCTGCCCCGCGAGGCGGAGTTGGTGGTGGACGGGGTCGATGTGGTCGCCGACGTCCACGCCGTGCTCGACCGGATGGGCGAGTTCACCGACCGCCTCCGCACCGGGGCTTGGCGCGGCGCCACCGGGCAGAAGATCGCCACGGTGGTCAACATCGGCATCGGCGGCTCCG
>NZ_NERM01000008.1:0-226847 GCF_002215235.1 Rhodococcus sp. BUPNP1
ACCAGGGCACCGAGATCGTGCCGGTCGATTTCCTCGGCCTGGCCCGTTCCGGCGACGACCTGCCCGCCCGCGACGGGCAGACGAGCATGCAGGTGCTGGTGCTGGCGAACATGTTCGCCCAGGCCAAAGTGTTGGCGTTCGGCCGTGATGCGGACGAGGTGCGTGCCGAGGGCGTCGACGAGGCGTTGGTGGCGCACAAGGTGATGCCCGGCAATCGGCCGTCGACGACGATCCTCGCCCCGGAACTGACCCCCTCGGTGGTGGGGCAGATCATCGCCTTCTACGAGCACCAGACCTTCGTCCAAGGCGTCGTGTGGGGGATCGACTCGTTCGACCAGTGGGGCGTCGAACTCGGCAAGACCCAGGCCACCGCCCTGCAGGCCGTGCTCGCCGGCGACGACACCCCCGATACCGGGGACGCGTCGACCGATCACCTGATCGAGGTCTACCGCAACCTGCGCGACGGAGCCTGACCGCGCCCTGCCCGAGACGTCAGGCAGCCTTCGGATCGGACCAGGCCGTGGTGGTCCGGACCCGGCCGTGCGTGTCGACGAGACGCGCCGGCAGGTCGTACTGTTCGAGCCAGGACAGGGCTCCGATGCCCCGCTGCAAGGCCGTCGCCGCGGCCGCATCGGCCCACACCGCGTCGGGAGCGATGACGCTGACGAGACGCCACCGCTCTGGATCGGCGACGTCGCTGGCGTGCGACGCCATCGCCGATCCGGCCGGCAGTTCGACCGAGCCCCGATCCGGGAGCGGCACCTGCCATCCCCCGGCCGGCGCGTGCCCCGCGGTGGCCATGACGTCGCCGATGCGCACGAGCGCCCCGCATTCGAGCAGGTTCGCGACGAGCGCCGCGGAGTAGTCGACAGTGTCGGCCACGGCCGTCGCGCCGAGTTCGAGGCTCACCCCGAACGGGGCGAGCACGATGTCTCCGTCGATCTGCACGTCGCGGTAGGTGGGGATGGGATGGATCGGTGGGATGGCTCCGGCGTCGACCGCAGCGTCGTCGGAGTCGACCGGGGTGACGGCCCCGCCCGTCATGCGGGCCGCCCACAGCGCCGACCGCACCATCGACGCCAGTCGAGGGCTCATCGTGACCGGAGTGCCCTGCGCGAGGTTCACGGAGTGGATCTCGGCGTCGCCCCGACGGCTGTCGCTCACCGCCTCGGACTCGGCGACGACGCCGCGCACGATCATGCGGGCACGGTGCAGTGCATGCGGCTCGGTCACCGCGAGTGCGATCTGCCGACCCCACTCCCACCATTCGTTGCTGCCGATCATGACGGGCTCCACCCGTGGTCGATTCCTCGCAGGACGTATTCCAGTATGCCCGCGACCTGCGACAGGTGACAGCGCCGCAGAATCGGACCCGCGCCGTCAGATCCGGTCGAGGATCGCGGCGGTGTCCACGCCGGTCGGCAGTGTGCCCATCGCGATGCCCCAGTCGTCATCGAGCCGGCTGCGGCAGAAGGCCTCCGCGACGGCGGGATGCCCGTGCCGGACGAGCTGCGCGCCCTGCAGGACCAGGGCCATGAGCTCCACGACCCGCCGTGCCCGGTACTCGGCGTCCTCGAGGTCGGCGAGCTCCTTGCCCACCCGGGCGATGGCCGAATCGAGGCGCGGATCGGCGCCTTCCGCAAGTCGGACCTCGGTGAAGAACGCCTCGACCGTGTCGGGTTGGCGGGCCATGGCGCGCAGCGCGTCGAGTGCCGCGACGTTGCCGGATCCTTCCCAGATCGACATGAGCGGCGACTCGCGATACAGCCGCGGCATGCCCGATTCCTCGGCGTAGCCGTTGCCGCCGAGACATTCGAGCGCTTCGGCGGCGACCGCGGGCGCCCGCTTGCACACCCAGTACTTGGTGACGGCCAGCGCGATGCGGCGTAGGGCGGCTTCCTGCTCGTCCCCGGCTGCGCGGTCGGTGGCCCCGGCCAGGCGCATCATCATCGTCGTCGCGGCATCGGATTCGACGACGAGATCGGAGAGGACGTTGCGCATGAGCGGCTGGTCGACGAGCAACGCGCCGAACGCCTTCCGGTGACGGGCGTGATGGACCGCGCGCAGCGTCGCGACCCGCATGTTCACGGCCGAGCCGATGACGCAGTCGAGTCGCGTCATGTTCACCATCTCGATGATGGTGTTGATGCCGCGGCCTTCCGGGCCGACGAGCCAGCCGATCGCGTTCTCGTACTCGATCTCGGACGAGGCGTTCGACTTGTTGCCGAGCTTGTCCTTCAGTCGCTGGATGCGGATGGCGTTGCGGGTGCCGTCCGGCAGGACGCGCGGGAGCAGGAAGCACGACGGTCCGTGCTCGGTCTGCGCGAGCGTGAGGAACAGGTCGGACATCGGCGCGGACGTGAACCACTTGTGCCCGACGATCGTGTACGAGCCGTCGGCGTTGGGGGTCGCGGTGGTGGTGTTGGCGCGGACGTCGGAACCGCCCTGCTTCTCGGTCATCGACATCCCGGCGATGAGGCCGCGTTTCGTGGAGGGTTCGCGCAGTCCGAAGTCGTAGTGCGGCGCGGCCAGCAGCGACTCGTAGCGCTCGGCGAGTTCGGCGTTGTGGCGCAGCGCCGGGACCGCGGCGTAGGTCATCGAGATGGGGCACATGTGCCCGGCGTCGGTGTGCCCCCACACGTAGAACTTCGCGGCGCGGGCGACGTGCGCGCCGGGACGCGGGTCGCGCCAGGGGGCCGCGTGCAGGCCGTTCTCGACGGCGACGGTCATCAGGTCGTGCCAGTGCGGATGGAACTCGACCTCGTCGACGCGGTGACCGTAGCGGTCGTGGGTGTGCAGCACGGGCGGGTACTCGTTGGCGAGCCGCCCCCAGTCCTGGGCACGGGTGGTGCCGGCGAGGGCGCCGAGTTCGCGGACCTCGTCCTCGGCCCAGCTCGCGCCCTCGCGGCGCAGTCCTTCGAGCAGGGCCGCATCGTCGGCGGCCGGGTACGGCTCGAGATCCGGTACCTGGTTGAACACCTCGTGGGTGGCGGGGAAATTCACGGCTTCACTCCTGAGTCGTTCCGGAAGGCAGGTGCCCCGCCGCTCGCAGTGCGAGGGCGACGAGGTCGGGGACGGTGGATCCGGCCGCGCTGTCTCGAAGGCGACCGTCGGCCGCGCCCGGCAGACGGCCGGTGAGCACCTCACCGACGGCCCCGACGAGCGCGGCGGCGGTGAGTTCGACATCCTGTTCGGGGAATTCACCGGTCGCGATGCCGTGGCGCACGGCGTTCGCGAAGGCCGCCGCGAAGGCGCGGCGCAGCACGAGCCGTTCGGCGTCGACCGCGACGTCGACCGGTTCGGCGAGCAGCGCGTAGGCGAGGGTGGGATTGCGCAGGGCACGGCGGGAGAAGGTGTCGACCACCGCGCTCACCCGGTCGGTGCCGGATCCGGTTGCGGCCGCGGACGTCACGGCCTCGACCTCCCGCTCGCACAGTTCCCGGAAGATCCGCACCACGAGATCGGACTTGTCGACGTAGTGCCGGTAGACGCTGCCGGTGGCGACACCGGCCCGTTCGGCGACCGCCGAGACGGACAGTCCGCTGTACCCGCGTTCGCTGAGCAGAGACACGGCGGCAGCGGCGATCGCCTCGCGCTGCGCGTCGAGTCGCTCCTGCACTGCGGGTGTCCGCCGGTACGCCACACCAAGGATTGAACCTCGGTTCAGTGCTTCGGTCAACGGTCGGCGCTACGGTCGGGATTGTGAATCGCCTGAGCGTCGTGGACGAGATGTTCCTCCACCGCCACAAAGGAACCGGCCTGCCGTCGGTGATGCAGGGTCTGTGGCGCACCGACGAGACCGTGGACGCGACCCTGTTGCTGTCCCTTCACGACGTGCTGTCCGAAGGCCCGCTCGGTCGCCGCGTGGTCCGTCCCCGTGTTCCCGGCGCACGCCCCCGCTTCGAACCCAACACGCACGTCCATCCGCTGCGCTATCCCGCGACTCCCATCCCCGACGACGAGCTCCTCGATTGGGCCGACGAGCACGCGAACGTGAACGTCGATCCCGAGCTCGGTCCCGGCTGGGCTCTCGCCGCGACCCGCCTCACAAGTGGCGGCACCGCACTGTCGATCGTGTGCTCACATGTCCTGACCGACGCGCGGGGATTCGTCCGCGCGGTCGCCGACGCGCTCGCCGACCGGCCGCGACGACCCGACCCCGGTCGCCATTCCGATCTGCGCGATGCGATGCAGCTGTTCCGGAAGGTCGGCAGCGGACTGCGCCGCGTGAAGTACACGCCCCGCACGGAGAAGCCCCCCGCGCCGCAGACGGTGCGCTCGCGACCGCGCACCGCGCTCGTCGACGTCGACGCGGCGCAGTGGAAGGCCGTCGCCGCCGCGAAGGACGGCAGCCCGAACGCCCTGCTGCTCGCCGTGTCCGCCGGTGTCGCGCGACGCGCCCGGATCCCGTTCCCCGTGCGCATCTCCGTTCCGGTCGACGACCGGAAGGACGGAACCGTCTCCAACGGCGTGTCGATGGTGGGGATCTCCGTCGACGACGGCGACACGCTCGCCTCCATCCGCGCCCGCGCCGCGCACGCCTACTCGCAGCCGCGGGAAGGAGCGCCGCACAACATGCCGGCCGAGATCCTGCAGCTCCTGCCCGACCGCCTCGCCGCCCGTGTCGCGCGAGGTGCGGGCGAGCGGGACCTGTTGTGTTCCAACATCGGTGCGGTGCCCCGCGAACTCACGACACTGGGCCCGTACCGCACCACCGGGATCGCGATGCGCGCGATGCACCCGGGTCTCGACACCCGGCCGGCCCGCACCGCGACCCGCCTGTCGGTCTACGCCTGCCACACCGACGAGCGGTACACCCTCGCGTTCGTCGCCCTCGACGAGGAGCGCTTCCCCGACACCGCGACGCTGCGCACCTACGTGCTGGCCGAGCTCGCGGACCGGGGACTCGAGGCCCACTCCTGGTGACGCCGACGGTGGAGGTGGCGGCTACCGTGACGCGCCGTCACGTACAGTGCGGAGCATGACGCCCGAGACCCACGTCACATTCGCCGACGGGACCGTCCGCGGCACCCGGCTCGGCGACCTCCTCGCCTGGCGCGGCATCCCCTACGCCGCTCCCCCGGTCGGTCCGCTGCGGTTGCGCGCGCCGCAACCCGTCGAGCCCTGGACGGGGGTGCGCGATGCGACACGGTTCGGCAATGCCGCCCCGCAGCGTCCGCGCTACGCCGAGACCGGGCGTCGCGGAGTGCGCGTGCGTCCCGACGAGGACTGCCTGACCCTCAACGTGCTCGCCCCCGCAGGTCGTGTCCACGCGCCGCGACCGGTCATGGTGTTCATCCACGGCGGCGCGTTCACCCTCGGCACGAGTGCCCTGTCGGTCTACGGCGGCGAGTCGCTGGTCCGGCGCGGCGACGTCGTCTACGTGTCGATCAACTACCGCCTCGGATCGCTCGGCTATCTCGACTTCGGGTCCTTCTCCACCGACGACGTGCGTTTCGATTCCAATCTCGGTCTGCGCGACCAGGTGGCGGCGCTCGAATGGGTGCAGCGCAACATCGCGGCCTTCGGCGGCGACCCCGACAACGTGACGATCTTCGGCGAGTCCGCCGGCGGCACCTCGGTGACGACCCTGCTCGCGACCCCCTCCGCGCGCGGACTGTTCTCCGCCGCGATCGCGCAGAGCCCGGCACCGAATCTCGTCGTCACCGCCGAACGCTCGGCCGAATGGGGCCGCAAGTTCGTCGAACTGCTCGGCGCCGATCCGGATACCGCCGCTCGGGCGCTGCTCGACGCCTCCCCCGTCGAACTCGGACGGGTGGGATCGCGACTCGGGGCCCAGGTACTGCGCGCGACCCCCGGTCTGCATCCCTTCGGCCCGGTCGTCGACGGCGATTTCGTTCCGCTCCAGCCACTCGAGGCGTACGAGACAGGCGCGGCACATCCCGTTCCGCTCGTGCTCGGGACGAACGACCGCGAAGGTGCGCTGTTCCCGAAGTTCCTCGACGCGCTTCCGACGAACCCGCGGCGGATCGACGCGCTGTTCGCCGCGACCGATCCGGAGGCGAAGGATCGCATCACGGCGGTCTATCCGGGATATCCGGACGAGCGTGCCGCGATCGATCTCGGCGGCGACCTCACCTTCTGGTATCCGTCCGTGCAGATCGCGCAGGCACATTCGCGTTTCGCGCCGACCTTCATGTACCGCTTCGATCTCGCGCCGCGACTGCTGCGGTGGACGGGCTTCGACGCGACGCACGCGGTGGAGTTGCTCGCCGTCTTCGACCAGACCGACGAACCGCTCGGCCGGGCGCTCACGGCGCTCGGTGGGCGACGTGGTCTGCGGAGGGTCGCCGGGTCGATGCAGCGCCAGTGGCTGAACGTGGCCCGGCACGGTGAACCACTGCCGTCGTGGCCGCGCTACGACGAGAAGGACCGCGCAACAGTGATTTTCGACGAGGTCACGCGCATCGAGCACGATCCGCGCCGCCAGCGCCGACTCGCGTGGGAGGGCTACCGCGGGTACACCGCTCCGGCACCTGTGCAGTAAGCGTCGCTACTCGACGCGTGCAGTGAGCGCCGCTACTTGGCGACGGTGAGCAGGAAGGCGACGTCCTCGATGGCGCTGACGCTGTGCCGGACCAGCGGGATGATGATCATGTCGCCGGCCGAGCCCTTCCACACGTCGTTGCCGGCGACGAGCTGGAGCTGGCCCGACAGCACCTGCAGGGTCGCCTCGCCGGGGCTGTCGTGCTCGCCGAGTTCGTGGCCGGCGAGCAACGCGACGACGGTCTGCCGCAGGTGCTTGGTATGCCCACCGAAAACCGTCTGGGAGCTGCGTCCGCTGCTGGACGCCGCTGCGAGTTTGAGCTGCTGCCGTGCCAGGGCGGTCAACGAGAGCTTGTCCATGTACCGCAGTATCGCTCAGATGCCGCCGCGAGAACTCAGCTTCGCGCGTACCGGATCCAGCGGAACCTGATTCCCTTGGTGGAGGTCATCCATTCCCCGGCCTCGGCCACCCACTCGGCGCCGATCGGGGGTGCGGTCGCATCTCCTGCGACGTCGAGGTCCACCTCGGTCACGAGCAACTGCGTCGCGAACGGCATCGCCTGCGCGTAGATCTGGCCCCCGCCCATCACGACGACCTCGTCCTCACCGGCGAGCGTCAGCGCGTCCTCGAGGCTCATCGCGGTCTCGGCGCCCTCGGCCGACCACTCGACGTTGCGGGTGACGACGATGTTCCGGCGTCCCGGCAGCGGCCGGAACCGCACCGGGAGCGAATCCCAGGTGAGCCGGCCCATGATCACCGGCTTGCCCATCGTGGCGTCCTTGAAGAACGCCATGTCCTCGGGGATGTGCCACGGGATGGTGTTGTCGCGGCCGATCACACCGCCGCGTGCCTGGGCCCAGACGAGGGTGACATCCCCCATCAGACGGCCACCGGCGCCTTGATCGCCGGATGATGCCGGTAGCCGACGACCTCGACGTCCTCGTAGCGGTAGTCGAAGATCGAGTCGCGCGGGTGCAGCTTCAGCGTCGGGTAGGGATACGGATCGCGGGTGAGCTGCTCGGTGACCTGCTCGATGTGGTTCGAGTAGATGTGGCAGTCGCCGCCGGTCCAGATGAACTCTCCCGGCTCGAGTCCGGTCTGCTGCGCGACCATGTGGGTGAGCAGCGCGTAGCTGGCGATGTTGAACGGCACGCCGAGGAACATGTCGGCGCTGCGCTGGTAGAGCTGGCAGCTGAGCTTGCCGTCGGCCACGTAGAACTGGAAGAAGGCGTGGCACGGCATCAGTGCCATCCGGTCGAGCTCGGCCACGTTCCACGCCGAGACGAGGATGCGCCGCGAGTCGGGGTTGCTGCGCAGGGTCTCGATCACCTGGCTGATCTGGTCGATGTGCTGCCCGTCGGGGGTGGGCCACGAGCGCCACTGCACGCCGTAGACCGGGCCGAGGTCACCGTCGGGTGCGGCCCACTCGTCCCAGATCGTCACGCCGTGCTCCTGCAGCCACTTGACGTTGGAGTCGCCGCGCAGGAACCACAGCAGTTCGTAGACGATGGACTTCAGGTGCACCTTCTTCGTGGTGATCAGCGGGAAGCCCTCGGACAGATCGAAGCGCATCTGGTGGCCGAACAGGCTCCGCGTGCCGGTTCCGGTACGGTCGGCCTTCTCCGCGCCGGTCTCGAGGATCAGGCGCAGCAGGTCTTCGTAGGGCGTCGACACAGTCACGAGCGCAGTCTATCGGGGGCTCGAAGGTGTCCGTCGCCACCCGCGAACGGCCCGGCGACCGTAGCCTGTTCCCATGCCCGAGCTCCCCGAGGTGGAAGCACTTGCGGTGTTCCTGCGCGAGCACGCGGTCGGCAGCGTCGTCGGACGCATCGACGTCGCGGCGCTGAGCGTGCTGCAGACGGCCGACCCGCCGATCACGGCGCTGCAGGGACGCGACATCACCGGAGCGGCGCGCTTCGGCAAGTTCCTCGCGATCGACTGCTCCGGGCTGCATCTGATCACGCACCTGTCGCGCGGCGGCTGGTTGCGCTGGCTCGACGAACCGTCGCAGACTCCCCCGAAACTCGGTCGCGGTCCGCTCGCCCTCCGCGTGCACCTGTTCGCCCCCGACGCGACGACACCGGCCTTCGATCTCACCGAGGCCGGCACGAAGAAACGCCTCGCGGTCTGGGTCGTCGACGATCCGCAGCAGGTGCCGGGCATCGCCCGCCTCGGCCCAGATGCACTCGCCCTCACCCGCGACGAGTTCGCCGAGCTCCTGACCGACAGCACCTCGCGTCTCAAGACGCTGCTCACCGATCAGAAGGTTCTCGCGGGGATCGGCAACGCCTACTCCGACGAGATCCTGCACGTCGCGCAGCAGTCGCCGTTCGCGGCGGCCGGCAAGCTCACCGACGACGAGGTGACCACGCTGTACGGGACGATGCGGTCGGTGCTCACCGACGCCGTCACCCGCTCGGTCGGGCAGGACGCGGCGCGCCTCAAGGGAGAGAAACGGTCGGGGCTGCGCGTGCACGGGCGTACCGGCGAGCCGTGCCCGGTGTGCGGCGACACCGTCCGCGAGGTCTCCTACACAGACCGCTCGTTCCAGTACTGCCCCACCTGCCAGACCGGAGGGAAGGTCCTCGCCGACCGGCGGATGTCCCGCCTGCTGAAGTAGCGTGCGCGCCGTGCAGGCCCGTCCCCGTCTCCGCGAAGAAGTGCGCACCCTGGCGCCGGGTTACTTCGCCTTCGTCATGGCCGGCGGCATCGTCTCCACCGGCCTCCATCTCCGCGGTTTCCACTTCGCATCGGCCGCGCTGCTGATCGTGTCCGTGATCGGATACGCGACGCTCGTGGCCATGTCGGTGTGGCGGTTCCTCGCGTTCCGCGACGAGGTCCGCGCCGATCTCGCCGATTCCGGGCGGGCGTTCGGCTTCTTCACCTTCGTCGCGGGCAGCAACGTGCTCGGCGTACGGCTGATGATGGACGGCCGGCATTCCACCGCGGCGGTGCTGCTCGCGGGCGCGGCGGCGACCTGGCTGGTACTGGAAAATGTCGTCCCGTGGACCGCCGTGCTCGGCACGGCGGAGCGTCCCGTCCTCGCGAAGGCCAACGGGACGTGGTTCATCTGGGTCGTCGCCAGCGAATCGGTGGCCATCGCCGCGGCCACGCTCCAGCCCGTCTACCGCGAACTCGACCGGCTCCTCGCCGCCGTCGCGGTGTTCACCTGGGGTGTGGGCCTGTTCCTGTACGCGGCGGCGGGCATCTTCGTCGCGGCGCGGATGCTGCAGTACCCGCTGCGTCCCACCGACCTGACCGCACCGTACTGGGTGTCGATGGGAGCGTGCTCGATCACCGTCGTGGCGGGCTCACGCATCGTCGAGATGGACGACGCCCCGATGGTGGACGCGACCCGCGGACTGATCGCGGGCCTCGCCGTCGTCATCTGGGCCTTCGCGACGTGGCTGCTGCCGCCTCTCGTCGCGGCCGGTTGGTGGCGTCACCGCGTCCATCGGGTGCCGCTGACCTACGACTCGGCCCTGTGGTCGATCGTCTTCCCGCTCGGCATGTACGCGGTCGCGGGGATGTATCTGGGTCGCGCCGACGATCTGCCGCTGGTCGGGGCGATCGGTGCCGCCGAATTGTGGGTCGCGGTGGCGGCCTGGGTCGTGGTGTTCGCCGCGATGCTGCACCGCATGTGGGTCCGGCTCACGCGGCCGGTCGAGCGCGACCGACCGTGACCGCCCGCGCGCGGGCACGCCCCATCTCGCCGTACCAGCGGACGGCGAGCACGACGGCCAGGGCCACACCGACCGCGTCGCCGCCGTAGTACATCAGCTGGGCACCCGCCTGCAGATCGGATGCGGCGAACATCGTGCCGGGAGGTGACTGCGCGTACAGCGTCTTCGCCAGCACTGCATGAGCCGCGCCGGCCACGAGCAACACCACCGCGAGATGCGCGAGACCGTACCGGCGGCGGAGCGGATCGAGGCGGCAGATCGCGACGGTGAACAGCATCCCGGCGGCGAAGACGTGCAGGTGGACGACGGTCGCGACGAGCGGGTCGTCGTGCATGGCAGCGAACAGTGGCGTCCGGTAGAGCACCCACAGCCCACCCATGTCCAGCACGGCCGCGACGGCCGGCGCCGTGAGCAGTGCGGCCGGTCGCGAATGCAGCACGGTGAGCAGACCCGCACGTGCGCCTCCCACCGGGACGGTCCTCAGCAGCAGCGTCATCGGCCTGCCCAGCACGATCAGCAGGGGTCCGACCATCCCGACGAGCAGATGCCCGGCCATGTGCGCGGTGAACGGACCACCGGGCAGAGGGAACACCGCCGTCGTGACGAGAGGCAGCACCGCTGCCGCAGCGACGGCGCCGGCACCTGCGGCGACACTCGCGTCACGCCACCACGGCCAGGCGTCGCCGCGTCGACGCAGCCGCACGGCCGCTCCGATGTACAGCGCGACGGCCACCGCCGCCGCGAACAGAACGACGAGAGCGAGCGCTCCCGGTCCCGCCTGTGCCGGATGGTCGTGCACCGACGGCTCCTATCCGTCCGAGAGCCCGGTGGGGCGCGCGCTCCGTCGCGCCGACCACCACAGGAGCGCACCGGCGACGAGGAACACGAGAGCCCCTGCGATCCAGGCCAGGTCGTAGGGCCACACGTCGACGTCGTAGCGGATCTGGTGGACGCGGAACACCTTGTGGTTCACCAGCCCGTCGAACAACTGGAACGCGCCCGCTCCCATGAGCAGCGCCGCCCAGAAGTGCCGTACCGCCAGGGCGTGCCTGCGGCGCACATCCGCGAGCAACGCGAATCCCGCTACGAGAACCAGCAACTCGGCGGTGTGCAGCAGACCGTCGGACGCGAGACCGACCGCGGGTGTGGAGCGATCGTAGAAGTGGTGCCAGCCGAGGATCTGGTGGAAGACGATCTCGTCGATCGCCGCCATGAGCGCCACACCGAGCAGGGCACCACTGATCGCGGAGTGCCGCACCGAGATTCCGCCGTATGTGTCTCCGGGTCGAGTCGCTCCCGTCATCACTCCCTCACCGTGCCGTCCGTAGGACTCCGCCCTGGGAATACGGGTTGTTCCGATCCCGCGGCGGGTACCCGAGCGGTCATGCTGAGAAACGCAGTGTGGGAAGGCCTGGTCGCCGGTGCGGCCGGCGTCGCCGCCATGACCGTCGGGGAGAAGATCGAGCAGGCCGTCACCGGGCGACCGAACTCCCACGTGCCGGGCCGCGTACTCGCACGGCTGACGGGCGCGTCCGAATCGGCCGGGCAGCACTCGACCGCCCTGAACTGGGCGATGCACTTCGGGCAGGGCATCGCACTCGGCGTCCTGCGTTCGGTCATGGCCGAGGTCGGCTTGCGGGGGCCGCTCGCATCGTCGAAGTTCACCGTCGTCCGTCTCACCAACGATCAGATCCTCGAGAACGCGACCGGCGTGGGAGCACCGCCGCAGACGTGGCCCCGTTCGGAGCTGGCGATCGACGTCCTCCACAAGAGCGTCTACGGCTTCGTCACCGGTGCCGTCGCCGACGCACTGGCCGCCCGCCGCGGTCCCGGCCCGGGCGGGCGGCATGCCGCGCTCGTGCCCGGTCGCCATTCCGACATCGGCCCGATCCCCCGCAGCGCGGCGGCCGGCCGGTAGAGGTACGGAGCAGCACGCGCGACCTGCGGCACGGAGCACAGGCGACCTGCTGCGGAGCACGGAGGCCCGAGGAGACGTCGCCGACGCGGCGGTTACCGTATCGGTGTGAGTGTCGAACCGCTGGACACCGGCACCGTGGCCGGTCACCTGCATCTTCCCGAGGGCAGCCCGCGAGGTGCCGTCGCGTTGACGCACGGCGCCGGCGGCAACTGCGACGCCCGGATCCTGCAGTCGATGTGCTGCCGGTTCTCCGACGCCGGCTTCCTCGCCCTGCGCTACGACCTGCCGTTCCGCCGTCGCAAGCCGAAGGGTCCTCCGCAGCCGTCCCGCGCCGCGGAGGACCGTGAGGGGGTGGCCGCCGCGGCCGCGGAGCTGCGCGAACGCGTGTCCGGGCCCCTGCTGCTCGGCGGCGTCTCCTACGGCGGCCGCCAGACGTCGATGCTCGCGGCCGACGAACCCGGCATCGCCGACGCCCTCGTCCTGCTGTCCTATCCTCTCCATCCCCCGGGCAAGCCGGAGAAGCTGCGCACCGAGCACCTGCCGAAGATCTCGATGCCCACGGTGTTCGTCCACGGCGACCGCGACCCCTTCGGTACCTTCGACGAACTGCGGGAGGCACTCGATCTCCTGCCCGCGGCCACGACCCTCGTCGAGGTCACCGGGGCCGCACACGACCTGAGCCGCGCGAAGACGGATCCCTCGGAATCCGCCGTATCCGCCGCGCTGCACCTGCTGGAAGAGAAGAAGTCATGATCGAACCCACCGACGTTGCCATCGACACGCTGCTCGCCGAGCTCCGCGACCGGCTCGACGACTCCGTCGACGCCCCGACGACCCTGCGCGGACTGCTCGAAGCGGTGCTCGTCGTGGGATCGGGTCTCGAACTCGACTCCATGCTCCAGCGCATCGTCACCGCCGCGACCGCCCTCCTCGACGCCCGCTACGGCGCGCTCGGTGTGCGCGCCGCCGACGGTGGTCTGTCGGAGTTCGTGTACGTCGGGATCAATCCGACGCAGCGCGAGGTGATGGGCCACCTGCCCGAGGGTCGGGGCATCCTCGGTCTGCTCATCAACGATCCCCGGCCGGTCCGCCTCGGCGACCTGTCGAAGCATCCCGCCTCGATCGGCTTCCCGCCCAACCATCCGCCCATGAAGAGCTTCCTCGGAACTCCGATCATGGTGCGCGGCAAGGTCTTCGGCAGCATCTATCTCACCGAGAAGCTGGGCGCACCCGAGTTCACCGAAGAGGACGAGGTGATCCTCAAGGTGCTCGCGATGTCCGCCGGTGTGGCCGTCGAGAACGCGCGCCTGTTCGAGGGCTCCCTCGCCCGCGAGAGATGGCTCACCGCAATGGCATCCATCAACTCCCGGTTGCTGATGGGTGGGTCGGTGGACGAGACACTGTCGATGCTCACCGGCCAGGTCCGCGAACTCGCGCGGTGTGCGGGCGCCTATGTGGTGCTCGTCGACGGGCATCACGGCAGCCTGCAGGCCGCGTCCCCCGCGATCCCGTGCGGGAAGGACAAGCGTTTCGATCTCACCGGATCGCCTGTGCTCAAAGCACTCAAGAGCAGGCAGCCGATGCACCTCGACACTCTCGAGGGACTGCCGCCGACGGAACAGGGCGACGAGGGTCACGCGGTGGTGCTGCCGCTGTCGGCGACGTCGACGGTCACGGGCGTGCTCGTCGCGACCCGCGAGGCCGGTACCGAACCGTGGGACGACGAGGACGTGGCCCGCTTCGAATCCATGGCGAACCTCGCGGCCGTGGCCCTCGAATTCGCCGAACAGCAACGCAAGAAGCGGTTGCTCGACGTGCTGGCCGATCGCGATCGCATCGCACAGGACCTGCACGACAACGTCATCCAGCGCCTGTTCGCCACGGGTATGAGTCTGCAGAGCGCGACCGCGGACGGAGCGGACAACGAACGCATCGTGGAGGTGATCCGCCACGCGATCGAGCAACTCGACCGGACGGTGCGCGAGATCCGCACGACCATCTTCGATCTGCACACCACCGGCGCGGCGGCGTCGAACAGCCTGCGCCGGAGACTGCTGGACGTCGTGGGCGATCTGAGCATCCACTCCGCGGTGGCACCCAACGTGCAGTTCGTCGGCCCCATCGACACACTGGTGCCGATGCGCATCCACCCGCACGCCGAAGCCGTGCTCCGCGAGGGGCTGAGCAACGCGCTGCGTCATTCGCAGTCCGACAACATCTCGGTGTCGGTCTCGGTTCAGGACGACTTCCGGATCGAGATCCTCGACGACGGCACGGGTCTGCCCGACACGCCTCGCCGCAGCGGCCTGGCGAACCTCGAGCGGCGCGCCGTGCAGTGCGGCGGGACGTGCGAGATCGGCCCCGCCGATCCGCGCGGCACCCGGGTGCTGTGGGCGGTCCCGCTCTGACGGGACCGGTCCCGCACCCGTCGGACTAGGACGTCGGCTTGCCGCGCTCGTTGCGCAGTTCGGTGGCGAGCACCGCGGCCTGAGTGCGGCGCTGCATGCCGAGCTTCGCCAGCAGGCGCGAGACGTAGTTCTTCACGGTCTTCTCCGCGAGGAACAGCCGTTCGGCGATCTCCCGGTTGGTCAGGCCCTCACCGATGAGCTCGAAGACGGCGCGTTCCTGCTCCGACAGCTCGGCCAGCGGATCGGCCGTACGCGACGCCCGGATCCGTTCCATGAGGGCGGCGGTGGCACGGCTGTCGAGCAGCGAGCCGCCCTCACCGACGGTGCGGATCGCCGAGACGAGATCGGTGCCGAGGATCTGCTTGAGCACGAAACCCGAGGCACCGGCCATGATCGCGTCGAAGAGCGCCTCGTCGTCGGCGTAGGAGGTGAGCATCAGGGCGCGCAGGCCCGGCATGCGGGTACGCAGCTCGCGGCACAGTTCGACACCGTTGCCGTCGGGGAGCCGCACGTCGAGCACCGCGACGTCGGCGCCGCTCTCGGGCACGCGGGCCAGGGCCTCGCCCACCGAGGCGGCCTCACCGACGACGGTGAAGTCGGGCACGCTGCTCAGCAGATCCACCAGGCCGCGCCGCACGATCTCGTGATCGTCGACGAGGAACACGCGGGTCATCTCGGGCACCTTTCGTTGACATGCTGTCCCGTCATTGTCCCAGGTGTACCGCGATACCCACGTCCTCGGGGCCGTTCGACACCCATCTGGGGACCTTCTCCCCCTGCCCCGCGGGCGCCGCTCGGGAGACGCTGGAGGGGCAGAGGTGGACATGTGGGACGAACGAGCCGACGAGGAGGATGTCGTGACTGTCGATGCCGGAACCTGGTCGCTCGGTGACACCGAGATCATTGCGCGTGCGGTGGTGGAGGCACCCTCGGTGCACGACACGCAACCGTGGAATCTGCGCCTGCCCGATCACAGCGCCGAACTGGAGGAACGCCTCGAGTTCGCCGAGCCGGGCCCGGACCCGCTGCGAGTCGACCGGTTGATCTCGTGCGGTACGGCCCTTGCGAATCTCGAGCTCGCGATCCGGGTCCTCGGCAACCGATCGCGCACCTCCGTGCTGCCCGATCCGCAACGTCCGGAACTCATCGCCCGGATCGAGACGCTCGGCTCGGGCACCCCGAGCAGCCGCGACCTGCGGTTGTACGCCGCCATCTCGCACCGTCGCAGCCACCGCGAATCGTTCACCGATATCCCGGTGCCGACGGAGACGCTCGCCGACGTCGTCGCCGCGGCCGGGGAGGTACCCGACATCGACGTGCGCCTGCTCGCCGCCGACGAGTCCGCCGCCCTCGCCCAGGTGCTCGCCTACGCGGCGGAGGCCCGCCGGCGTCACCCGCACTATCAGCGGGAGATGTTCTCGTGGACGTCCCACTGGCAGCCGCGCGGCAACGCCGAGGTGGTCACCACGTGGAGCGCGACCCTCGACGAACACGGCGCGGCCGGCGAGGCCATGGTCACCACCGGGATCCCCGACATCGATGCGCTGGCGGCGGCGATCGCGCGCGAATCGGTGCTGCTGTTCTCCGCCCCGTCGACGTCACCGGCGGATCTGGTCCGGGTGGGTGCGGCGGTGGAACGGTGCTGGCTCGCGGCCATCGACGCGCGACTGTCGGCGTCGGTCGTGACGCATCCCCTGCGCGTCGAAGACGCCGGTTCGCGCCTGGCCGAGATGCTCGACCTGCCGGTCGTGCCGCTGGTGATCCTGCGCGTGGGTTTCTGACGAGAAGAGAGATCGAGGTGACGATGAGCGCACCGACCGAGGATCCGATCGACGATCCGACCCGCGAGTTGTTCCACACGGCGCTGGACATGGCGCAGGCCGCCAAGGCCGGGAACGTCTCCGGGTGGCTGACCGCCCGCTACGAGTGCGGACGCGTCGAGGACGTCGCGTTCGTCCTCTCGCAGATGCTCGGGGTGCTCATCGAGAACGGGGCGATCAGCCGGGGTGTGCATCCGGCCGACGCGTGGAGGGAACTGCGCGAGCGGGGCGTCGACGACTTCGGGTGACGCCCCGCATCGCTCGTCCGCCGGATCGATCCCCGTCCGGGATCAGTCCTCGGTCTCCTTCGACCGGACGACGAGGACCGGGCAGTCCGCGGTCTGGATCAGCGCGTTGCTCGTGGAGCCGAGCAGCAGTCCCTTGAATCCACCACGTCCGCGGGTTCCGACCACGAGAAGCTGTGCGGCCTCGGCATATTCGCTGAGCACTCGCACCGGCCGGTCGCGGGCGACGACCCGTTCGACGGTGACGTCCGGGTACCGCTCCTGGTATCCGGCGAGACGTTCGGCGAGCACGATCTCCTCACCGGTCTGGATCCGGCTCCAGTGCGGGTCCTCGGGGACGGCGCCGAGCGAGGGCTGGACGCTCACGTCGCTCCACACGTTCACCGCGACGAGCGTCGCCCCGCGTGCGGAGGCCTCCTCGAACGCGACCTCCACCGCGTCGCGGCACGAGACCGATCCGTCGACACCGACCACGACGGGCCCCTCCGCCGGCGGCGCACCGTCGAGGGTGCGGCCCCGCACCACGACGACGGGCGCCGTCGCGTGCGAGACGACCGCCGTGGAGACCGAACCGGCGAGCAGACCCTTCACCTCGCCGAGACCGCGCGAGCCGACGACCAGCCGGTCGGCGTGCTCGGCCTCCGCGATGAGCGTGGGCACGACCTTGCCTTCGAGCTGCGCGGTGGTGACCTCGACGTTCCCGTGACGGTTCTCGTCGATGATCTGCCGGGCGAGCACGGCCGCGTTGTCGAGCCGGTCGCGGGCCGTCGCCTTCATCTCCTCGTGGAAGCTCTGCGCGAGGTAGGGCTCGGAGTAGTAGAAGGCGGGGATGTGCACGACGGTGACGATGCGCAACGGCAGGCCGCGGATCGCAGCCGTCCGTGCCGCCCAGCTCACCGCGGTCGTGGACGCGTCGGATCCGTCGACGGCCACGACGATCGGCTTGTTCTCGGTCATCGCACGCGGAACCTTTCTCGGTGGGTCAGCCGCAGATCTGTCGCAGCTGTTCGATCAGTCGCACACGACCTGCGGTGTCGGCCGCGAAGGGGGTGACGTTGAGGGTGGTGACCCCGGCCTCCGCGAAGGCCGCGATACGTTCGCGCACGAAGCCCTCCGAGCCGATCAGGGAGATCGAGCGCAGCAGTTCGACAGGCACCGCCGCGGCCGCCTCCTCCTTCTTGCCGGCCAGGTAGAGCTCCTGGATGGTCTCGGCTTCCTTCGCGTAGCCGTAGCGGATCGCGAGGTCGTTGTAGAAGTTCTTGCCCTTGGCACCCATGCCGCCGACGTAGAGCGCGACCATGGGGCGGACCCAGTCGAGCATATGGTCGACGTCGTCGCCGATCGCGAGCGGGGTCTGGGCGTAGATCTGCAGGTCGCCGAGAGCCGGATCGCGCTTGGCCTTGCCCTTGGCGATCGACTCGCCCCACACCTCGGCGGCCTTCTCCGGGTAGTAGAACAGCGGTTGCCAGCCCTCGGCGATCTCGGCGGTCATCTCGACGTTCTTCGGGCCGAGCGACGCGATGATGATCGGGATGCGCTCGCGCACAGGCTTGTTGATGATCTTCAGCGGCTTGCCGAGACCGGTGCCGCGCTCGGCGGGCAGCGGGATCTGGTAGTGCTTGCCCTGGTGCTCGACCTTCTCGCGGCGCCACACCTGGCGGCAGATGTCGACGATCTCGCGCGTGCGGCCCAGCGGCGCGTTGTAGGGAACGCCGTGGAACCCCTCGATGACCTGCGGACCGGATGCGCCGATGCCGAGCACGAAGCGTCCGTCGGAGACGAAGTCCAGGCCGGCCGCCGTCATGGCCGTGAGCGTCGGTGTCCGGGTGAACAACTGGAGGATGCCGGAGGCGAGCTCGACGCGGGAGGTCTTCGCCGCCAGATAACCGAGCTGGCTCACCGCATCGAACGAGTAGGCCTCGGGCACGAACACGATGTCGAGACCGGCCTTCTCCAGGTCGGCCACCTCCGCCGCGGTCTCCGCGAAACCTCCGCTGTAGTTCAGTCCCATTCCGATGCGCATGCGCCACCTTCGTTCCTGCTGCACACCCCGTTCGGGGCGCGTTCGTCCACGTGCCCCCGAACACTACCGCCGTCAGGTAGTGACCGGTCGCACCACCATCACCGGGCACTGCGCCTCGCGCATGAGCGCGTTTCCGGTGGAGCCGAGCACCATCCCCTTGAAGCCACCCCTGCCCCGGGTACCGACCACGACTAGCTGGGCTTTCCCGCTCCAGGACCGCAGGTGGGCGCGGGGGCCGTCGACGTAGACCTTCCGGTGGACCGTCACGTCCGGATAGCGCTCGCCGTAGCCCGCGAGGCACTCCGACAGCAGGGAGTGCTCGTACTCCTCGAACGCGCGGGGATCGAAGTCGAGGGGCGACTCGTCGATCTCCCCGACCTTCAGGTCGCTCCAGACGTGGACGGCGACGAGGTCGACCCCGCGCCAGGACGCCTCCTCGAACGCCAGGTCGACCGCGTGGCGGCTCGCGGGGCTGCCGTCCACACCGACGACGACGGGACGCTCGTCGGGGACGGGCCCTTCCGGTCCCCGCACCACGACGACCGGGCATTCGGCATGACCGGCGACGGAGACCGGGGTGGAACCGAGGAAGGCCTCCCCCAGCTTGGTGCTCCCGGTGGCACCGAGGACGATCATCCGCGACGTGCGGGACAGCTCGACGAGCCACTTGGCGCTTCCGGTGAGCGCGAGCTCTGCGGTGATCTCGAGATCCGGCGCCACCGACTCGGCGGTCTCCGCGGCCTCCTTCAGGAGCGCCTGCGCCTCGGCCTCACTCCACTCGAAGACCTGCGAGGGACGGAAGAAGGGAAGTTTCGTCCAGCCCGACGGCGCGAAGTCCACCGCGTGGACGAGATGCAGCGGAATCTTCCGGCCGGCCGCGGTGGCCGCGGCCCACCTCACCGCCCGCTCGGAGGCCGGGGAGCCGTCCGCACCGACGGTCACGTGGTTGTGGTCGCGGGGTGCCTCACCGAGTGGTTTCACGCCCCCGAGACTAGTCGGATCCGCTACGTCCGGATACGGACTTTGGTCATCGTGTCGAGATTCCTTTGATTGCAATGCATTCCGGCAACAGCGATCTGCGTCACATCAAATTGTCATTTGGGATGCGAATTTACTACCGTGAGGTCATGCAACTCACCCGGTTCACCGATCTAGGACTGAGAGTTGTGATGCATCTCGTCGCCGGCCCGGCGGAGAGTATGCCCAGCACCAGAACGATTGCAGACCAGCTCGATCTGTCGTACGCACATACGACGAAGGTCGTCGCCCGGCTCGGCGAGCTCGGAGTGGTCACCACCCGCCGCGGACGCGGTGGAGGCCTGACCATCACCGAACTCGGCCGCACGGCGAGCCTCGGTTGGCTCGCCCGAGCCCTCGAGGGTGAAGAAGAGGTCGTCGAGTGCGAAGGAGCGAAGCCGTGCCCCATGCGTGGCGGTTGCAGCCTCCGCTCCAGGCTCCGCGCCGCACAGGACGCCTTCTACGCCGCTCTCGACGACGTCACGATCGCCGACCTGGCGACCCCTGACGCCGGCCCGGTCCTGCTCACTCTCGAACCACCCACCGGCCGCTGACCCACGGCGAGGCCGCCGGTGCAGCCCGTCACGACACACACGAGGAGACACACCATGCCGCTCTCACCCGAATCCAAGGACGTCATCGCCGCGACCCTCCCGGCGGTGGGAGCCGCCATCGGCGACATCACCCCGCTGTTCTACAGCAAGATGTTCGCCGCCCACCCCGAGCTCGAACGCGATCTGTTCAACCGCGGCAACCAGAAGCAGGGTGAGCAGCAGAAGGCACTCGCCGGATCGATCGCGGCGTTCGCGACGCTCCAGCTCGATCCCGATCCCGCCCGTGTCGAGGCGATCCTGTCCCGCATCGCCCACAAGCACGCCTCGCTCGGTATCAAGCCCGACGAGTACTGGATCGTCCACAAGCACCTCTTCGAGGCGATCGTCGAAATCCTCGGAGAGGCAGTGACTCCCGAGGTCGCGAAGGCATGGGACGAGCTGTACTGGCTGATGGCCAACACTCTCATCTCGATGGAGGCCGATCTGTACCGGGCCGCGGGTGTCGAGGCCGGCGACGTCTGGCGCACCGTCCGCGTCGCCGACCGCGTCCACCAGTCCGCCGACACCGTCTCGTTCGTCCTCACCTCGCTCGACGGCTCCCCGCTGCCCACCTTCCGTCCGGGCCAGTACCTCTCGGTCGGCGTCCACCTCCCCGACGGCGCCCGCCAGATCCGTCAGTACAGCCTGTCGAGCGCACCCGCGAAGGGCGACTGGCGCATCACCGTCAAGCGGGTCCTCGAGACCACCGCACCCGACGGCACCGCGCTTCCCGCCGGTGAAGTGTCGAACTTCCTGTACAACAATGTCTTCGAGGGCGACGAGCTGGAGGTCACCACCCCCTTCGGTGATCTCGTGCTCACCGAGGACGACACTCCGATCCTGCTGGCGTCGGCCGGTATCGGATGCACCCCGATGATCGGCATGCTCGATCACCTCGCCGGCGTCGGCGACGAACGTCCCGTCGCGGTCCTGCACGCCGACCGGTCGGTCGCGAGCCACGCCCACCGCCGCGAGCTCGAGACCCTCGCCGAGAAGATCCCGTCGGCCCAGCTGTACCGCTGGTACGAGGATCTCGGCAACCGTCAGCCGCTCGAGACGGTCCGCGTCGGACGCGCCGACATCTCCGATCTGCCGCTCGACCCGAAGACCCAGGCCTACCTGTGCGGCCCGCTGCCCTTCATGCTCTCGCTGCGCGAGGCCCTGATCGAGCGCAACGTCCCGGCCGAGAACATCCACTACGAAGTGTTCGGACCCGACAGCTGGGCGCCTGCCTCCTGATCCGACCCGATCCGATCGCGGTGCCCCGGCCGAGTCTGCCGGGGCACCGCTGCATTCGCGGCTAGGCTGCACCCATGGACTCCGCCGCGGCTGTTCGCCACCCGGCCCCGTCCCGGCGTAGCAGTGTTCTGGCACTGATCGGAGTCCTCCTCGTGGCGGGCCTCGTCGCCTTGTTCCCCGGATCCGACGAGCCGCTCGGTGCAGACGCTCCCGCCGATGTCTTCAGCGCCGCCCGCGCCGGCGAACACATCGACGCGATCGCCGGCGGCCCACGACCGCTCGGGTCGCCTGCCCACGCCGATGCCCGTGACCATCTCGTCGCCGTCCTCGAGGAACTCGGGTGGTCGACCCGCGTCGACTCCGGTGTCGGATGGATGGCGCGGTCCGGTGAGGCGACCCAACGCGGCGCCCGCGTGCAGAACATCGTGGCGACCCGGGACGGTACCGATCCCACGGGCACCGTCGTGCTCGCCGCCCACTACGACACGGTCCGGGGCTCCCCCGGCGCGGGCGACGACGGGATCGGCGTCGGCACGGTCCTCGAGGTCGCTCGTGCGATCGACTCCGGCCCTCCCCCACGGAACGACGTCGTCGTCCTGCTCACCGACGGTGAGGAGAACGGTCTGCTCGGCGCCCACCGGTTCGTGGGCACGGAATCCGTCCGGGCCGGTCCCGTCGTCGTGCTCAACCACGAGGCCCGCGGGAACGCCGGTACGCCGACGACCTTCCGGATCACCTCACCGAACGGCGTCCTGATCGACAGCCTGGCGGGGGCACCGGGCGCGAACGCGGATTCCCTCACCGAACTGATCTTCGAGGCGCTGCCGAACGACACCGATTTCCGTCGCTTCGCCGAGCACGGCCACCACGCCCTCGACACGGCGATCTCCGCGGGATCGGCGTACTACCACAGCCCTCTCGACACCCCCGACCGTCTCAGCAGGACGTCGCTGCAGCACATGGGCGACACCTCCCTCGCGACCGCCCGCACGCTCGCCGGATCGGATCTCGCGACCGTCGACGACGGCGGCGACCAGGTCGTGACGACCGCGCCCTGGGGACTGCTCCACATGCCGCGCTGGGCCGAGGTGGTCGGCGCGATCGTGCTGGCCGCCATCGTGGGGGCGATCGTCGTGCTGCGGGTGCGCCGCGGTGAGGCCTCGGCCTGGCAGGTCGGCGCGGCCGTGGCCGTGGCCCTGCTCGCCGCCGTGCTCGCGGCGGGCGCGGCGTGGCTGCCCTGGTGGATCGTGCAGACCGTCGATCCGGGCACGGCCGCGCCGGTCGCCGACGAGCCCTACCGGCCGGGTGTCTTCCAGTTCGCGGCGGTCGTCGCGGCTCTCGGCGTACTGCTGATCGCGCGATCGTGGTGGGGCCGTGCCCGTCCGGCCGCCGCGCTCACGTGCGGAGCGTTCACGCTCGTCGCGGTGCTCGCTCTCGCCGGTATCCCCTTCGCCGGTGTGCCGCTGACGCTGCTCGTACTCGTCCTGCCGACAGCGCTGGGTCTGCTGGTGGCGCTGCTGCTCCCGCAGCGCGACACGGTGTGGCCGCTCGTCGCGATCGCGCTCGGTGCGCTCGGCTCGGTGATCTTCGGCCTGCCCGCCGTGCTGGTGTCGTTCGACGCCGGACTCCTCTACGGGGCACCGGTGGCCGGTCTGTTCGTCGCCTTCACGTTCGCCGCGGTGCTCCCGCTGTGCGAGCCGTTCGCGTCGACCACCCGCGGGCTCGTCGTCTCCGCGACCGGCACGATCGCGATCGTCGTGGTGGGCACGCTGCTCGCCGGCTATCTCAACCGGGACGGTGCGACCGATCCCCGGCAGGAATACCTCTGGTACTCGCTCGACGCCGACCGGAGTGCCGCGGTGTGGGGATCGCCCGACGGCCCGCGATCCGACTGGAGCGAAGGCCTGCTCACCACCGGGCCCGAACCGCTCCCCACCGCCTTCCCGTGGCGGGAGCACCGGCCGATGTACCACGGGCCTGCCCCGGTCGCCGAGCTCGAGGCGCCCGAGGTCGAGATCCTCGAGGACACGACCGGCGGAAGCGCCCGGAAGATACGACTGCGGTTGAGTTCACCGAGGGACGCCCAGGCCGTCGGACTGTGGATCGACAACACCACCGCCCACGTCCACGGCGCAACGGTGGACGGCTTCCGCGCCGAACCGTCCGACGACTTCGGTTTCCTGTTCTGGGCTCCCGGCCCCGACGGGATCGAGGTCGAGCTGACGCTGAGCATGCTCGAGAGCCGTCTCGGCATCCGCGTCGCCGATCTCGGTGACGATCTCGGCGAGGTACCCGGTTTCGAGCCGCCCGCCGATCGCGTCGTCGTCCAGCCGACGGTGGCCGTGACGCGGACCCTGCAACTGTAGGGTCGTCACTCCCACTCGTGGACGGGAGTGCCCGAGGCCATGTTCTGCACGTAGTCCTTCATCATCCCGAGCAGGGCGGTGCGCCGGTTCTCGCCGGCAGCCTCACGCCGGGCCACCTGCCGTCGCTGCCACGCCGCTCCGGTCTGCCGGGTCAGCGCACGTCCCTCGACGATGCCGAGATAGCGGTCGCGGACCGCTGCCGACAGCCCGTAGGCCTCGAGGCCCTGGTGCGCGAGCGGCAACAGGCACCGCAGTACGAGTTCGTCGGCGCCGACCCATCCGGTGCGCGGCCAGTACAGCTTCGCGTCGAGACCGAACTTCGCACCGAGCACGAGGTTCCGCTCGGCGGCGTCGAAGCTGAGGTCGCGCCAGAGCGGCTCGTCGGAGTCGGTCAGGGCGCGCAGCGTCCCGTAGTAGAAGGCCGCATTGGCCATGGTGTCGAGGACGGTCGGTCCCGCAGGGAGCACACGGTTCTCGACGCGCAGGTGCGGATGGCCGTCGCTGATGTCGTAGACAGGCCGGTTCCACCGGTAGATGGTGCCGTTGTGCATCTGCAGTTCGCGCAGTTCGGGAACCCGGCCGGCGTCGAGTTCGGACATCGGATCGACGTCCGAGACCTCCGGCAGGAGAGCCGTGAAGTAGCGGGAGTTCTCCTCGAACAGGTCGAGGACGGAGTCGATCCACCGCTCACCGAACCACACGCGGGGACGAACGCCCTGGTTCCGCAATTCGAGCGGGCGTGTGTCGGTGGCCTGCGCGAACAACGGGATCCGGCTCTCGTGCCACAGCGCCTTGCCGGCGAGGAAGGGCGAGTTCGCCGCGAGCGCGACCTGCGCTCCGGCCAGGCACTGGGCAGCGTTCCAGTGCGTCGCGAAATCTTCGGGGGCGATCCGCAGGTGCAGCTGCAGGGACGTGCAGGCCGCCTCGGGGACCACCGAATTCATGTCGGCGCGAAGGGTTTCCACGGCATCACTGCCGGGCAACGGCACACCGTCGAGATCGAGTTCGATGTCCTCGCCGCGCGCCGCGAAGATCTGCTCGTTGAGCGCTTCGTACCGAGGATTGGCGGTGATCCGGCCCCGTTCGAGATCGTCGAGTTCGAGCGTGGGCAGCATGCCGATCATGACCAGCTGCGCGTCGTGCAGGTGCATCCGCTCGTCGGCGCGCCGCAGCGACGACCGCAGCGACTCTTCGAGTTCGAAGGGTTCGTCGCCGGTGAGACGTCGTGGCTCGACGTTCATCTCGACGTTGAACTGGCCGAGTTCGGTCTGGAAGACCGCGTGATCGTCGATCGCCTGAAGTACCTCGAGGTTCGACATCGCGGGCGACATGTCGTCGCGGACGAGGTTGAACTCGATCTCCATGCCGAGATGCGGTTCGGGTGACGAGTGCACGTCGACGAAGACGTCCTCTCGAAGCATCCGCTCGAGCGCCTTCATGCAGTCGCGAACCTTGCTCCGGAACATCCGCCGGTCTTCCCCGGTGAACGAACGTGCGGATATCTCAGCTCCCAATGGAACCCCCGGGTCGGCGCGCGGTCTGTCGAGCCAAGCCTAGCGCGCGCAGGTGCCGGGGGTGGGATCAGACGGCGCGGTATCCGCCCCAGTCTGTGACGACGCCGCGATCGCTCAGCCACGCGTTCGGGTTGATCTTGGTTCCTTCGGTGTCCCAGACCTCGAAGTGCAGGTGCGGTCCGGTGGACCAGCCCTCGTTACCGACGGTGGCGATCTGCTGGCCGGCGTTGACACGCTGACCGGCCGAGACCTGGTAGGTGCTCACGTGACCGTAGACGGCGGTGGTGCCGTCGTCGTTGAGGACGCGGACCCACTGGCCGAAGCCGGAAGCCGGTCCGGCGTCGAGGACCGTGCCGTTGGCCGCGGACTTGATGGGCGTGCCGATCGGAGCGGCGATGTCGATGCCGCCGTGGTGGGCGCCCCAGCGCGGACCCCAGTCGGAGGTGAGGGTGCCGGAGACGGGCTGGACGGCGGAGGGAGAAGCCGGGTTGAGCTGGTCGAGCCAGCTGGGACCCGAGAACTGGTCGAGGAAGTTCGTGACCTCTGCCGGAAGCTCGGGCGCGCCCTGCTCGGCCGGGGTGGTGATGCCGGGGATGGCCGGGATCTCGACGCCCTCGGGCAACAGGCCCGCGGGAAGCTCGAAGGGCAGGCTGGGCGCGGGGGCCTCGGCCTGGACGTGGTCGTGGCCGGGATGCGCGGCAGCGGTGCCGGCGCCGATCTGCGAGCCGACGGCGAAGAAGGCACCCGTGGCAGCGGCGACGGTGGCGGCCTTGACCGGAGCGGACGTACCGGTGGGCTCTACGCGGTGACGGCCCTTGCCGGAGGACGGCACGCGAATCGTCTCGAGGTCGAATGCTTCGTCTTCGCGTGTGCGCTGATGGCGTCCCACAGTGTGTCCCTTGTTTCGTCCCGACTTCGACCGGGTATCCCCCGGCCGCTCCTGGCGACCCAAGGTAACAAAACGGTATAGGGAAAGGCCAGTGTTACCTTTCCTTGATCTCAATCGGCGGGAACCTGCAGGTCGTACGCCCGGCCTCGAGAGCCTCGAGAACGGGCGCTTGGTTACGGCGCGCGCCCGGCGGCTACACTCACAACGCGCCAAGGTCGGCTCCGCCCGGCCGGACGCCTCCGTAGCTCAGGGGATAGAGCACCGCTCTCCTAAAGCGGGTGTCGCAGGTTCGAATCCTGCCGGGGGCACAACATCTCTGCACGTCAGGGCCGGTTTCCGGCTCTGACTGTAGAGCACGTGCAGAATCCGTGCAGAATCGTCTGTCTTGGAGCCGATACAGATCGGCCCCGGATCGGGCTTCCCTCCCGAATCCAGGGCCTCGGCCCAACGGAGATGCATTCCGATGAACCGTCAGACCATCGTAGAGCGAGCACTGTGCGTGCTCATTCCCCTCCTCGGCTTCGCCCTCCTCTACGGGCTGCCGATGCTCGGCCTCAAGTTCGCCGTCGACCACGGTCTCTACATCGCGAGCGCCGCGACCGTCGTGCCGTTCCTGCGAGCTACCCCACTCGAGCGGATCTCAGAGGTACTCGGCTACCACGAACACGACGGCCGTCGCTGCGCTCACGTCGTCCTCGAGGAACTCGACGGGGCACCCGAGCTCGAGGTGTGCATCTGGGCCGACGAGCTGCACGTCGACGTCGACACTCCGTCGGATACCGGCACGCAGATCACTACGGTCAGGACCGTCGACGTCGCCGCGAAGCTTCGCCTCACCCTCGACCGGCTTGAGCACGGCGCCGGCCCCGAGTATGAACTCGCCTTCGGCACGCCCGACGGGTGCGACGACTTCCCCCTGCTCGATCCGGCCGACATTCCGCCGCTGATCGACACGCTTGCCGAGCTGTACCGCACCTATCACGCGCACCTCGACCGCGAAGACAGCTCCATCTGATCGCGGTGTGTTGAGCCGGGCCGGTCACCCGTACCGGTCCGTGCTTTGCACGCCGCGGTCCGCGAGCCTCTGCAATCTCCGATTTCCCAGATCGTCCGCTGTGCGCCCGTAGCCATTTCACGGGTGAGCCGCCTTGCCCGCGGTGTCGTCGCCCGTTAGAGGGGCCACAGCACCAATTCTCGATCACACGTAGCTCACCCGGTAAAGGCGGACTCGAGCGGGGACACCGTGGCAGGTGTACGAGCGCGTGGAACATCCCAGTCCCGGCGACCCCGAGTAATCCCCGCAGGTCGCGTGCACACCAACCGATCGAAGCGAACGACCGACCGGCATGATGGGCATCCGTACCCCGTGCGTTACGGGGTACGCCCTGCCCTCCCACCGCTTCACTCACTCCCAGCATGAGCCAGCACAAGGACCAGATCTGAGTCCTACGTTCGAATTACACGACATGAAGGAATCGCGCCGTAGTGTGCACGCATGAGCGCAACAGGAAATGCGGACCAGCTCCGCTGCAAGTTCTGCAACGGCCCTGTGGGCTCTGAGATCAAGGGGATCGAGGCCGCTTATGTGAGTGGGCCCGTGCGGCGAGACGAGTTCTATTATTGCATTAATTCCTGTGACACGTCGCAACTGACCGGGGATTGCGGACATTCGCCGAGGCAGCTGCCCTCATAGCGCGTCGCGGGACCTTCGCGAGGATTCCCGAAATCCTCGCGAATCCTCGTCCGGTCAACGGAACTCATACATCAGCGCGAACAGCTCATCGAGCGCCTCGCGGTATTCGTCGTGTGCCTGCTCCAACTTCACTCTGGCAGCGTCCCGCTTCTTGTAGTCCCATTCCATAGGAATTGAGAGCCACTCTGGATCACCGGGCGAGGCCAGCCCGTCGCCGGCGGGCCAGAGATATGCGAAGAGCTGCTCTCGGAATTGCCCAGCGCACTGGACCATCCTCAACCACGTCTCAGCGAGCCGGGCGTCACTAGCTTTTCGTGGCTCGGTGACCCATTTCTCGTGCTGTGTCCTAAGAACGTCATCGAACCACCGCGGCAGGTGCTTGAAGTCCACGCCATCCGTGAGGTGCCTGTAGAACCTGGACCCTGGCTGTATTTCTCCGAGTAGGTCGTCGAGAAGTTTAAGGTCTTTGTCCTTCTCTCGACGGTCGTTCGCGGCGCGTGCTGCTTCCAGTTCGGACCGCGCTGATTCAAGCTCGGCTGCTAGTCCGGAGGCCCGGGATCTCTCGCCCTCCAGTTCACCGCTGAGTCGCGATACTTCGCGGTCCGACTCTTCCCGTCGCACGGAACGAACGCCGTCCAAGTAGAGCGCTATGCCTGAAACGCCAGCGAACGCGATCCATCCAGAGAGGCCATGTGTCGCCAGCCACGAGCGGGTATCGGGTATCGCGAACGCGAGGACTGTGACGATCGCACTGATTCCTCCGAGCCATGCATTCATGTGGCGAAACACTTCTAAGACCGTTTTCATGCCGAACAAGTACCACAGCTGAATTGCCAGCCATTCCGTGAGTTCGTCACTCCAGGTCCGGAATCGTCAGAACGAAGTCCAGTTAGAGCAGCGATCCGGCCGTCTGCATGGTGATACCAGCGCCAATCAATACCACGCCCCACCACATCAGCACGGCGTTCCTGCTCGCCTTCTCCGAGGTCTCTCGGTCGAGCATTTCGAGCCTGGAATCGAGCCCGCGTTGGGTCCTGTTGTCGAGCTCAGTGATCTTCCGCTCAAACTTCCGCCCAAGCTCTGCCACCGCATTCCGATTCTGCCGAACCTCACGTGCTAGCCACTCCAACTCCGACTCACCGGCGTACCGCACCTCGACGTCGGCGCTGATCTCGACGCCGATCGGCACCGTCACGTTGACCGTGACGCTCTGACGTGTTTTTCGTCCAAGTAGCTGACGCCCCAGCTCGTGAAGTTGCTGTCGGACCGTTTCTCGAATACCGATCACGAGTTGGACCTGCCGAACCGTTAGTCCCAATCCCCCGAGCTGGAGAAGTGCGCCGGTCACGACGAGGAAGTGCGTCCATCCGCTCATGTCACGCATCACACCAGAGAATGTCTGAGCTAGAAACGGCGGGCACTGGTAATGCTCTTGCGTGGATCTGAACAGGCCGCAGAATCGCGGAGAGCCGCGAACGCAAGCAGGTGCACATGGGGGGTCAGGGCGCGGTAACGGCTCGTGTAACGCGTTACACGAGCCGTTACCGTGAACCGAACAGCTCCCGCTCGATGCGAATGTCTCGATGCTCCCGAACCATCGTGACCGCACCACCCGGCCACCCGTGCTTGCGTGTGTACTCACGGCGAGCGGCACACCAGGCATCGAACCGGGCGAGGTCTGTTTCACCGGGCCAATCGCCCGGCGTGAACGATCGCAGCTCCGACGGGATCTCCGAGTCCCGCTCACCAGTCCGTCGTCTCATGCCGTCCCTCGAATGCCATACACACCTCGAGGAGCCCGCGCCGACGCGTCCTCACTTGGGATCTTGAGCGCGGCGAGCAACCGGGCAAGCGTGATCCGCTGCTGCCGAAGCTCCACGAGCGCCGGATGCACCCGCACCCCCTGGGAAGAGTCAGCGAGCGGGCCTTCCGCGTCGGCGACCTTGTGCAGCGTGTCGATCAAGTCGACCGTTCGGACCGCTTCGCGCAGGATTTGAAGCTCGTGCTCCGCAAGCTCGTAATCCTTGACGATCGCCGCCCACAGGCGACGGCCAGCAGCGCGGGTACCAGGGGGCGGTTTCAGTGTCATACGGGCCTCCTAGGGCCGATCGTTTGGTGGGCGGGGAGGGATCAGCCCTATGCCATCGGTGGGCCGTGACCCCCCGGTGGGGGTCACCCGGCCAGGGGTGGCGCTCGGTGGCCGGCGGTCGGGCTCGGTCACCACGGCTGCGAGGTCGGGAGCGGGAGCCGGGTCGCTCGGACGCGGTCGCCGGGCATCCGGTTGCCCTTGCGTTGGTTGCATCGCCTGTGAGCGAGCTGGACGTTCGATCGCTCGAAGGGTGAGCCTCCGCGTGAGACGGGAACGATCTCGTCGACTTCGGCTCTCCACGGGTGCGGCTTCCCGTCGGGTCCGATCGTGAGTGTCTTGTCGACTACTCGACCGCATAGCGCGCATGTGTCCTCTTCGGCGAGCACGCGAACTCGTAGCTTCGAGCGTCTGTAACCGTTTGCTCGTCGTGGGTTGTGCTTCCCCACCGTGTGCCTTTCATGCCGATCGAATGACCGGTTCGGCCGGTGGCCTGGGGTGAAAGGCCACCGGTCGAACCGGTCAGCCGGAACGCTGGTCCGGCGCGTGCTGTCCCGTGAGCATCCGGGCGTGGTTCCAGGTAACCGCCGTCGCGGACCACCCGCACCGGCACGTCAGCCGGTATTGCCTCAGTCGTGGAAGGTCCACGACGGTGATCGGATGCTCGTCGGTGCCCACTACCCCGAGCTTCTGTGGGTAGGGGCTCCCGAGCATGAAGAACACGTCAGGCGCCCGGCTGCCGCGACTTCTCGGCATCCTCCGCGGCGCGTTGGAGTGCGGCTTCGCGTCGTTGCCGGACGAGGTTCTCCCGAGCTCGACGACTGACTTCCCAGGGCGGTCCACTGGTGTAATCGAAGTGGGTATCGATCGGCATCGGTCAGTCCTCCATGAGTGCGTTGACGAGGTTCGTGACGACGGTGCGAGCGTTGACGATGGTGTCGTTGCTCCGGTCGATCGCGCGGTTCTTGAGTGCCGGGACGAGGTCGACGGCCCAGGTCTGTGCGTTGGGTTCGTAGGTGCGGCCGCGTAGCCAGTCGTAGGCGGCGCGGTCGGCGATGGCCTGTTCGAGCACGGCGACGAAGTCGGCGGCGGTCTTGGCGACGCGGTCCCGATCCTTTTCGCTGGGGCCCGTGGCGGTCTGGAGCGCGGCGTCGCGGGCGGCGTCGAGGTCGTCGCGGATCGCCTTGACGGCGGCGCGGTGAGCGTCGACGGTGCGAACCGATTCGTCGCGGTCGGCGGCGAGCTTCGCGGCGGCGGTGGCGGGCGGAATCTTCTTTCCGGCCCGTGCTGCGGCTGCTGCGGCTGCGGCGTCGGCCTGGCGTGCCTCGTCGTCGCGTTCCGGCTGGGCGAGCCGGTCGCGTTCGCGTTCGGCGGCGCGGACTCGCGTCTGGGCGGCGTCGTATTCGGTGATGAGCGTGGCAAGGTCGGTGGAAAGGGCCTCGAGGGGAGGTCGGCCGGCGAGGTTGTAGCGGTCGTTGCCGTTGTGGCCGGTGTATCTCATGCGTGGGTGTCCTTCGTGTCGGTGAGGGGCTTGTCGGGCCAGGCGAGTTCGAGCACCTCGCGGATTTCTTCGTCGGTGGCGACGGCCAGGAAGGCGGCGACCTGGTCGATGCTGGGGTGGGTCATGCGGTGCGGCTCCTCGCGTACTGCTCGGCGATGTTGCGGTCGATGACCCATCGGCCGGCTTCGAGTCGCCCGAGTTCCGGTGCGATCCGTCGCGCGTGTCGGTGACTGCACCCGAGCAGTCGGGCGAGCTCACCGAC
Source organism: Rhodococcus sp. BUPNP1 (assembly GCF_002215235.1). Taxonomy (NCBI): domain Bacteria; kingdom Bacillati; phylum Actinomycetota; class Actinomycetes; order Mycobacteriales; family Nocardiaceae; genus Rhodococcus; species Rhodococcus sp. BUPNP1. Next base: position 31,766 of record NZ_NERM01000008.1, read on the forward strand.
GCCGATGACGTCTCCTCGAGACTGTCCGAAACCTGTTGTCGCGGTGGGTTTCTGTCCGTGATCGGTCAACAGTCTTGCGAGGTGGCCGACTTCCCGCGGGACAGGCAGTCCGGCGCGTCTGCGGGCGGAGATCGCCACGCTCAGCACCCACCGAACGGTGCCGACCGCGTCGCCGGTCAGGACGAGCACGTCGTCGAGGTGTTGGATCGCCGGAACCGGCTGACGCTGTGTTGTCGTGTCAGCGTGCATGAGAAGACTCCTTGTGGGATCGGCCGTCGGGCCGGGACGTGGTGCGTACGGTGGCGGCCCATACGCCGTGGGCCTGGCGGCCTGCCTCGTCGGCGACGACGCGGCAGGGTTCGAGCACAGGACAGGTGCGACAGATCGCGGCGGCCGCGGTAAACCGGGCTCGGCGTTCTGCGGGGGTTTCTCGGACGTCGTCGAGTTCGGCGTCGAACAACGCGTGTCGGCCGACGCAGGCCGCCCCAGTGAGACGACCGTCGACGATCTGAGCGAACACAGCCGGTATCGGTGCTCGCCGGCTTCGCGGGATCCGCTGCGCCCTCACAGCATTCCCTCGGTGCCCTCGTCGTCCCACCATTCGGTGTCGGTGTCTGCGATCGAGACAGTCGCGCAGTAGGACTCGTGTTGAGGCCAGCCCGGCGCGGTCCCGGCGCAGGTGCATTCCCGACGTCGGCTCATCGCGTCCACCGCCCGAACGTCCAGCCTGTCCAACTCTTATGAGTTGGACAGTTGGACGGACAGATTCGGCGACAGCCGGACGGACGCTGGACACTGTTGGACAACATGGGTCAGCTCCCTTCCATGAATGCGGGGGCGAGCACGTACTTCGGTCGGGCATCGGAGCCGATATTCCGGAGCGCACCCCGATTGACCAGGTCGTTTATGGCTTCGTACGCGGAGGACTTGCTCACCCCGCGCTCCATTGCGAGGTCGCGGATCTCGGAGCGGCTCAATCCCTCGTGTCCAGCGCACGTCCGAAGAACGTCCAACACGGTGCGTGTGGTGGGCCGGTCTGCGGGCGAGTTGTCCAGCGGGTCTCGCTGGACAACGACCAGGGACTTTCGCTGAGTCTCGGTAGCGCCCTGCATCCGCGATTCGGACACCGTGTGCGGCACGAGACGGTAGTGGTGCTCGCATCCGTCCGGGGCGTCCTTGTGCTTCTCGCAGTGGATCTTGACGACCCCGTCTCCCCCGGTCAGGCGCAGATCCGACCAGACCTGTCCATCCCACGCGCTCGAGCCGCGGCCCCCGGCTCCGTTCTTCGGGGAGTGGTGCACCACCAGGACCGTGCATCCGGCGGCCTGCTGGATCCGCTCGAGGTTGCTGATCGCCCGCCCCTGTTCGGTCGCGGAGTTCTCCTCGAGTCCGATGGTGCAGCGGGCGCGGGTATCGAGTACAAGAAGCTCAGCATCGACCTCTGAGACCAGGTCGACGGCGTCGGAAACGTCGACGACGTTGCCCAGCTGTATAGGCGCCGGAAGCACGAACAGTCGCTTCTCGAGCTCCCTCGGGTCGACGCCGGTCAGCTCGCACCACGCCAGGATCCGCACGAGCAGCCCCGATGCTCCCTCGGCGGCAACGTAGACCACCGTGCCGGCCTTCGGGACGTGGTGGCCTTCCCAGTTCTGTCCGGAGGCGACCGCGCAAGAGATGCCCAGTGTCACGAACGATTTGTACGAGCCGGGCGGCCCCGACAATTGGGCCAGCGTGTCGCGGTAGAGCAGCCCGTCGACGAGTGGCTCGACACCGTGCATCGCCGCGAGGTCGGACAGTGTCAGCAGACACTCGCGAAGGTGCGGTCGCGTCGACGGCCCCTGCGGCGTCTCAGGTGGCAGCAACTCGTCGCGGGAGTCGTTGGCGCCCGGGAGGATGCCGTCCTGGTCGGGCCAAGGAGCATCGGGATAGTCCTGTCCGATCACTGCTGCATCACCCTCTCGGCGACCGTGGCGGCGAGGCGGCGTTCGGGGCCGCCGCGACGCCACAGCTCGCGCAAGTCGTCGACCGGCATGATCGGTGTCAGGCCGACGTCGAGCAGATGCGCTGCTGCCGCGGTGAGAGCGTCGGTTCTGCGCTGGCTCGGTCCGGGCTCATTGCAGCGATGCCACCACGGATCCACACAGCCGCACTCGAGCGGTGGGAGTCGATGGATTGCCGAACGACGGCGTGCGAGTTGATCTTTGACACTGGTACCGTGGAAGTCCGTGAGTGAGCTGTAAGCAGCGAGTTCGGGAGCCGCCCCGTGGTCCGCGGGGCGGCTTTCGTATGCGCTCATGCGATACCGCCCTCAAGTTCGGCGGCCATTTCGGTGAGGGCCGCATCGAGCCTTGCGAGGGTGTCCACGACCCGAGCTCGTTGCTCCTGAATGGAGATCAGGCCATCGCTAGTTGAGATGCGATTTGCGTCGACCGCTCGAGCGTCGAGTCGGTGTGCGTCGGGCGCCGGGAAAAGGTGCGTCACTTCGCACCACCCGAGTGAGCAACAGCCGACATCGGTCGCATCATCGAGTCGATCTCGTTGAGGTCGACTCGGATCATGCGCGGTCCGAACCGGTATCCAGTAATGCGTCCGGCCGAGATATAACGGCGTATCGTCCTGCTACAGACCCCGAACTCTTCGGCGGCCTGAGGAATTGACACGAGGCGGCGGGGTACGTTCTTCCCTGACACGGGGGATTCTCCTTAGAAAAGAAGAACGCCGAGCTACAGGCAGACCTATCTGAGGTCGTTCTGTGCTCGGCTCCCGTTTCGGGGCTCTCGCTCGTTAGAGCGAACTGGACTCGCCGTTAATCGAGACCTCCTGACACGCCCTTTCGGCTCAGCCACGTTTCGCGGCTGGTCATTCACCCTCGACTAGCTGTCGGTGTTCGGTTGTATGTCACTGTCCATCCAAGTGGACAGTAAGAACATTAAAGCACACGACTTTTCAAACCCTGCTCGCTAAACGCCGTCACCAGTCGCTAGCTGCGACAACCGTTCTGCAATCTGTGCATCCCTCCCCGCAGCGGCGTGCTGGTAACGCATCGCCATATTCGGGGTCGAGTGCCCCAACCGCGCCATGAGTTCCTTGGTGGTTGCACCTGCTTGCGCCGCTAGAACTGCTCCCTGGTGCCGGAGGTCATGCAAACGTAGGTCCGGGCGGTCGATCTTCTTCGCGGCCTGTTCGAAGTGATACCGCAACGTCCACTCCCCTAGCCGGTCCCCGTCAGTCGACGTGAACAAGAGAGCGTTCTTCCCCCGGGCCACATGCTCAGCGAGATGGTCCACCACGGCGGTGCGGATATGTGGGGGCACAGCAACGTCCCGGACGCCGGCAGTCGATTTCGGTGCACCTACATGCGGCTGCCCCTCCACGAACACCACAGCCCGGCGGATCCGCACCACACTGCCGTCCTCAGCTACGTCGTTACGGCGTAGCTCGAGCAGTTCCCCTCGGCGTAGACCGCACCAGGCGCCGAGCTTTACGAGCAACCGGAGACGATCAGGCATCGCATAGGCGAGGGCATCGAGCTCAGAAAGGGAGAGCAGTCGGATTTCATGGGCGCGTTCGGTGCGTCCAGCTCGAGGAATCCGGCAGGGATTCGTGGGTATGAGTCCGTCGTCGACTGCCGTCCCGAGAATGGTCCTCAGCAACGCGTAGACCCGGGCATTACGGGTCTTACCCGTCGAGACCCTGTTCGGGCCGGGGGTGTCGCGAAGGTCGGCGAACCATACGCGGATCTGATCGGGTGCCACGCCATCGAGAGGGAGTGCTCCGAGGGTCGGTTCGATGTGCTGTTCGAACATGCGTCGGTAGAGGTGCCGGGTGGACTCTTTGAGGTGCCGATGAGTGATCCACCGATCGGCGTAGTCCCCGAGGGTGAGTACGGGTGCCGGCGGTTCGTCGATACCCCGTTCGGTGGGTGGGGTCCACACGTCCAGGTCGATGAGGCGTCGTTCGGCGTTCAACCAGCCGATTGCGTCGTCCTCGGCGGCGAACGTGCGCGGCGCCTTGTAGAGCAACCCGTCAGGCGCGGTGTAGTTCGCCTGCCACCGACCGGAGGGAAGTTTGCGGAGACCTCCGAAGGATCGTTTCTTTCGACGCGCCATGTCGCCCCTCGTGCAGAATATGTGCAGAACCAGGTTCATCCTATGACACGTTGCGTCCACAACTGTCCACATGTAGATTCACGTATGACCAGCGGATGCGGTACAAGTTCCCTGGTCAACGATCGCAGAAGATCGGCATTCACGACAGGTTCGAATCCTGCCGGGGGCACACATCGGGTCCGCCGGCTCCGCGAGCACTCCCGGACCCCACCCCCGGAATGTCACGGGCACCGTCCCGTCCATGCATCACGGTTCGATCTAGTCGGCCCTCCGCCGTCCGCGCGACAGTTAGCATCCACAACGATGCCGCTCGACGACGACGGAAATCGAGGACCCCGCATGGACATTCGGCCTCGTGCCCGACATCTCGCCGTGGTCGTCTCTGCGGCGGTCCTCGGATTGTTCGTCACTCCCGCTCCCGCAGGAGCCGGGGGAGTCTCCGGCCTGGCCGAAGGACCCGCTCATCCCGTCGGGGCGGGCAACGCCCGCACGTACGTCACCGTCGACGAGGCGGGCACGCCGGCCACCATCGGAGTGCGACTCGATGCGGCGGCCCTCGACGACCTGCCCAGTGCGCTGCTGCCGGTCACCGAGGCCTACGTGCTCGAGTTGCCCGAGGAGGCGGCCGCCACCGCGTTCGACCACGTCACGGTCGACTGGAACTCGCACGGCCACGACCCCCAGCACGGCTTCGACGTCCCGCACTTCGACGTCCACTTCTATCTCCTGGATCGGCCCACAGTGGAGTCGATCCATCCCTTCGCCCCCGGCTACATCCCGGCCGCGGCCCGCGTGCCCGACCCGCGTTACGTGCCGGAGGGGTACGCACCGTCCGGGGATCCGCTGACGTCGACCGTCGCGGGCATGGGACTGCACTGGGTGGACACCACCGAGGCGGAGCACGATCCGGCAGCGGGACACCACCTCACCGAGACCGTGCTCTACGGCACGTGGGATGGACGGCAGGCGTTCATCGAACCCATGCTGAGCCGGGAGTGGCTCGCGACGCGGCCGGCGCACCACGAGGAACTCCGACTGCCCGAGGCGTACCAACGCGAGGGCCTCTACCCCACCACCTACTCCGTGTGGTGGGACGAGGCGTCGCAGACGTACACGGTCGAACTCGGCGGGCTCACGATGCGTGAGGCGTCGTAGGCCGGTCGGTCGAGCGGAGGCTCAGTCCAGCGGGGAGACACGGATGAGGTTCCCGTCCGGGTCCGAGACCACGAACGTCCGCCCGAACACCTCGTCGTGCGGCGCCTCCACGACCGTCACCCCCTTACCGGCCCACTCGTCGTGGATCGCATCGACGGCGGCGGCCGAGCCCGGCACCATCAGGCCCACCTCGGAGAACCGCGGCGCGGTCGCATCCACGGTCTCCGCGCGGCCCGACCACAGGGCGAACAGCACTCCCGGCGCCACTTCGAAGGAGACGTAGCGCGGGGTCGTCATCTGCGGGGTCATGGCGAACAGGTCGCTGTAGAAGCGGGTCGCGCGTTCGACATCGGTCACGTAGATCAGGAACAGGTTGGGCGACGACACGGTCATCGGTCTCTCCTTCCGGTAGGCGGTGAAGGCTTCGAGGACTACCGTGACACCGAAACCCGACAGTTCCTGTCGTGTTTTCGAAAGGAGATCGCGCATCCGATGAACCGGCCGCAGCGGTTGCTGAGCATGTTGGTCGTCCTGCAGGCCCGCAGACGGGTCACGGCCGCCGAACTCGCGGCGGAGTTCGGAGTCTCCGAGCGCACCGTGTTGCGCGATGTGGAAACGCTTGCTGCTGCGGACCTTCCGGTGGTCGCCGAACGAGGCAGATACGGCGGCATCGTGATGCTCCCCGGCCGGCAGACCGACCTGAACCGGCTCAACGCATCCGAGGTGGACGTCCTGCGCGCACTGGGTGTCGACATGGGCCGGGCCCGGCAACTCGGTGTCGACGCCGCCGCGCGGGACGCCGTCCACAAGCTCACCGCACGCGCCCGGCGCACGCCCTCCACCGCACGCGAGAACGACCTGCTGCCACTGACCGAGGTGGTCACCGTCGACAATCGGGGATGGTTCGCCAGCGAGGACCGGGCCGACGTCGCTGCCCTCACCCGCGACCTGCGGCGCGGACGGCAACTCGCCATCACGTACCGCTCGAGCGGGCACCGCGACGAACGCGAGATCGTCGTCGATCCCTACGGTGTGCTCTCCCGCGCCGGCCGTTGGTATCTCGTGGCGGACGACGAGGGGCGACCACGACTGTTCGCACTGACCCGCCTGAGTGCGTGGACAGTGCTCGACCGGCCGCGCCGCCTGTCCCCCGGCCGCACCCTGCCCGCCCTGGCACGCGAACTCGGCGACGCACTCGAACGACGCGAGGACGTCGTCGTCACCGCCGATCTCGCGGCGAACCGCCTCGATCTCGCCCGGCGCATCCTCGGTGCCCGCCTGCGCGGGAGCACCGCAGGGCCGCGACCGGACGTCTTGCGGATCACGGTGGCCTACGACTCGATCGACGGTGTGCGGCAACTGCTGCAGTTCGGTGAGCACATCGAGATCGTCGGGCCACCCGAGGCACGGAACCTCGTGGCGGAACTGGCCGAATCCCTCCTCCGCCGTCACACCGCGCATCGCCGCCGCGAGTGAACTCCCGCTGATCCGAACCCTGTTCCGCCCGGACCGGGCTTCCTATCGTGGGGAGATGTTCGACGCCCACCTGCACATCATCGATCCGCGTTTCCCCCTCGTCGAGAACGACGGCTATCTGCCCGAACCGTTCACCGTCGACGACTATCTCGCGCGGGTCGCGCATCTGGGTGTCACCGGAGGCGCGGTGGTGTCGGGGTCGTTCCAGGCGTTCGACCACGGCTATCTCCTCGACGCGCTCGACCGGCTCGGGCCCACTTTCGTCGGCGTCGTACAACTTCCGGCCACCGCCTCGGACGACGAGATCACCCGGCTCGACGCGGCGGGAGTGCGGGCCGTGCGATTCAACGTCCGCCGTGGCGGATCGGCCACGCTGTCCGACCTGGACCGGCTCGCCCGGCGGGTCCACGATCTCGTCGGCTGGCACGCCGAGTTGTACATCGATTCGCGCGATCTGGCCGAGCTGCACACCACGATCGCGGCACTGCCCGCCGTCTCCGTCGACCACCTGGGCCTGTCCCAGGAGGGCCTGCCGTCACTGTTGCGGCTGGTGGAGAGCGGTATCCACGTGAAGGCAACAGGGTTCGGGCGCGTCGATCTCCCGGTGGCCGACGCGCTTCGCGCCGTTGTCGATGTGAATCCCGGTGCACTCGTGTTCGGCACCGACCTGCCGTCGACCCGCGCACCGCGACCGTTCCGGGACAGCGACATCACCCTCGTCGAGGACGTGCTCGGCGACGAACTCGCCGACGCGGTACTGCGCCGCAATGCTTCCGAGCTGTATCGGATCGAGACCGAAACCGCTCCTGGGTCTTCGGTGTCTCGATAGACTCACGCACGTCATCGGTGCGCGGGACGCGCCGCGGTATTCCTCGCTGCGGTCGGCTCCCGGACGTGACCTTCCCTTTCCGAGGAGCAGCACCATGCCTGCACTGCGAATTCCACGTCGAGTTCTCGCCCTGGCGGCACCCGTCGCCGCCGCAATCGCATTCACCGGTGTGGCCACCGCTGCACCCCCTCAGCCCCTGGGCACGGCGATCACCATCGGCTGCATCAACCAGGGCAGCCTGGCGTCGTTCACCTCGGTCACGGCGCAACCCGGACCGGACGAGGGCATCCCCGGCGGCCACGTCCTGTTCTCCACGCGGGAAGCCCTGTGGCCGGTCCCGGCAGCGGGACAGGTCAGCGTCGCATGGCTCAACCGCAACAACGGCCGTGCCGGCATCGTCGATCTCGGCGGTGCGTACCCGAACCTGTCGACGCTGGTCGACACCGGGCCGGGTGAGGTCGTGGCGACGGTCTTCGGTTCGGTGAATCTCGGCAGTGGACCGCTGTGCAACTCGACCCCCGCAGTCGGCAGCGTCGTGGTGCCGTGACGTCCGGGCGAGGCATCCGGCCACCTCTGTGCCGGATGCCTCCTCACCGAGGTGAGGCCGGATGCAGCGTCACCTGGGCGAATACATGATGATGGCGACACCGGCGAGGCACACGAGCGCGCCCGCGACATCCCATCGGTCCGGCCGGAAGCCGTCCATCACCATGCCCCACACCAGGGAACCCGCCACGAACACACCGCCGTACGCGGCGAGGATGCGACCGAAGTTCGCGTCGGGCTGGAGCGTGGCGACGAAACCGTAAGCGCCGAGAGCGATCACGCCCAGGCCCATCCAGATCCAGCCGCGGTGCTCGCGCACGCCCTGCCACACCAGCCACGCACCGCCGATCTCGAACAGGGCGGCAACGGCGAACAGCAGCAACGACTTCAGCACGGTCACGGGAGGTGACTCTAGCCCTGCGTCGCCTTGCCCAGCTCGATGCGGCGCACCGAGTCGCCCCGCACGAGGATCGTCACGAGTGCCCGGCGTCCCGGAGGCAGGACCCGCACCGTGACGGAACCGTGTGAGACCGAGTCGAGTTCGTCGGCGACCGCGCGGCGGAGGCGGGCCTGTTCGTCCGGGGGCACCCCGTCCAGGCCGTGATCGTCGAGCATCACCACGTCCACGCCTCGTCGGCGCGCGGCGTCGGCCGCCTCGACGACCTGCGGATCCTGCAGGGCCGGCGCTCGAAGCCCGTCCCGCAGACGCGCTTCGAGCAGCACGCCGGCGCGTCGCTCGCCCGGGTCGAGCAGCTCCCCGGTCGCGATGCGTTCGAGGAGCGGCCGGGCCAGGGAGTCGAGCCGGTCGAGCTGCGCGTCGCGCTCCTCGATCGCTGCCGCCGAGGCCGCCTGTTCCGCACTGCGCTGCAACGACATCGCCCGCAGCAGGTAGATGGATCCGGCGAGGGGGCGCAGGGTGAAGGCGAAGAAGGTGGACATGAGGACCGGGGCCGCGTTGACGACCGACAGCGACAGGCCGAGGCCGATCCCCTGCCCGGTGGCGTAGGTCCAGAAGGTCGCGGTCGCGATCATGCAGGCCAATCCGATCCACGCCGCGAGCGTGCGACCGCGCACGCACATGAAGGTGAAGACGACCGTGGACATCCCGAGGGGCCAGGTCGCGATGCCTCCCGGGGAGGGCACCGGCAACACCGAGAAGACGAGCGCCGAGGAGACCGTCCCGGTGGCGGCGAGCAGGATCGTCGCCGGCATCGGCAGCGGGTCGCCCGGGACGGTGATGAGAGTGAACGCCGCGAACGTGCACACGAGCACTGCGAGGGCAGGAGGCCAGCTCGCGGACGTGTGCTCGGCGCCGAACGCCGCCAGCACGAGGCAGACCAGGGCATAGAGGCTCACGAGCACACGTGCGGCGGTGGTGCGCATCCCCAGCAGGTCGCGCACGTCGCGGGTCGGTTCGGTGGTCACGGCGCGCGACGCTCTGCCGGATCGCGCCAGAACAGCGTCACCGTCGTGCCTCCGGGACCGGAGGTGATCTGCGAGTCGCCTCCGGCCAGGCTGCGCATGCGTCCGTGGATGCTCGCGCGGATGCCCATCCGGTAGGGATCGACCTGGGCCGGGTCGAATCCGTGGCCGTCGTCGCGGACGACCACGCGGACCGATCCGGAACCGAGGTCGACGTGCACGGCACGCTGCGTGCCCGGGCCGGCGTGGCGAACGCTGTTCCGCACGGCCTCGGCCAGCGCGGCTGCGACCGCCCTGATCACGTCGGCCGGGTAGTGCGGCCCGGCATCGACGCTCGTGGCGGTCGTGAACTCGACGTCCTCGTCCACCTCGGAGGCCGCCGAGCGGAACTGGGCCGCCACCCTATCGGCCTCGAAGCTGCTCTCGGTGTCGTCGCCGCGCCGCAGCGAGTCGAACATCTCCAGCGCACGACGGGCCTGGGCCGCGACGGGACCGTCGGATGCGCCACGACCCGAGGCGAGCAGGGTGGACATCACCTGGTCGTGGACGAGAGCGTCGAACCGCTCGCGTTCGACCGTCCTGGCCGCGGCCGCCGCCGCCGCGACGACGGACCGCTCGGTGGCCGCGACGGTGGAATCGAGGACGTCGCCCGTGCGGAAGGCGACGATCGCCGCGGCAGCGAAGACCCCGCAGAACATGAGCGCGAACGCGAGTTCCGGGACGAAGCGGTATCCCGTCGTGGTGTTCACCAGCAGATAGTTGGTGGTCTGCACGACGAACACCACCACCGTGAGGTAGGCGAGCGCCGTCCGCGGCCGCCACGCTGCCGCCGCGGACAGTCCTGCCACTCCGGGGAAGAGCGCCTGCCAGGCCGTGTTCGGGGAGGCCTCCCCCGTCCAGGCCGGGAACCACAGGACCGCCGCGGCCAGGAACGCGACGGCGTTGGCGGCGGCGAGTCGTCCGACCCACCGGACATCGCTCAGGAAGGTCGCCACCCCGAGCGCCATTCCGGTGCCGAAGATCGCGACCAGTGCCGTCGGCAACCACCACCATGCCGTGAGGGGGGCCTGCGACACCGCTGTGGGGACGACGAACAGCAGGTAGAACACGTAGCCCGCACTGATGAACCGGCCGAAGACCCGGTGGATCCGGTCGGCCGCGCTCATCGGATCCGTCGTGTGTCCACCCCGTGCGGTGGCAGGCCGACGGGTCACAGCTCGTCGATGGAGACCACACCGTCCTGCAGAGCGCGGGCGAGCAGTGCCGTCTTCGTGGTCGCCGTACGCCCGACACGGGCGTACTTCTCGCGGATGCGGACGATGTGGGTGCTGACCGTGGCTGCGGTGACGAACAGGCTCGCAGCCGCCTCGGACTTGGACTCGCAAAGCAGCCAGGCCCGCAGGATCTCGATCTCGCGAGCCGAGAGTGCGGGCTTCTGAGGCGCAGGCTTCTGTGCCGGGGAGTGTTCGAGCATCGTCGTCATAGCGCGTCCCTACCGAGATGAATACATGGGATCGAACCGAGTCCCCCGACGAACTCCGTTTCGAGTGGGTACAACGTAACGGTTGAAACCGACAACTACCCAGACAGATTTTTCTCTGCCCAAGAAAATATGGGCATCGGTGTTTCGCCTAATTACCGGTGCGCCGGCCGTCGTGCCCGATCTCGATCCGGCGCACATCCTCACCCTTCACGAGCATCGTCACCATCGCCGCGCGGGCCGGCGGCAACACACGCACGGTCACCGACCCCTCGCTCACCGAATCGAGCGCGTCCACCACCTCCCGGTAGACGGCGCGCCGGACCTCGGGAGAAGCCGAGTCCATGGCGTGGTCGTCGAGCATGACGATCTCGACGCCGCGCCGGCGGGCCGCAGCGGCGGCCCGGTCGACCTCGGGCACCTGGAGCACGGGCGCACGCAGACCGTCGCGCAGTCGTGCCTCGACCAGTCCGCACTCGATCCGTTCGTTCTCGTCGAGGGGTTCGCCCGAGACGATCCGTTTGAGCAACGGACGCGCCGACGCGTCGAGACTGCTCAACCGGGCATCACGTTCCTCCAGGGCCGCGGCGGCCGCGGACTCGGCCGCAATCCGCTGCATCGATCGGGCGCGCAGCAGGTAGATCGACCGCGCGAGCGGGCGGATCGTGTAGGCGCAGACGGTGCCCATGAGCACAGGTCCCGCGCTCGTGATCGTCAGCCCCAGTCCGTAGCCGAACCCGGGGCCCGTGAGATGCGACCACAGCGCGGCGACGACGAGCATGAGGAGCATCCCGCACCAGGCGAACGCCGTGCGTCCCCGCACGCACATGAACACGAGGATCGTCGTGGACATCCCGAACGGCCACAACTCGATGGGGTGCGGTGCCGGATCGGCGGGCACCACCCACAGCACCGACGCCGACGCGATCGCGCCCGAGAACGTCATCGCCAGTGCGGGTCGCACCGGTAGTGGATCCCCCTCCACCGCGACGAGCGCGTAGGCGGCGGCCACACACACGATCACGGCGATCGCGAGGGGCCAGCGGACCTCCGCATGGGGCGCGGTGTTCAGGGCGAGCACCACGCAGGTCACCGCGTACAGGACGGCGAAGGCCCGCGCGGGCCGGCTGTGCATCTGCAGCAGATCGGAGACGGTCGAGTTCGCCGTGTTCATGCGGCCGGATCCCGCCAGTACAACAACACCCGGGTCCCGGCGCCGGGAGCGGACTGCACGACCGCCCGTCCACCGGCCAGTCGGCGCATGCGCCCGCGGATGCTCACTTCGAGACCGAGCCGGTGCGGGTCGACGGCCTCGGGTTCGAAACCTCTGCCGTCGTCGACGACCTGCACGGAGATCCATCTCGGTGCCACGTCCACCTCGACCGTGCGGGAGGCGTCCTTACCGGCATGCCGCACGCTGTTGCGTACCGCCTCGGCGAGGGCGGCGGCGGTCGCGCGCGCGGGTTCGGGCGGGAACGAGACGTCGCCGGATCCCGGGGCGACACGACCGGTGAAGACGACGTCCTCGTCGGCCTCGGTCGCCGCCGAGCGGAGCCGCGCCACGACCGCGGCGGCGTCGAGCGCCGAGTCCCGATCGGTGCCGCGCCGCAACTCGTCGAGTTCGGCGACCGCTCGTTCGGCCTGCTCGAGGAGCGACTCCCGGGGGGCGTTGCGCGACGCCGCCAGCAGGGTGGACATCACCCGGTCGTGGACCAGGGCGTCGAACCGTGCGCGTTCGGCGTTCCGCGCTTCCGCCGCCGCGGCGGCGGCCGCCGTGGCCTGGGTGGCGGCGATGGTTTCGTCGAGGGTGCGGCCGGTGCCGAGTCCCACCACCGCGGCCGCGAGGAAGACCGTGCAGAAGACGAACGCGAACGCCAGGTCGGGCGCCAGGAAGTATCCGAAGGGAGCGTCGCGGACGAGGTGGTTCGCGCCCTGCGCGAGCAGGACCGCGATGAGCATGTGGACGAACGCCCGCCGGGGTCGCCACGCGACCGCCGCCGCGAGCGACGCGAGGCCGGGGAAGGCGGTGAACCACAACGAGTGGTCCTGCGGGATCTGTGTCCCGTTCCACGCCACGAACCACAACCCGACCATCACGACGTAGGCGAGCGCATTGACGGTTGCGGTCCGCTGCATCCATACCGAGCCGCGGAACGACGCGAAGCCGAGCGCGACTCCGGAGCCGAACATGAGGACGGTCGCGGTGGGGGTCCACCACCACGCGACGAGTGCCGACGCCTCGAGGATCTGTGGCACGAGCAACGCGAAGTAGCAGAGATATCCGATCGCGACGAATCGCGTGAACATCCGGAGAAGCCGGTCGGCGGCTGCGGTGCTGCGATCGTGCGACTTCTCCCCGGCGTCCCCGGCCGGTTCGTCAGCGACGGCGGACATCCGACCGTTCGGGCATCGGCAGCCATCCGTCCTCGACGGCGCGCTTGTATAGATCCGTCTTCGTGGGTGCGGGACGACCTGCCTCCGCGTACTTCTGGCGGATTCGCTGCAGGTAGTCGTTGACGGTCTGCGGAGCGAGGCCTGTCAGCCGGGCGACCCGGTCGAGCTTCTCCCCCGACGCATACAGTTCGAGCACTTCGAGCTGCCGTGGACTCAGACCGACGTCGTCGAGTTCGGGATCACCGTCGATCGCCGCGGCCCATTCGGTGCTGGCGACCTGCCCTCCCGCGGCGGCCACGCGGATCGCCTCGATCACCACGGCCGCGGGCTCGGATTTCCGCACCACCCCGAGCACACCGGCGCGGGCGGCCGAACGCAGCAGATAGGGGTTCTCGGCACCGGTGAACACCAGGGTCTCGAGCCCCGCCGCGCGCAACTGCTCGACGTTGCTCTTCGGCGAGGATCCGTCGGACAGGCGCAGGTCGAGAACGGCGAGGTCGAGGTCGGTGATCTGCTCGAGCAGACCCGAGACGGTGGTGGCAGTACCTGCGAGTTCGAGATCGGGTTGGTCGGCGAGCATCGCGGCGAACCCGAGCGCGACCGACTCGTGATCCTCGACCAAACCGATCCGACGGACGACGCCACGCGAGCCCTCGGCCATTGATGCCTCCCCTAATGCCCGATCACCCGACTTCGAACGAACGTTAGCAGTCAGCGCCTGTTTCCTCTTCTCGCACCACGCTCGACGCGTCCACGTCGTCGCGCAGACCGCGCCAGCTCGCGTGCCGAACACGGTCCCCATCCGTCCATCCCCCGAACCGCACCTCCCCCACGAGTTCGGGCCGCAACCACACCGCATCGCGGCGTTCGGCGGCCGGCACCTCGTTCGCGAACGGGTTCGTGCGGCTCGTGTGCCCTTTCATAGCCTTCGCCACCGACAGGAGCGTCTCGTCGTCGAAACCGGTGCCGACCTTGCCGACGTACACGAACTCGCCGTCGTCGTCGTAGACGCCGAGCAGCAGGGAGCCGAAGGTCGAGGCACGGTTGCCCTTGCCGCGGCGGTATCCGCCGAGCACGACGGTCTGGGTGAGCCAGTTCTTCGACTTGATCCATCCGGCGCCGCGCTTGCCCGGCAGATACACGGAGTCCCGGCGCTTCGCGACCACGCCCTCCCAGTTCTTCGCTCTGCTGCGTTCGAGGGCCTTCGATCCGTCACCCGGGAGCAGATCCGGGACGATCAGTCCGTCCGTCGCGGCGGCGAGCGCCTCGAGGACGCGTCGGCGATCGTCGTAGCTCTTGCGCAGCAGTGACACCCCGTCGAGATACAGCACGTCGAACACGCGGTACTCGTAGTTCACGCCCCGCTGCAGCATGGAGAAGCTCGTCACTCCGGAGCGGTCGACGGCGACGATCTCCCCGTCGAGCACCGCCGAGTGACCGTCGAGGATCGTCGCGAGTTCGACGAGTTTCCGGTAGTCGCCGGTGACATCGCGTCCGGATCTGCTGCGGAGCCTGACGGTGCCGTCCTCGATCTCGGCGACGGCGCGGTATCCGTCCCACTTGCCTTCGAACGCCCAGTGTTCGGCATCGAGACCCGAGACGTCACCCTGGGTCGCGAGCATGGGCGAGAGATCTCGCGGGAGGGCCTTGGACCCCGACGACCCGACGAGGGAGGCCGGATCGACATCGGACGCCGACTCGGTGCTCGGCGTCGACTGGTCCTTCATGCGGTGCGCCAGCCACTGGTTCTTCTCGGTGCGGATCAGCGCGTACCGTCCCTCGACCCTCTCGCCGTGGAACCGCACGATCACCTCGTCGTCCCGCCACTTCTCGGTGTCGTAGGTGCCGGTGTCCCACACGGTCATGCTGCCGGCACCGTATTCGCCCTTCGGGATCGTCCCGTGGAAGGTCAGGTACTCGATGGGGTGGTCCTCGGTCCGGACCGCGAGATTGTTGCGCCCGGAGGTGTCGGGCAGGTTCTTCGGTACGGCCCACGAGGCCAGTACACCGTCGCGTTCGAGCCGCAGGTCGTAGTGCAGGCGACGCGCGTGGTGCTCCTGGATGACGAACCTGTTGCCGGGACCGTTCTCGGGGACACGGTCGGGTACCGGCTCCGGGGTGCGCGACGCGTCGCGCTTGCCGCGGTAGGTGTCCAGGGCGTCTCCCGACCCTGCCTTACCGCCGGACACGGCCTTGTCTCCGGACACCGCCTTGTCTCCGGACAAAGCCTTGCCGAGGGGCGGGTCGAGATCGGCGAGCAGGTCCCCGAATTCGTCGATGCGGGCGAGGACGTCCCGGAACTGCAGTTGCCCGAGGTCGGGGTCGTCGAGTTCGTCCCAGTTGCGCGGCGCCGCCACCCATGGTTCGTCGCGACCGCGCAGCGAGTACGGCGCGACCGTCGTCTTGGAACTGTTGTTCTGGCTCCAGTCGACGAAGACCTTGCCCTCGCGCGCCGATTTCGCCATCGTCGCGGTCACCAGGTCGGGAAGGGTGGTCTCGAGATTGCGCGCGACCTGCTTCGCGACCTTCGACGCCCCCGACGACGACAGCATCCGATCGAGCGGGACGTACAGGTGGATGCCCTTGCTGCCGCTGGTGACCGGGTAGGCCGACCACCCGAGTTCGGCGACGGTGTCGCGCACGTGGCGGGCGACCTCCGCGCACTCGACCAGGCCCACGCCGGGCCCCGGGTCGAGGTCGAAGACGATGCGGGTCGCTGGTCCTGCCTTCTCTCCGTCGAAACGCCACTGGTGCACGTGGAGTTCGAGGGCGGCCTGTTGCCCGAGCCAGACGAGCCCGGCGGCGGAATCGAACAGCGGGTAGGTGACCCGCCGGTCCTTGTGGTGCAGGGTGCGACGGTCGAGCCAGGCCGGTGCGTGGTCGGGGAGGTTCTTCTCGAAGAAGGACTGTTCGCCGACGCCGTTCGGCCACCGATTACGGGTCGCTGCCCGGCCGACGATGTGGGGAAGCATCGCCTCCGCGACGGCTTCGTAGTACTCGACGACCTCGCCCTTCGTCGTCCCGGTACTCGGATACAGCACCTTGTCGAGGTTGGTCAGGGTGATGCGGTGACCGTCGATCGTCCGGGTCGGCATACTCCGGATTCTGCCAATTCGGACGCGTTCGGGTGCGGTGTCGAAGGGTGGCGATCGGGACTGCACGTCCGTGGACGCCGAAGCTTCGGAAAGAGGTAGGTTCGGGAGCATCGGTGGTGCACGACCGCGATGCGGCGGGGAGGTGGGGCATGACGGGGTCACCGCTGGCCGGAGTGGTCCGCTCGCGCGGCGGAGGCGGGGATGTGCGCGTCGCTCAGCATTCCCCTGCAGTACGCGGGACGGACCCTGGGCGCGCTGAAGGTGTATTCCACGCGCCCCCATGTCTATACAGCAGACAGTGAGGACATCCTGGGACGTTTCGCCGACCAGGCGGCGATCCTGCTGGCGAACATGCACACCCTGTCGGAAGCCGAAGCGCTCGAGGAGCGGTTGCTGCAGGCTCTACGCGACCGCGACCTGATCGCCACCGCCAAAGGAATCGTGATGCTGCGCGAGAACCTCGATGCCGATCGTGCCGTGCAGCGACTGCTGGAGTTGTCCTCGCAACGACGCATCGCCGTACGGGAGGTGGCAGCTGAGATAGTCGCGTCGACCCACACCGAGACGGTCTGACGCCGCGATGAACTACCTTCCCGACGGCGAGCATCGCCGGCAACTCCTCGCTGCACTCCGCGCTTCCGAGCTCGGTGTCGAGGAGTTGTGGCTCCGCTACTTCGCCCTCGGCGGCGAGGTGGGGAAGGTGGAGATCGAGGCGTATCTCAACGGTTTGCTTCCCCTCTCCCGTGTGCAGCACGATCTGATCGCCCACGCGATCAACGAACGCCTCGACGAGATCGCGCCACCCCGTGCGCCCTATGCAGCCGAACTCCCCGTGTCCCTCCCCGAAGTGGACGACGGCGACGACGATCCCGGCGAATCACGAGGAACGGGGCCGGATTCCGACCGCTGAAGTGATGACGCCCGCGTGCCGAACGACCTGCGGCGCGCCGAAACCCTGCCACCCGAGCAGGGGGAAATGGGCGACAGGGTTCGGCATCGCCCGGGTGGCCTACCTCTGATCCACCCGGCGCCGGCGATCGTCCGTGCAGGGGGGTGACAGGCGATCACCGATGTCCTGAGCATACGCCGAAATGCCCTCACCGGGACCGATTGTGCGTACTCGAGGCACTGCCGACGGGGCAGATCGACATATCCGACCCCCTGCGTCGGAAGTCGCGCACCCCGCCGGCAGAGTCGACAGCGAACGCATGGTTCGCTTCCGGTGCAGTCTATTCGTTTTCTGCAGGATCGGCAGTAGTTCGATCGGACCACAGCCTGCCCGACCGGGTCACACGAGGCGTCCGGCCGTAGACGGACCGGTACTGCGTCGCAAATCGTCCGGGCGAGGAGAAGCCCCACCGTGCAGCGATCGACGTGACCGTCTCGCGGTTCGGGTCGGCGGCCTGCAGATCCCGGTGAGCTCGCGCGAGCCGTACGGACCGCAGGTATTGCATGGGCGTCGTTCGGTGATGACGCACGAAGTCGTACTGCAGGGCACGGCCCCCGATTCCGGCGGCAGCCGCGATGTCCTCCAGCCTGATCGGACGAGCCGCTTCGGACTCGATGAACGCGACGGCCTTCCGCAATGCCGAAGGCGTCGATGCGGCCTCCAGGGCCTCCCGGATCGAGGGTGGTTCACCCGCCCGATCGGACGTGAGCACGCCGTCCGCCAACTGCACCATCGGCACGGCGGCGCGACGGGAAGCCTGGACCAGGGTCTCCTTCGCCTGCTCGGCATCGAGTCCGTACCGCTCCATCAGCACGCCCGTGGCCCGCTCGATCGCGGCCCGCGAGGCCCACACCTGCTCCTCGGTCGGAACCGCAGCAGGACGGTAGGTTCCCTCCGCCCACTCGTTCGCCCGTGTGCCCATCACCCGATCACACCATCCGAACGTCCCGCATGTCAGCACACCTGCACGTTGACCGCATGTCGACCGAAGATCCCGTAACCGATCTCGAAACGGACCTGTTGGCCACCGGTCAGGAAGCGGTAGCCGCTCCCGTCGATCTGTGAGTAGTGCACCAGGATCTCCGTACCGTCGTCGTCACGGATGAACCCGTGCCCCAGACCCGCGTCGAACCACAGCACAACACCATGTTCCATTGTCGCTCCCCTGCCACCGTTCGCGTTGTCCCCGACGGAGCAGTGACGCGGAAGCGTATCCCCTGCGCTCCCGACAGCCCCTCTGCACCTGTCATTGAAACGTGGCTGGCGGGTCCGGGGAAGTGTCCACGCCGAATCGGCGACATTCGTACGATTTCTACCGATTTCACCACGTGCCAATGTAGTTCGTTCGACGGACAGACACCGACGATCGCGGGGGCGTATCCGGACTGTGGGTGCCGACAGGATACATACAGCACGCACGCATTTGTGCGAAGAGCTTACGGACACATGACATTCGGATGACGTCGGGTCATACGGCCGGTGCTCCGTCGACCGGATCCACTGCCTGTGCCCGTTCGGCGACGGTGATCGCACAGGCCGCGCCGACGAGGGTGAGGTGACTGAATGCCTGGGGGAAGTTGCCGACCTGCCGTCCCGCGTGCACGTCGTACTCTTCGGCGAGCAGTCCGAGATCGTTGGCGAGTCCGAGCAACCGCTCGAACAATGCGCGGGCCTCGTCGACCCGGCCGTTGAGCGCCAACGCACTCACCAACCAGAACGAGCAGGCCAGGAACTGGCCTTCGTCTCCCGGAAGCCCGTCGTCGGTGTGCGTCGTGGAATACCTGGATACGAAGCCGTCGCGACCGAGTTCGTTCCGGATCGCGTCGATCGTGGAGGTGACCCGGTCGTCGGTCGGAGGCAGGAAGCCGACGAGCGGGATGAGCAGCACACTGGCATCGAGTTCCGCGGAACCGTAGTACTGCGTGAACGTGCCGCGGACCGGGTCGTATCCACGTTCGCAGATCTCGTGGTGGATCTCGTCGCGGGTCCGCTTCCACCGTTCGAGAGGAGCGTCGAGCCCGAACCCCTCCGCGAGCCGGACGGCACGATCGAAGACGACCCAGGCCATCACCTTGGATTGTGTGAAATCCCGGCGGGGACCGCGTGTTTCCCAGATCCCGTCGTCGGGTTCCCGCCAGATCTTCTCGACGTGCTCGATCACCGCCTGCCATCGGGGCCACATTCGCGCCTCGATCCTGCCGAGCGCCTCGGCCCCCTTGTACGCCACGCTGAGGACTTCGCCGTACACATCGAGTTGGAACTGTTCGGCAGCGGCGTTACCGACCCGCACAGGTGCCGACCCTTCGTAACCGGGCAGATGATCCACCTCGAACTCGGTCAGCCGGCGTTCGCCCCTGATCCCGTACATGATCTGGATATCGGCCGGATCACCCGTCCCCACCCGGAGCAGGAAGTCACGGAAGGCCAGGGCCTCGGAGGTGTATCCGCCGGCGAGCAGCGCCTCGAGTGCCAGCACCGAGTCGCGCAGCCAGCAGTATCTGTAGTCCCAATTGCGTACCCCGCCGAGAGCTTCGGGCAGGGAAGTGGTCGGGGCCGCCACGATCGCGCCGGTCGTCTCGTCGGTCATCCCTTTGAGGACGATCAGAGACCGGATCACCTCGTCGCGATACGCCCCCTTGTAGGTGCACCGGCCGGTCCACTCGCGCCACCACTCCACGGTGCGCGCGAGCGCGGATTCGGCATCCTCGACGACGGGGGCCGGTTCGAAGGATGCGTACCGGTCCAGAGCGAATCGGTATCGGCCGCTCTCCACGGCGACGAACTCGGATTCGACGGTCCCGGCACGGATCTCCAACGGTACCGTCGTGCACAGATGGAAGGCATCCGGGCCGGCCGTCGCGACGGCACCGTCGGCCACCGCCTCGACCCATGGAGTGACGGCCGCATAGTCGGGACGCAAGGACAGATGCATCCGCATCGGCACCCGACCGCGCAGACCCTGGACGATGCGGACCAACCGAGGCGGACCCGACCCCCGGCGAGGCATGAAGTCGATCAGGCGGACGGCACCGTCCGCGGTCTCGAAATCGGTCTCGAGCACCAGGGTGCCGTCGACGTAGCGGCGGTTCACCGCCACGGGTTCCGCCTCGGGCGCGACGAGCCAGCGTCCGTGCTCCGGGCCGCCGAGCAGGGCCGCGAAACACGATCCGGAGTCGAAGGCGGGCATGCACAGCCAGTCGATCGAGCCGTTCCGGCCGACGAGCGCGGAGGTCTGCAGGTCACCGATGAAGCCGTAGTCCTCGAGAAGCATGGCGGTACCCCCGCGAGAAGAGGAGTCGAGTCCTTCGATCCTCCTCTGGTCTCGGATGCGAGGTCAAGGTCACGGTTTCGACTCGTCGACGCCACTGTGCACCACCGCGGTGGATCATGACGTGCAGAGTTTCGGCGACGTCCTTCGCGACGGGAAGTACGAGATGACCGACAATCCGGTGGCGAGACCGTCCGCCCCCATCCGGCGAATGTTGCTTCCACTCGCCCTCGCTCAGTTCATCTGCAGTTTCGCAGGTTCGAACATGAACGTGATGATCAACGACATCAGCGTCGATCTGGACACCACGGTGCAGGGTGTCCAGACCGCGATCACCGTGTTCCTTCTGGTCATGGCGGCGTTCATGATTCCGGGTGGGAAGCTGACGGATCGATGGGGCCGCAAGCGATGCTTCGTCGCCGGGCTCGTCCTGTACGGCGTGGGAGCCCTCCTGAGTGCGGCAGCACCGGGTCTGGGAATCCTGATCCTGGGCAACTCGATCTTCGAAGGAATCGGCACCGCACTGCTGATCCCACCCGTCTACATCCTCACGACGATGCTCTTCACCGACATGAAGTCCCGGGCACGGGCCTTCGGCGTGATCACCGGTATGGGTGGGATCGGCGCCGCGGCGGGGCCGTTGATCGGTGGATTGATCACAACCGCGATCGACTGGCGGGCTGCCTTCGTCTTCCAGGCACTGATCGTCGCCGCCATCGTCGTTCTGAGCAGAGGACTCGAGGACCCCCTTCCCCCGGATCCGACCACCCCCTTCGACGGGATCGGTGCCGTCCTGTCCGCCGCAGGTCTCGTCTGCGTCGTCATGGGGATTCTCCAGGCGGACAACGCGCTTTCGGTGTCCGCCGGCCTAATCGGCATCGGAATCCTGCTCATCGTGGGGTTCTTCCTGCACGTACGACGCTTCGAACGGTCCGGCAGAGTGCCATTGCTGTCGACCGGCCTGTTCCGCAATCGCACGTCGAATCTCGCGCTCGTCACTCAGAACATCCAGTGGCTGCTATTGATGGGTGTCGCGTTCGTCGTCTCGGCATTCCTGCAAGTGGTCCGCGGCTACAACGCGATCGAGACGGGCGTCATCTTCACCGCCGCGACCGCCGGCATCCTCGGTTCCTCGCTGCTGGCCGAACGGTTGGCCGCCCGGCATTCACAGCGCTCCCTCATCATGAGCGGCTTCGTCGTCACCCTCGCCGGCATCGTGGTTCTGCTCCTGCTGGTGCGTGCATGGACCAGCGCATGGGCGTTCGCCCCGGGTCTGTTGCTCATCGGCGTCGGACTGGGTGCGATGCTCACTCCCTCTGTGAACGTCGTGCAGTCGGCGTTCCCGGAGGAACAGCAGGGTGAGATCTCGGGCCTGTCGCGCTGCGTGTCCAATCTGGGTTCGTCCCTGGGCACCGCCGTGGCAGGTACCGTCCTCGTCGTCGGCCTCGCCACCCCGGACCGTTCGTATGCGGCCGCGATGATCGTGCTGGCGTGTATCGGGCTCGTCGGACTCGTTGCGTCCGCACTCCTTCCCTCGAGCTCGAGTGCAGCGCCTTCCGCATCCGGAGCACGGTGACGACTGCATCGGAAAGAAAAGTCGGAGACGTACCGGACGAAACATGCTCTCCGTCAACCGATGCAGTGCGTCCTCGGTACGGCATCATGTCGACGGCGGCCGAATCGACGGTGACCGGGTGGACGGTGGCCGTGGGGACGACCAGTTCTCCGGCTCGACCTCCCCGACGTCCACGTCGTGCCCGAAGAGCTCACGGGCGAGCGCACGCGCACGATCCTGTACCTCCGCCGAGGTGAGTTCGTCCGCGAGCACCAACGACAGCCTCGCCAGACGGTCGGCCGGCTCGCCGATCCGGTGTACTGTGCACCTCCAGTCGCCCACGAGCCCGGTCCCATCGCATCGATCGTCGCGTCGGAACGGTCGTAGCCACTCGCACCGGATGCCGCACTCGTATTTCAGGATCCGAGAATTCGCGCCTTCTCCCTCTCGAACTCGGCCTCGGTGAGCACGCCCTGCGCCTTCAGTTCGGCGAGGTCCTTCAGCGCGGCGATGCGGTCCGTTCCACCCGGAGGTGAGGCGGCCGGAGGAGGCGTGGGCACGGGTTCGGGTTCGGGCGCGTACTGCGCCGGACGACCGTAGACGGCCTGCCCCTGCGATGCCCATCGCTCTCCCTGTCGACGGGAGACGCGGTTGGAGACGGCCGTCGCCGTCCCCGCTACCACTGCGGTGCGAGCCACCCCGCGGAGTAGTCCTGGCATGTCGATCTCCTCATGTATCTCGTTCGCTCGACTCACATTTCGACGTCGAGCTTCTCCAGCGAAGCCAAGATGCTCTGGACCGGGATACGCCCGGATGCGACGAGTTCGGCGCCGTTGCGACGCAGTGCCCGCGCCAGTGGAGCAGCCCAGGTGTTCTCGTAGACGAGCACGGCCGCCGAGCAGCCCGGCTCGAGCGCGGCCCCCGCTTCGTCGAAGTCGGTGTCGCCGAGCAGGCCCGAAGACGCCTCCGCGAACAACGTCACGTCGACTTCTCCCTCGAGTCCGACCTCGGAGATGTCGATCCCGGTGACCGAACCGTCGGTGTCCTTGCGGACGAACGCAAGATCGAGCACCCGGATGATGCCTCGCTCGACGAGGTCGAGCAGCAGCGGTAGCGCAGAGCCGTTCGGTGGTCGGTCGGCTGGGAATTCGATGACGAGATAGTCGACCGGGCCCATCTCGTCTATATCCGAATCGGTCACCTGGAGCCTCGTTTCGATGAAAGATCGTTCACGGAAGCCGGGAGCCGACTTCCGTCGGTGTCGTCGAGAACAGATCCCCCTCCCGTCGAGTATGACCGCCCGACGGCCACTTCTGAAGCGAATAGGGTCCAAATTCCTGCCGGAGCGATCCGCAGCGGCGCATACTGGATCCGGCCCCGAAAGGGGGCGATGCAGGGATGACCACGAACATCGACTCGGGCGGTGACGAGCCCCGACCGGGCCGGCTGGACGACGACGAACGCGCCGAACTCGATCGGTTGCGTGCGGAGGTCGCCACGCTTCGGGAGCGAGCCGTCGTCGAGGGCGAGCCCGCTCCCGAGCCGCGGCCCGCGAGACACGGATGGCGCTGGGCTGCGGTTGCGCTGCTCACCGTGCTGGTCGCGGTTCTGGCTGTCCTCTCGGTCACCGCACGCTTCGTGCGCAGCGAGATCCTCGACACCGACCGGTACGTGACCACCGTCGCCCCACTGGGCTCGAATCCCGCCATCCAGGCACAGATCGCGAATTCCGTCACCGACGAGATCTTCACGCGCGTCGACGTCGAAGGTCTGACGACCGATGCTCTGGCTGCTCTCACCGATGCCGTTCCGGCCACGGAGAACGCGCCGCGCGTCGACCGCGCCGTCGAGGGACTGGCACCGGTGATCACCGGGCAGGCGCGGAACTTCGTCAACGAGACGGTGCTGTCGCTCGTGCAGAGCGAGCAGTTCGAGGATCTGTGGATCCAGGCCCACCGCGGCGCCCACAACGCATTGGTCGCGGTCGTGACCGGGAACCTCGGACCGTCGTCGGTGACGGTCGACGATTCGGGCACGGTGAGCATCTCGCTCGGCACGGTGATCGACAACGTGAAGGGACGTCTTCTCGACCGCGGTTTCACGTTCGCCGAGAAGATCCCGAGCGTCGACAAGCAGTTGGTCCTGTTCCGATCACCGGAACTCGTCCGGGCGCAGCGGGCCGTGAACACTCTCGACAACGTTTCGGATGTGCTGCCCTGGATCACCCTCGCCGCTGCTGCCGGCGCAGTCGCTGTCGCGCCGCCCGGCCGTCGCCTACGCGCACTCGCCTTCGTGGGCCTCGCCCTGGTGGTGGGAATGTTCGTTCTGGCGGTCGCGCTCATCATCGCTCGATCGCTGTATCTCGACGATGTCCCGCCCGACGTCCTGTCGCCGGACGCGGCGGCCGCCATCATCGATGCGGTGCTGGTGCCGCTGCGGACCAGCCTTCGGGCGGTCGCGGTGCTCGGACTGGTGATCGCTCTCGGTGCCTACCTCACCGGTGGCTCGTCCTCCGCCCTGACGGTCCGTCGCGGATTCGGCCGCGGCCTCGATGCCGTCCAGCGGCTACGTCGGCCTCGCCCGCCGAATACCTTCGAAGAAGCGGCCTTCCGTGCCCGCGTTGCAATCCGGGCGGTCGTCATCGGAGTGGCTGCACTGCTCGTGATGTTCTGGCGTTACCCCACCGGGCTGGTGGTTGCGTTCATCGTGCTGGGTGCGGTTCTGGCACTGCTCGCCCTCGAGCTGGTGATCAGGCCGGCCCGCACGCCGGAGGACCGACCGACGACCGAGGATCAACCGACGACCTGATCGTTGCCGCGACCGGTCCTGCCGATGAAGGCGTCCACCGCGTCCTCGAGGGTGGGATGGAACCGGCTCGGGTCGAATCTGTCGCCCACCCCGAATCTGATGAGCCGGTCCTTGATCGGCCCTTTCATCTCGGCGAACACGAGGCGGATGCCGTTGCCTTCCAGATAGGCGTCGAGGTCGACGAGCTCGTCGACGGCGGTCGTGTCCAGTCCCGTGATCGGTTCGGCCGCGATGACCACCCATTCGACAGGCGCTTCGGTTCGGGCCACCACCGACCGCACGTACTGATCGAAGATCTCCCCGTTGGCGAAGAACAGCGGGGCGTCGAACCGGACGATCACCAGACCCGGGATACGACTGCCCTCGGGATGACGTTCTACGTCGTGGAATCCCGGACGATCGGCGGTCCGCACGAGCTCGGTGCGATACGGCTGCCAGGCGCGCGCGACCACCGAGACGAAGGACAGACCGATCGCGACGAGGATGCCCTGCAGCACGCCCACCAGAGCGACCCCGAGGAAGGCCGCGACGGCCAGCCCGAACTCGACCGTGCTCATCTGCCACATCCGGACCATTCCCCGGACGTCCACCAGTGCGGTGGCGGCGACGATCACCACGGCGCCGAGCGTCGCATCGGGTAGATAGGTGGTCAACCCCGGAGCGACGAGAACGAAGACGAGAACGGCGACCGCTCCCACAACGCACGCGAATTGGGTTCGCGCGCCGCTCTGCTCGGCAACCGGTGTCCGGGATCCGCTCGCCGAGATCGGGAACCCTCCGAACAGTCCCCCGGCGATGTTGGCTACGCCCACCGCTTTCATCTCCGTGCTCCCGTTCACGTTCTCGCCTCGTCGCGCGGCGAAGGTGCGGGAGAGCACTCCGGTGTCGGCGAAGGCGATCAGCGCGATGCCGGCTGCCGGTCCGACGAGCCGGGCCACGTCCGACCACTCGACACCGCCGAACGACGGGAGCGGAAGTCCGTCGGGTAGCGCACCGACCATCCCTATGTCGTCGGTGAGATCGAGTGCGGCAGAGGCGATGATGGCTGCGACGACCGCGACCAGGACTCCCGGGATCCGTGGCAACCACAAGCGGAAGCCCACGATGACCGCGAGGGAGGCGAGCCCGATAACCGCTGCGACGGGGTCGATCCCACCGTTCACGACGGTCTCTGCGATCTCCCGGATCTCTCCGAGGAGACCGGGCGCGTCGACCGAGAAGCCCAGCAGTTTCGGAAGCTGTCCGACGATGACGACGAGGGCGATGGCGTTCAGGTAACCCAGCCGGATCGGTTTGGACAGCAGTTCGGTGACGAAGCCGAGGCGCAGGAAACCTCCGACGAGCAGGATCACGCCGACGAGTACGCCGAGTACCCCGGCGAAGACCAGCGCGCTCTCCGGATCGTCCGCAACGGCGAGCGGAAGGACGGCCGCAGCGATGAGCGGAGCGAGCGAGGAATCCGGGCCCAGGACGAGGATCTTCGACGGGCCGACCACCGCATAGGCCAGGAGCGGAACGATGGTCGCATAGAGCCCGGCATAGGCGGGCAATCCGGCCGCTTCGGCGTAACCCATCCCGGCCGGAATGAGCAGCGCGGTGAGCACGAGGCCGGCAGTGATGTCCGGTCTCAACCATTCACGGCGGTAGGCACGAGCCGTGGCGATTCCGGGTAGCGCCCCCGGCCCCTCGATCCGCGGCATGACCCCGCCTCAGTGGGCCCGCGCAGGAGCAACCGCCGCAGGCGCGGGAATCGACAGGTCCGGCGAGCGTCGGCGACGTCGAACCGCCTTCTCCGCTTCCACCACGACCGGAATGATCACCGACCAGCCGATACAGACCAGCCATTGAGCACCCGTCAGCGACGTCGTCATGAGGAGGTCCTGAAGGAATCCCAACTCCACGGCGAACACCGTGACCACCACCGGAATCGCCAGGATCCGGACGGCGCCCACGATCGGCGCGGAGAATCCGGATTCCGGATCGCGTCGCATGGACAGTCCTGCGAGAACGGATCCGAACGACAATACGACGAACGCGGTCGTCATCGCCACGGTCGGCTCCGTCGTGCTCATCTCACCGGGAGCGAGGAGCATCGCCGCGAGTGCGACGGCGAACTGAAGGGTTCCGTAGAACGACCACTGCACGAAGGCTGCCCTGTTGGCGATCGGTGTGTTCGGGTCGCGAGGCGGTTTGCTCATCAGATCCGGCGAGGGCGGGTCGAGCATGATGACGGCCACCGGGAACAACGTGATGAAGAAGTGCTGGAACAGCACCATCAACGGGGTCAGGGCGACGCCGTCGTTGATGTCGAAGATGCTCGCGACGAGGAAGAGCAGGACGAGCGACAACAGCTTCGACATCTGGTACCGGATGTAGGACACGATCTTCTCGTAGATGTTGCGTCCCAGGCGTATCGCAGTGACCAGCGTCCCGAAGTTGTCGTCGGTCAGCACGATTCTTCCGGCCTGCTTCGTCACTTCGCTGCCCGACCCCATCGCAACTCCGATGTCGGCCTTCTTCAGAGCTGCGGCGTCGTTGACGGCGTCCCCGGTCATCGCGACGACCGCACCGCCCTTCTGCATGAGATCGACGAGTCGGAGTTTGTCCTGGGGAGTGACCCGACCGAACACGTGCAGGTTAGGAAGTTCTGCCGCCAGAGCCTCGTCGGGCATCGCACGAAGGTCGGGTCCGCTGACGACGCCCGGTCCGAGACCGAGCTCGGCGCCGATCGCGGAGGCGGTGATCGCATGATCGCCGGTGATCATGCGGACATCGATACCTGCCGCGTGCGCGGTGCGCACCGCCTCGATCGCTTCGGGCCGAAGCGGATCGATGATGCCGACCATCCCGACGAAGGTGAGATCGTCCACGAACGACATCGGATCGATCCGCACCGCTTCCTCCTGCCCGTCGACGAGACGGGCCGCGAACGCCAGGACCCGCAGTCCCTTCTCGGACAGGGCTCGGTTCGCCGCGAGGATGTCGTCACGAACCTCGTCGAGCGGAACCGCTCGTCGTCCAGGGCGAAAGGCGCTGCCGCACTGCGCGAGAACCACGTCCGGGGCGCCTTTGACGAGCTCGACGAACCGTGTGGCACCGTCGACCGGCAGGTGATGGAACGTCGCCATGAACTTGTACGCCGAGTCGAACGGCACTTCGGCGACGCGGGGATACGACCGGCGGGTGAGCGGGGCGTCGATGCCGAGTTTGGCGGCCAGCACGACCAGAGCCGCCTCGGTGGGATCTCCGACAACCACTCCGCTGTCGGACACCGTGGCATCGCTGTCGAGGCACAATCCGTATGCGAGAAGAGTGAAATCGGGCAGCTCGTCGCCGGCGGCACGCGTGATCCGCCCGGTCTTGCTGTATCCCTCACCGTCCACGGTGTACCACCGGGTGTGGAAGTACAACGAGCGCACGGTCATCTGGTTCATCGTGAGCGTACCGGTCTTGTCCGAGTTGACCGCGTTCGTGGCACCGAGGGTCTCGACATCGGAAAGGTTCTTGACGACGGCCTTCGCTTCGGCGAGCTGCCGGGCACCGAAAGCGAGCATCGCCTGCACGAAGGTCGGCAGTCCGGTCGGGATCGCCGACACCCCCATGGCGATGCCCAGCAACAGCACCGTGGTCAGATCCTGCCCACGGATCACGCCGATGACGACGATGACGGCAACCGCGGTCCAGGCGATGACGCCGAGCAGCCGGGTCAGCGAGTCGAGTTCGCGTTGCAACGGTGACTTGCTCGGAGCAACGGCCGAGAGCATCGACGCGATCCGGCCCATTTCGGTGTCCATGCCCGTTTCCGTCACCACCATCCTGGCGGTACCACGAGTGACGGATGTGTTCTGGAACAGCATGTCGGAGCGATCGCCCAGGGGCACGTCACCGACGGGAAGGGTCGCGGGGTCCTTCGGAACGGGTGCACTTTCTCCGGTGAGCGCTGCTTCCTGCGTCTCGAGCGTCGCCGACGTGATCACACGTCCGTCCGCGGGCACGAGGTCGCCGGCTTCGAGTTGCACGATGTCGCCGGGCACCAGGTCGGTGGCCCCGATCTCGCTCAACACTCCGTCGCGGATCGTTCGCGCCTGCGGAGTCTGCATTCTCGCGAGGGCGTCCACGCTCGCACGGGCCTTCACTTCCTGCCGCGTGCCCAGCACCACATTGAGTGCGACCAGGACGACGACGACGAGTGCGGTGGAGATCTCCCCGATCACGATGCTGACCACCGTCACGGCGATCAACATCAGGTTCATCGGATCCCGTACCTGCCGCAGTGCGATCGTCCACGTGGACGGTGCGGGTTCGGACACGATCGTATTGGGTCCGAAGCGTCGGCGACGTTCGTCCGCCTCTGCCGTGGTGAGACCGGATCGTTCGTCGGAGGACAGCGCTGCGATCACGTCGGCGGCGTCGGTGGCATACCAGGACGGTTCTTCCCGATCGGGGACGAAATGCTTCGCTCGGTCCGGTCCGGATCTCGTAGTGGCCATCGCGGTTCGTCCTTCCCTACCGGAAGAGCCTCAGTAGAGCGTGGGTATCCAGTGAAGAGGCTGGGTCGGTGCCGTGTACCCATCGGCGTCCTGCCGCTGCGGCAGAACCAGATCGGGGCGCTCGAGCGGCTCGTAGGGGATCCGGTCGAGCAGATGGGCGATGACGTTGAGACGACCACGTTTCTTGTCGTCGTTGTCGACGACATACCAGGGAGCCCAACCGGTATCGGTGAAGTGGAACATCTCGTCCCGTGCCCGGGAGTAGTCGTACCAGCGTGTGTACGACTCCAGATCCAGATTCGACAGCTTCCAGGTCTTGCGAGGATCGTCGATGCGACTCTGCAAGCGCAGCGTCTGTTGCTCCGGGCTCACTTCCAGCCAGTACTTCAGAAGGATGATGCCGGAGTCCACGATCGCGCGTTCGACCGTCGGGATCATCTGGAGGAAATGCTGTGCCTCCTCCTCCGTGCAGAAGTTCATCACTCGTTCGACGCCGGCGCGGTTGTACCAACTGCGATCGAAGATCACGACCTCACCTCCGGCCGGCAGGTGGGGTACGTAGCGCTGGATGTACATCTGAGACCGTTCACGCTCCGTGGGTGCGGGCAACGCGACGACGCGGAAGACCCTGGGACTCACTCGTTCCGTGATCGCCTTGATGACACCACCCTTACCTGCGGTGTCGCGACCCTCGAACAGGATGCAGATACGAACTCCGGACGATCTCACCCATTCCTGCACGGCGACGAGTTCGGCGTGCAACGGACGGAGCAGGCGACGGTACTCCTTGTTCTTCATGGGTTCGCGGACCGGCGATGCGCCCTGCTGCGGTGGACCGGGGGGACGAAGAGCGCCGGAATCGGAACGCGCGGTGAGCGACTTCTCCGGCGATCTCTTCCGGTGCTTCTCGTGCCCCGTCTTGTGTCCCACGGTTCTCCCTCGGACGTTCACCCATTGTCCGCCTCCGACCCCGCGTTCGTGGGAGAACGATCGGTTCGGAGCGATGAATGCGGACCGGCCACCACGTGCCGCAGGTGTTGCCGAATCGTGCCCGGAAACGGTGCATCCGATGCCGTTTCGAGCCTTGACGTATCTCGGGGCCGACGTCACGCTTGGCCGATGAGCGGTGACGACGAGTTCCGTCAGATCCAGCAGGTGATCGAACGCCTGATCGTTCGATATCCGCTCGTTCCTCCCGACGACATCGCACGTGCGGTGCACGGCGTCTATCGCCGATTCGCCACGAGCAGGGTCCGAGACTTCGTTCCGCTCCTCGTCGAGAAGGCGGTGAAACGTGAACTCTCCGAACCTACGATTCTCGATTCCGTTCTTCCGCCCGCGATTCCGGATGTCGGAAGGTAGGACGTGAGCAAGCACGAGCACGACATGCTGCTTGTGAGCGCTGCAGCATACGACCGCGTCGACGACGCCGTGGCCGACTTCGAGCACCTCGAACGCCTCCACCGTGAGGTGCGTCCGTTCCACGACTTCGACGCGTCCGTCATCGTCAAGGACGAGAACGGGAAGGTCCGCGTCGTCGAGAAGCACGAGCACCACACCCGTCACGGCGCGGCAGTCGGTCTCGGCTGGGGTCTGGCCGCGGGAGTGGTGGCCGCACTCTTCCCGCCGGTGGGTATCGGCCTCGTCGGCACCACGGCCGGCGGAACGGCGCTCGGTGCACTGCTCGGGCATGCCGGTGAACGAATGGATCGCGCAGACGTCGACGAGCTCGGTCAGACCCTCGAAGCGGGGCAGGCCGGCGTCGTCGCGGTGTACGACGTCGACCTCGCCGACCGGGTCGCCGACGAGATGAGATCGGCCCGCCGGATCGTCTCCAGGACCACCGGGATCGCCATCGCCGACCTTCGCGGCACCGACCGGAATCCCTGACCGTACCGACGGAAATAACCCTGTACGAACGGCTTTCATTCCATCCGAGCCGGGTCGCCCGACCGGGTCGTCGCGTCGTGACCGGTCGCGGCCGTCGACGGTCGCGACGAGAGATCCCGCCACCCTACGAGCACCTCGTGTACGTTCTCGGCACCGTTCAGGGGCTCGGGTGGAGGGGGCAGCGTGGCCGGGTAGAGGAGGAAGGGGGTGCCCTGCGGGCCACCCATGCCGCCGTGCGAGCCGACCTGCTCCTCGAATGCCGCGACCTCGTCGGTCTCCGGCCAGTAGGCACCACCGACCATGATGTCGGCGACGTTGCCGAAGGTGTCGGTGCGCCGGATCTTCGACAGCGCGTCGGGTCCCATCACTTCGAGGGGGTTCCGGCCGGTGACCTCGCCGGTCGTCACGTCCACCCGGCCGTGGGGTCCGAGCACGACGGATCCGCCCGGAGCGGCAACGAGGAGGAAGCCGATCCCGGGATGCTCCCGGAGCCCGGCGAGCAGTCCCGGATGCGCCGCCTCGATGGCGTCGATGTCGGCGCGACCGGGCAGGTGCGGGAAGTAGATCAGGCCGAGATTGCCCGAGCCGAGAACGATCGGCTCACCGGCGGCCGGGCGCGGCTGCTCGTCGACGGCAGCGTGCATGCTGGCTGCGGCATAGGCGCGACCCTCCGCTCCGGGTTGAGCGGATCCCTCTCCCCTGTGCTGGTGCCGGTGACCGTCCGGCGCGACCGAACCGGACCGTGTGGCCAGCCGGACCACCAACTCCCCCAGGCTTTCCCCGTAACGCTGCAGGAAGGTCGCACCTTGACTCTGTCCGTGATCCGAGAGCACGACGACGCGATAGGACCGGTCGGACTGTTCCGCCACGGCAAGGAGCATCTCGATGATGTCGTCGACCTTCGTGAGCACGGCCAGCGTTTCGGGTCGAGAGATCCCCGAGTGGTGCGAGACTTCGTCGTAGCCGATCAGATCGAGGTAGACGACGGTACGTCCCTTGATCAGATCACCGACCACGGCGGCAGCGGTGACGTCGGTGGCGAGAACGGTCGCGAAGGCGCGGACGAACGGATAGATTCCGCCTCGCGGTACTCGTGGCCGAATGTCCTTCCGCTTCTGGCGCAGTGACTGACGAAGTTCCCGTTGCAGTTCCGCGATCATCCGGATGAAGGTGCGCAGTGCGCTCGCCGGGTCGGCGAAGTAAGCGCTGTAGCCGGCGCCTCCACCGAGTCGGGCACCACGCATACGACTGACGACCAGCACGTTGTCCTGTGCGCCACCGGTGAACAGGTTGCCCCGGCTCGCACCGTCGTGCGCGAGCAACCCGGGCCGGTCTGCTCGTTCGAGTTCGCGTTGTTCGTTGTCGGCGGGGTTGCTGAACACGGAGATGCGCCCGGTCGTCTTGTCGTACCAGCGGAATGCGGGCACGTTGTGATTGGACCCGTGCAGTACACCCAGCTGTGTCGCACCGGTCTGGCTGCTCCAATCCGTGTACCACGGCACCAGCCGGTGGGTCTCACGCACCAGTTTCGCCAGGCCGGGCGTGACACCGTCGGCGATCGCCCGCCGCAGGACGTCGTATCCGAGTCCGTCGATCTGGATGCACAACAGCCCCGGAGTCGCGTCCACGAGCGTCGCGTTGCGCCGCAGGCGGAACCGGTTCCGTCGCACCTGCATCAACCGATAGGCGGTATCGGAGCGGGAGGCGATCGCGCCCGAGACGACCGAGGTGACCAACGAGACCAGTGCGGCGAGGACGATCGCGTCGAGCGGGCGGTCCACCGTGGCGACCGGTACCAGGTACAACGTCAGCAGCATGATCGCGCCACCGGCCAGGAACACCCCGGCGAACAACAGCACCGGGCCGACCCACGACATCAACCGCATCATCACCGGCCACAGGGCCGCGTTCAGCAGACCGAACACCAGCGCGAGTACCAGTGCAGCCGGGAGCGTCGGTATCGGAGCGAAGCCGGACCGATCCAGGGTGATGCCGCCGAGGACGCGGTCGAGCACGACGAGCACGAGCGCCGACGATCCCCACAACACGAGGAACTCGACGAGTATTCGCAACAAGCTGCCCACCGTACGCATCGCGGGCCCCTTCCCACGTCTGGAATCGTAAGGTCATGAGCACGCCACCGCGGGGGAATGCCCCGGCATCCGGTCTGCGCTGGCTCGGACATGCCACCACGCTGATCGAGGACCGCGGGACGGTCGTCCTGACCGATCCGGTGCTCACCGATCGCGTCGCGCACCTGCGCCGACGCCGGGGCCCCACCCCGGCCGGACCGCGCGTGCTCGACCCGGATGCGGTGCTGCTCTCGCACCTGCACGCGGACCACACCCACCTGCGGTCGCTGGGAAGGCTCGATCCGGACGTTCCGATCGTGATCCCACGGGGAGCGGTCGACGGATTACCGGCATTGCGTCGGTTCGACGACCGGTTGGTCCCGCTGCGTCCCGGCGAGGCGACACGGATCGGCACGGTCACCGTGCGTGCCGTGCCCGCCCGACACGACGGTCGCCGTTGGCGGCGCGGCCAGGAGTTCGCCCCGGCGGTCGGATACGTCGTCGAGGGAGACCGGCGCACCTATTTCGCCGGCGACACGGATCTCTATCCCCGTCTTGCCTGGCATGTCGGCCCGGTGGATCTGGCGTTGCTCCCCGTGGGAGGTTGGGGACCCACGCTCGGTGACGGTCATCTCGATCCCGCTCGGGCCGCGGTCGTCGCCCGTCTGGTGGAGGCGAGTCTGGCCGTACCGATCCACTACGGCACGCTGTGGCCGATCGGATTCGACGCCGTTCGGCCCCGGTTGTTCTTCGGTCCGGGCGCCGAGTTCGTCCGCCGGGCCCACAACGCCGGGATCACTGCCGTGGAGCTGACTCCGGGCGATTCACTCGACACACCGGGTCCCGGCCGGAACGAGCGGTGACATGGACTCCGACAGCAAAGAATTCGTCGCGATCACATCGAGCGCACGGGCGAGATCGGCGCGAACGGCCGGAACTCCTGGCCGCTCCCCTGAACGACACCCGCGCTCGACTCCGGAACCTCCAGCCAGGCCCCTTCGAGATCCCGGAGGGGTTCGGACACCACGAAGCGGGTGTCGTCCCCCAGTTTGTACAGCACTTCCACTTCGGGATGCTGCGCCCGAATCGCCTTGATGTCGGCCGAGTAGAACAACGAACGTGTCTTCCGTTCCGTCGAATACCGGAACACCCAGACACAGCTGCCGTCGGTGGTGGCGAGCGTACCCTGCATAGGGTTCTCGATGCCCATGCGAGCTCCGACGTCCTCCACGAAGCCGACGGCCTTCGCCACGCCGGTGAACGGGTCGTCGGCGAGGCCGAAGGTGAGCGCGAGGTAGAACAGCATCTCCGAATCCGTCGACCCCCGGATCGCGTCGTAGAGACTCGCATCGACGGCCATCGCCAGATCCCGCTTCATGAGGTGGAATCCGTGCACCGCGCCGTTGTGCATCCACAGCCTGTTCTCGTAGCGGAAGGGATGGCAATTGGTGCGCTGCACCGGGGTTCCCGTCGAGGCGCGGACATGCGCGAACATCAACGGCGTGCGGATCTGTGTGGCGAGCTCGCGGAGGTTGCTCTCGTTCCAGGCGGGTTCGATGCACTTGAACAATGCCGGCCTCGGGCCTTCGCCGTACCAGCCGATACCGAAGCCGTCCCCGTTCGTGGTGGTCGCGCCCATCTTGGAATGCAGGCTCTGATCGATCAGGGAGTGCACGGGCCGGAAGAGCAGGTCGTCCATCAGGACGGGATCACCGGTATACGCCATCCATCTGCACATCCCTCCATTGAAGCCGTGGGATGCGCCGGAATGTGAGATCGGGAGAGTTCAATTCGGCCACAATATCTTCCGCAACCGGGCGGAATCGAGGTGCGGGGGCGGCAACCGCACTCCCGGACGGTTGCGGGGAACACGAACTCGTAGCGCTCCGGTGGAGATCGTGCATCGTACCGGTGTCGACAGCATCACCGACTCGCCGTCGACTCCGACCGGAATTTCCGGTACGTCCGCATCGACGACCACTTCTGTCGCCGTGCGCTGCAACAGCCCTCGGTCGTGGGTGCGGCGGAACAGGCCGACCGCCTGGCGTGCGTTCGCAACCGAGATCGCGACGACGCCGAGCCGGCCGTTGTCCAGACGGGGACGTCGGCCCATACCTGCCAGGTCGTCGAAGGCGTACGGACCGTTGCTGACCAACACCGCCTGAGGCCCGTCGACGGTCTCCGTGTCGATGTGTGCCCGCAAGCCCGGCCGGCCCTGCTCCCCGAGCAGATCGGGCAGCATCTGCAGCACCGTCGCCGTCTTGTCGGCACGATACTGCGGACTCCGCACCACCTCCGCGTAGACACCGAAGGACGCATTGTTGACGAACGGCCGCCCGTTGATCCGGCCGAGATCGACGCGCAGTTCGACCCCGTCCCGGAGGGCGTCCAGACCTGCCGCGGGATCCTCCCGGTCGAGCCCGAGGTCGAGGGCGAAATGATTCCGGGTTCCGGCGCTGATCACCACGAACGGAAGCCGGTGTTCCGCTGCGACCGCCGCGACCAGGGCCTGCGTTCCGTCGCCACCCGCGACGCCGAGCAGGTCCGCCCCTCGTTCGACGGCTTCCTCCGCCAGCTCGGTGACGTCGAGTTGCTGCGGACCGCTCAGCAGCACCACTTCGGCCCCGAGTTCCTCGGCCTTGCGCTGCAGGTCGAAACGGACGACCTTGCCGCCGCCCGAGCGTGGATTCATGACGAAGAACGGGTGCTGTACGGGAACGGCCGGGAACTCAGGCTGCGGGCTCACGCGATCGGCCCCCAGGGCACGGCGTCCGCACGCGACCGCCACAGCGACGAGCAGCACCGACACGATCGCAACCCACAGGTGACCCGACGCCGCGAAGACGACGATCACGACCACCGGCGCGAGGACGGTCACGGCCAGAGCCGCCCCGCGGATCACGCCCCGGTGGGTGAGGAACCAGTAAGCCGCGGCAACGGCCAGGGCTGCACCGGCCGCAGCGACCAGCAACAGCGCGACGACACCGCGCAGACCGGCTTCGGCGATCGGAAGCACGATGGCAACGATCAGCACCACCACGGCGGTCCACGCCCACCGGCGGGAATCGGCGGGTACCGGATCCCGATGCGATTCGTGTTCCTCGGCCATCGACTCGACCTCGCAATCGTTCCTGCGCGCCCGGGCAGCCGACCTCGCGGGCCGGACGGACTTCTCGGGTCGAGGACCGACCACTTCTTCCGAGCTTGGCACGATCGTGTGCGGGTGAGGAGTGTTTTGCCGTTGCAGAATTTTCTGCGACACCGCACGTTTCGCCGTGCCGGCAATGCCGGGCACGGACCGGTTCAGCTCAGTACGAGGACACCGACGAGGGTGATCAGCACCACCCACAGGGTGGAGGCCGCAGCGAGCACGAACGGTCGCAGCCCGATCGAGCGCAGCAGTCCGACCCTGACCCCGAGACCCAACCCGAACATGGCCGTGGTCAACAGCGCCGATTGCACGAGCGCGGCGTGCTCGAGCACGACGTCGGGAAGCAGTCCGGAGGACCGCACCGCCACCGCTGCCAGGAATCCGATCACGAACACCGGCACCAGAGGCGGCTGCCGGCCGACCGTGTCCTCGTGGACGCCCGTCTCGCGACTGCGCCGTCGGCGGACCACGCCCAGATATGCCATCACCGGGGCCAGCATCAGGACACGGGCAAGCTTGACCACGGTGGCGACCGCGAGAGCTCCGCCGCCGATCATGCCTCCGGCGGCGACCACCTGCGCGACCTCGTGGATCGATCCACCGGCGAGGATGCCGGACTGCCGGTCGTCCATCCCCAGAACTCCCACCAGCAGCGGAATCCCCGGGATCATCAGTGTGCCGAAGACGACGACCAACGCGATCGAGGTGATCACCTCCTTACGCTTCGCGTCGACGACTCCGTCTGCGGCAGCCACCGCCGCGGCGCCGCAGATCGAGAATCCGCACGAGATGAGGACCCGCTGAGTCCACGAAAGTCCGAGGACCCGCCCCAGGTACATCGTCCCGGTGATCCCGGCCGCGACGATGACCACGACGAGCGCGATGACACCCCACCCGAGGGCGAGGATGTCGTGGAAGACCAGTTGGAGGCCGAGCACGGCGATGCCGAGGCGCAGCAGCCGTTTGGTCGAGAAATCCACACCTGGGCCGATCCACGCCGGGACGGGAATCAGATTGGCCACCAGTGCTCCGAACACGATCGCGATCAGCATCGGGTTCACGGCAGGGAACAGCGGGCCGAACACGATCGCGATCGCAGCGCCGGCCGCGCACACCGCGATACCTGCGGCGAGGGCGGCCGTGCGGGAACGCGGACCCACCGACGTCGTTTCCGGGCGGACGACGTCCTGCGGCGCCGACGTCAACTCGACCTCACCCGACATCCGACGAACCCTGACTCGTCGATACCGTGCTCGTCCGTACCGTGGCGACGAGTTCGCGTTTGAGGATCTTGCCCGTCGCGGTCGTCGGAAGCGTCGTGACGATCTCGATCGAGCGCGGATACTTGTATCCCGCCATCCGGTCGCGGCACCAGGAGATCAATTCCTCTTCCGCGGTCTGATCCCCTGCCTCGAGGACGACGAAGGCGCCGACCTCCTCGCCGTACACCTCGTGGGGAACGCCGACGACCGCCGCGAGTGACACCGCTTCGTGGGTGATCAGCACTTCCTCGATCTCTCGGGGGTAGACGTTGAAGCCTCCGCGCACGATCAGATCCTTCGCGCGATCGACGATGTAGTAGAAACCGTCCGCGTCCCTGCGAGCGAGGTCGCCGGTACGCAGCCAGCCGTCCCGCATCACTTCGGCGGTGGCATCCGGCCGGCCGAGATATCCGGACATGACGTTGTGTCCGCGCAGGGCGAGTTCCCCGATCGTGTCGGTCGCTGTGACGGTGTTCCAGTCGGCGTCGACGAGGCGGGCCTCGACTCCCCACACCGGGACTCCGATCGATCCGGGACGTGGGTCGCGTTCCGGATCGCTGAACAACGCGAGCGGAGACGTCTCGGACAGCCCGTAGCCCTCGAGGATCCGGACACCGAAGCGCTCGGCGAACCGGGTGAGGATCTCGACGGGCAGGGCGGCGCCACCTGAGATCGCCCGGCGCATCGTGGCGGCGATCCGTTGCACGTCGACCGTCTCGTCCACCGCATCGAGCAGAGCCCAGTACATCGTCGGGACCCCGGCGAAGACGGTGACGTCCTCCTCGATCATCAGTGTCAGTGCGGTGCGGGCATCGAAACGTGGCAGGAGGACCAGCGTGGCCCCTACCGACAGTCCCGCGTTCATGGTCACGGTCTGGCCGAAGGAGTGGAAGAGCGGCAGGGTCACCAGGTACGTGTCGGGGCACATCGGAGTGCTGTCGAACAGGCGGTTCGCGGTGAGTGCGTTGGTCACCATGTTGGAGTGGGAAAGGCAGGCTCCCTTGGGATTTCCGGTGGTGCCACTGGTGTAGAGGATCACCGCCGTGTCCTGCGGCTCCCGTACCACCGAGGAGAAGTCCTCCGATACCTTCCCCAGCGCGATCTCGAGGCAGTGTGCACCTTCGGGCCCGCCGACGACGAACAGGTCGCGGCACTGCGGTGCAGCGGCGAAACCGGCGCGGCCGTATTCACCGATCGGCAGGTCCGGCCCACCCTCGAAGCAGAAGTACGCCCGGGCGCCGGAATCCTGCAGATGGTAGGCGATCTCCCGTTCCTTGAGCATGATGTTCAGGGGCACCACGACGGCACCGGCCTTGAGGATGCCGTAGTAGACGATCGCGAACTCCGGCACGTTGGGGATCGACATCGCCACGGTGTCGCCCGGCGCGATTCCACGCGCGATCAGCAGGGCGGCAACCCCGTTCGCACGGGCGTCGAGTTCGCCGTAGCCGATCCGGGTCTTCCCCAGCACCAAGGCATCCCGGTCGGGATACCGTCGGGCGGAATCCTCCAGGAGAACGGACAGGTTGAGCATCGTTGGTTCGCTTTCAGGATTCGGACGGGACGGGGGCGGTCTCGCGCGTTGTCGCTCCGGACCGCTGGAGCAGTTCCTGCAGGAACAGATCGGCGGCGGGCCAGTCGCCGAAGCCGGACGCGGGATTCAGATGCCCGACCTCACCGAGGTCGACGAATCGACTGCCCCACGCCTCCGCCAATCCTGCGACCCGGCGCCGGTCCGCGAGTGGATCGTTGCTGCTCGCCGTGAGGATGCTCGGGAAGGGAAGGCGGCGACGCGGTATCGGGAGCCAACCGCCTCGATCGAGGTCGGCCGTGGTCGGATACCCTTCGGGGAGCGGATTCTCGATATCGGCCGGTGTTGCGAGCAGCGCACCGAGAACCGGTCTCGTCGATGTGTGGGCCCAGTGCACGGCGATCAGGACGCCGGCACTGTGCGCGACCAGCACGATCGGACCGTCGACGTCGCCGACGACCGCGTCGAGCGCGGCGATCCGTGCGTCCAGGCTCAGCCGGTCGTGGTCGAGCGGGGGTACGGTGCGGACCCGGTCGAGCCGATCGGCGAGCAGTGTCTGCCAGTGGTCGGCGACGTGGTCGCGCAGGCCGGGCACGATGATCACGGTCGGTTCGGTGTCGTTCATCTTCTCCGAAACTTTCCTTGGTGCAGAGCATTTCCCATCGGTCGGGAGCCGAGGGGTGTCAGCCGTGGTGGGTGAAGCCGACCTGTCCCGGGCGGCGGTTGGGGGCGTAGCCGAGTTTGGCGAGCGTTTCGTCGGCGTCGCGGTAGGTCTCGCCGATCCGGTAGATCTCACGGGCTTCCTTGCCGGTGGCGACTTCACGGCCGAGTTCGTCTGCGAGACGGACCAGTTGCCGGATCTGCTCGACCGAGGTCATCTTCTCGCCCTTGCGTCCCCAGAGGGTGTCCTCGTTGCCGCAGCGGGTGTGCAGCCCCATGGCGATGGCCATCGTGTTGACCGGCAGCACCGAACGCATGAGGGTTTCGAGCGTCAGGCACGCGCCGTCCGGCACACGCTGGACGAAGTTCATGATGTTGTACGGGTTCGGTCCGTCGAAACCGCCGCCGATCCCCACCCAGGTCAGGTTCAGTGGACCGGTGTAGATGCCGCGTCGGATCAGGCGTTCGACGGTCTCGAGCTGCGGAACGGACGACAGCTGGAAGTGCGGCTGGATGCCGGCGGCCTGCAGGCGCCGCAGGTGCTCCTCGACCCATTCCGGCCCGGCGGGCACGGTCATCTCCCGGTACGTCACCGCGAGTTCCGGACGCTCCATGGAGGTGCCGGCGATGTCGTCCGCGGTCATGAGCTCCATGATGTTCATCTGGCTGGTGTTGATGGCGATGGTCACCTGGTCCGGCTTGGGATCCAGTTCGGCGAGCATGTGCCGAACATCGTCCGAGAGCCACTTCGCTTCGGCGCCTTCACCTTCCGGCGCAAAAGAGATCGATCCGCCGACCTGCAGGATCATGTCCGGCACCGCTTCGCGCAGGCGGGAGAGCAGTTCGTTGAACTTCGACAGCCGCTTGCTGCCCTTGCCGTCGAGCTCGCGAACGTGGATGTGCAGCACGGTGGCGCCGGCCTCGTAGCAGTCCACCGCCTGCTGGACGTGCTCGTCCATGGTCAGCGGCAGGTCCTCCGGGAAGTCCTCCGGTTCCCATTCGGGTCCGTACGGGGCCGCGGTGATGACCAGCTTCTCCTGGCATTCGGGGAACAAGGCGTCGTCGTGGAAGTGCATGGGGGTCTCCTGTGGATCGGGTCGTGAAGTGGTGAGGAAGGAC
Organism: Rhodococcus sp. BUPNP1; assembly: GCF_002215235.1. Taxonomy (NCBI): domain Bacteria; kingdom Bacillati; phylum Actinomycetota; class Actinomycetes; order Mycobacteriales; family Nocardiaceae; genus Rhodococcus; species Rhodococcus sp. BUPNP1. The sequence continues at coordinate 73,027 of NZ_NERM01000008.1, forward strand.
GTTCTCGAAGGTCAGAAGGGACGGTCGCCGGCGATTCCGGCGCGCTCCATCCTCCGGACGGCGGGCCAGTAGTCCTGGACCGCGTAGTGCTGGGTGGACCGGTTGTCCCAGATCGCCACGCTGTTCGGCGTCCATCGCCAGCGAACCTGGTACTCGGGGATCGTCGCCCGGCTCTGCAGGTACCGGAGCAGTTCGCCCGCCCCGGGTGCATAGTCGATACCGCAGCGAACGTTGTCCGCCGTATGGAAGTTCGTGAAGTGCGTGGTGAAACTGTTGACGAAGAGGACCTTCTCGCCCGTTTCGGGATGGGTGCGGACGACGGGATGCTCCGCGTCCGGGAACCGGTCCTTCAGCGCGAGGCGTTCGTCGATCGGCAGTCGCGCACCGAAGGACGCCTCGATGCTGTGGCGTGCACGCAACCCGGCGATCTGTTCCTTCACGTGGCCGGGCAACTGCTCGTAGGCGAGTGCCATGTTCACCCAGATCGTGTCGCCACCGACGGCCGGACCTTCGACGCATCGGAGCACCGATCCCATGGGCGGGTTCTCCCGCCAGGTGGCGTCGCAGTGGTAGGAGTTCTCGAACGCCTCGGGTGGGCTGTCGAGGTCCTTGTAGATGCGGACCAGACCGGGATGTTCCGGATCGCTGCCGAGTACCGGATGGTCCTCGAGCGAGCCGAAACGCTCGGCGAGGGCGACGTGCTCGGCCCTGCTCATCTCCTGGTTCCGGAAGAACAACACCTTGTGTTCGAGCAGCAGCGCCTTCAGTTCTGCGAACCGTTCGTCGTCGCGGGCCACCTCGGCGAGGTCTACGCCGTGCAGTTCTGCGCCGATGCTGCCGGTCAGCGGTCGTGCGTCCATCGGGAATCGGCGATGTGCCTCGTCCCGGACATGAGCGGGGTCGGTGGTGGTCATGACGGTCTCCTGGGCGTGACGGGGTGGATCGGGTCGAAGGTCAGAGCGAGAACACCGACGAGCCGACGCTGATGCCGGCTTCGAGGTCGCGGTGCGCTCCTTCGGCATCGGCGAGTGCGTATCGCTGGTTGATCTCGATCTCGATGTCTCCGGCGGCGACCTGTGCGAACAGCTCGTTCGCCAGTTCGGCTCGCTCGACCGGATCGGCGATGTAGTCCGCGAGCGCGGGACGGGTGACGAACAGTGAGCCCTTGACCGCGAGGTCCATGGCGCTGATCGGTGGGATCGGGCCGGAGGCCGTTCCGAACGCGACGAGCAGGCCTCGGCGGGCGAGGGAATCGAGCGAGGAACGATGGGTCGAGGCGCCGACGCTGTCGAACACGACCGGCACACCGGCTCCGTCGGTCAGCTCGCGCACCCGTTCCGCGATGTCCTCCCGGGTGTGGACGATGACCTCGGCACAACCGTAGGACCGAGCGACTTCTGCCTTCTCGTCGCTGGATGTGGTGCCGATGACGTTGATTCCCAACCGTTTCGCCCACTGGCAGAAGATCAGGCCGACGCCCCCGGCCGCGGCGTGCAACAGGACCGTGTCGCCGGCTCCGAGGGGGTGGATGCGGCGCAGGAGGTACGCCGCGGTCAGGCCACGCATGGTCATCGCGGCCGCGGTGTCGAAGGGAATCGCGTCGGGCAGTGCGATGAGGTGTGCTGCGTCCATCACCCGTTCGGTGCTGTATGCACCGAGCGGGCTTCCCGTGTAGGTGACACGGTCACCCTCGCGGAAGTCGGTGACGCCGGGGCCGACCGCCTCGATCACGCCGGCGGCCTCGACGCCCATTCCCGCCGGCAACGGCGCCGGATACAGCCCGGTACGGAAGTAGGTGTCCGCGAAGTTCAGGCCGACGGCTTCGTGCCGGATCCGCACTTCGCCGGGGCCGGGATCGCCGACCTCGACGGTTTCCCATTCGAGGACGTCGGGGCCGCCCGTCTCGTGGAAGCGGATCGCGTGTGCCATCTGTGTTCTCCTTGGATGTCGGGCGTTCTGCTACCGCAGAGGGGGTGTGACGCCGATAACACGACACTAACGAGCGGACATCCGGAATACTTATCCCTGCGGGACATATTCGTTGTCATTCGGGGACAACCCCTTCATCGGTCGACGGGACATCGAGGAGACGCGCGATGACGCTGCCGAAGCCGTTGGCGCGCTACGCCACACTGACGGGATTCGTCGAACTGGCCCGCTCGCTCTCGGTAGACCCGATCGAGCTGCTGCGCAGCGTCGGGCTGGACCCGTCCGGACTCGACCTGCAGGACCGGTGGGTGCCGGCGGCGTCGATCGTCCGTTTGCTGGAACTGTCCGCCGTCGTCACCGCCCGCCAGGATTTCGCACTGAGACTCGCCGAACGGCGACGCCTGTCGACCCTCGGCCCCTTGAGCGTGGCCATCCGCGACGAACCGAACGCCCGCAGCGCCCTGCGCATGCTGATCCGCTTCCAGCACACGTACAACGAGGCGCTGTTCATCGACATCACCGAACGTGACGGGCTGTCGACGATCGTCCTCCGCGTCGAACCGGGCGAACCCATGCCCGTGCGTCAGGCCACGGAACTCGCGGTCGCCGTCATCCACCAACTTCTGCAGTATCTGCTCGGCGACCGCTGGCGGCCGGTGTCGGTGTGTTTCGAACACGGTCGGCCCGACGACGACAGCACACACCGTCGGGTCTTCGACGCGCCCCTCGTCTTCGACGGCAACTATTCCGGAATCGTCGTGTACACCGGCGATCTGGACCTACCCAATCGCCTCTCCGATCCCGTCCTCCGAAGTTATTCGCAGCAGGTCCTCGATGACCTCTCGGCATCCGAGACCCCCGCGCTCGAGCGGCGGGTCCGGGAACTCGTCGAACTACTGTTACCGACCGGGCGCTGTTCGGTCGACCAGGTGGCAGCGAGCCTCGGAGTGGATCGCCGCACCGTCCACCGGCACCTGGCGAGGTCGGGACAGACCTTCACCGGGGTCGTCGACGACACCCGGGCCGAACTCGCCCAACGACTGGTGACGAGTGGGCGTCACACCTTCGCCGAGATCTCGGAAATGTTGTCGTTCTCGGCTCCGAGCGGCTTCTCGCGCTGGTTCACACGCCGTTTCGGCATGACTCCCCGAGAATGGCGCAAGCGGTCCGAAGCCTGAGTGTCCCGAAAAGGACAGACCCGTGTCCCCTCGGGATAAGTGAGCGCGGCGCACCCCGACTACTGTGATGTGCACCACGGCAATCACGGATCGGCGTGCACGCCCCGCCGTCCCCCCTCCTCCGCGTGAGAGTCGTGGAACCGCTCGGGTTCCGACCCACCCCTTTTCTATCGAGGAGCTCCTATGGGAATTCTCCCCACCCCGATCGGCACCCCTGCCGAACTCACCCTCGAATCACCGGACGAGCCAACCGATTCCGGCGGACCGGCACCCGAGAAGAATCGACGCCGACGGGTCGCATACCCCTGGTTGGTCTTCGCGCTGACGTTCGCACTGCTGCTCTCGGATTACATGTCGCGCCAGGTGCTCAGCGCGGTCTTCCCGTTCCTGAAAGCGGACTGGGCACTGTCGGATTCACAACTCGCATCGCTGACGAGCATCGTCGCCCTGATGGTGGGCCTGTTGACCTTCCCGTTGTCGCTCCTCGCCGATCGGTGGGGCCGGGTACGGAGCCTCACCCTGATGGCGGTGATCTGGAGTATCGCGACGCTGTTCTGCGCTGTGGCAGCCAATTACGAACAGTTGCTCATTGCCCGCTTCCTGGTCGGGGTCGGCGAGGCCGCCTACGGCAGCGTCGGAATCGCCGTGATCCTGAGCGTCTTCGTCCCGCGGGTCCATTCCGCACTCAGCGGCGCCTTCATGGCCGGCGGCTCGTTCGGTTCGGTCATCGGCGTCGCACTCGGGGGCGTCATCGCGGTGCACCTGAGCTGGCGGTGGTCGTTCGCGGCCATGGCGGTGCTCGGCCTGATCCTCGTCGCTCTGTTCCGCGCCCTGGTCACCGAAGGCAGGTTGGCGGCGCACAAGGTCGGTCAGGACACGACGCCGACCGAACCGTCTCCTCGTCCGGATTCGTCACCCCCGATCCGGGTACCGATCTCCACACTGTTCACCAGCCCTGCCGTGTGGTGCGCCTATCTCGGTGGCGGTCTGCAGATGTTCACCGCCGCGGTGCTGCTGGCATGGACGCCCAGCTTCTTCAATCGTCAGTACGGTCTGGCCCCGGACAAGGCCGGGATGGTCGCATCGATCTTCGTCCTGCTGATCGGCACCGGCATGGTGGTGTGCGGGATGATCACCGATCGGGTGAGCCGCACGAACCCGTCGGCGAAGTGGACCAGCGCCATCGCATACTGCGCCGTCTCCCTCGTGTCGCTCGCCATCGGATTCCAGCTGGCGCCGGGTCCGGCGCAATTGGGCCTCATCGGAATCGGAGCCTTCTTCGCCGCCGGGTCCTCCGGTCCCACCGCGGCCATGGTGGCACGACTGACCCACGAGTCGGTGCGGGCCTCCGCGCTCGGCACTCTCACCGTCGCCAACAACGTCCTCGGGCTGGCGACCGGGCCGTTCGTCGTCGGGATCCTCGCCGACCGTCTGGGTCTGCTCGCCGCGCTGCAACTGACCCCGCTGGTGTACGCACTCGCGATCGTGGCGCTGGTCTTCGGTAAGCGTTGGTACGCAAGCGGCGTGGAACGACTGCACCGTCGGAGCGCGGCCGCATCGGATCATGTCCCTGCTCGATGAGACCGAGCGTCGTGTCGCGCTGCGCCGGGCGTCAGTTCCCGCCGTAGCGGCGCGCGAAGGTGTCGAGCGACGACTGCAGGTCGCCGTGCAGGGCCCGCGCCACCCCCGAGCCGATCGGGCCGAACAGGGGCGCTCCGCCGAGGTCGATCTTCATCGACAGCGTCGAACCGTCCCCGCGGGCCGCGACGGCGAGTCGCATCGAGAACTTCGTGCCACCCTTGCCGGTGCCCTTCAGCACCACGTGGTGCGGCGCGTCCAGTTCGACGATGGTCCACGTGACGCGGTTGCGCATGCCCTTGACGGATACCACCGACTGCAGGGTGGTGCCCTCGGCGAGGGTGTCCGGCAGGTCGCTGCGCCACCCGTCGTGGATGCTCAGCCACTCCCCGAACGACTCGAGGCGGGAGGCGTGCTCCCACGCTGCGTGCGGGTCGAGCGGAAGGTCGGTGGACACTTCGAGTTTCGCCATGGTCCGCAACAGTAGACGGTCCGTTCCGCCGGCGGGGCGCACCCCGACACGGCGGTGGCCCGCCCCCGTATCGGGAGCGGGCCACCGCGGTGCAGAGGATCAGTGGGAGACGGCCTTCTCCACACCGACACCGGTGAGCGAGCGGACCTCCATCTCCGCCTGCTTGTACCGGTCCTCCTGCCTGCGGCGTCCGACGTAGGTGCCGATGACACCGAGCGCGAACGCGAGCGGGATGGACACGATGCCCGGGTTCGACAGCGGGAACCAGGAGAAGTCCACGTTCGGGAACATCGCCGAGGGTGCACCGGACACCGCCGGGGAGAACACGATGAGCACGAGGCAGCTGATCAGACCGCCGTAGATGCTGAACAGGGCGCCGGTCGTGTTGAACTTCCGCCAGAACAGCGAGTACAGCAGGGTCGGCAGGTTCGCCGAGGCGGCGACCGCGAAGGCCAGGGCCACCAGGAAGGCGATGTTCTGTCCCATGGCGAGGATGCCGAGGACGATCGCCACCAGACCGATCACGACGACCGTGATCCGCGAGACCCGCACCTGCTCGTCCTCGGTGGCGTTGCCACGCTTGATGACGCTGGCGTAGATGTCGTGGGCGAACGACGCCGAGGCGGTGATGGCCAGGCCGGCGACGACCGCGAGGATCGTCGCGAAGGCGACGGCCGAGATGATCGCGAGGAAGACCGTGCCGCCGAGTTCGAAGGCCAGCAGCGGGGCCGCCGCGTTCTCCTTGCCGGGAGCACCGAGGATCGCGTCGGGGCCGACCATCTTCGCGGCACCGTAACCGAGCACCAGGGTGAACAGGTAGAAGGCGCCGATGAGGGCGATGGCCCAGGTGACCGAGCGACGTGCTTCCTTGGCGGTGGGCACGGTGTAGAAGCGCATCAGCACGTGCGGCAGACCGGCGGTGCCGAGGACCAGCGCGATGCCGAGCGACAGGAAATCGATCTGCGTCATGTTGCTGATGCCGTACTTGGCGCCGGGGGCGAGCACGTCACGCTGGGCGACGGCCTCGTTCGACGAGCTCGACACCATCGCCTGTGCGTCGGCGAGCAGCTGCGAGAAGTTGCCCCGCACCGCGAACAGGACGAGCACGAACATCAGGCCCGCGCCGGCGACGAGCAGCACGGCCTTGACCATCTGCACGTAGGTCGTGCCCTTCATGCCGCCGATCAGCACGTACACGATCATGAGCACACCGACGACCGCGACGACGATGGCCTGGCCGACCTTGCCCTCGATGTCGAGCAGCAGCGCGACGAGTCCGCCGGCACCGGCCATCTGTGCGAGCAGGTAGAACAGCGACACCGCGAGGGTCGAGAGCGCCGCCGCCATGCGGACGGGGCGTTCCTTGAGCCGGAAGCTCAGCACGTCGGCCATCGTGAACCGGCCGGTGTTGCGGAGCAGTTCGGCGACGAGCAGCAGGGCGACGAGCCATGCGACGAGGAAGCCGATCGAGTACAGGAAGCCGTCGTATCCGTAGACGGCGATCGCACCGGCGATACCGAGGAACGACGCGGCCGACAGGTAGTCGCCGGCGATGGCGAAACCGTTCTGCGGGCCGGAGAACTGGCCGCCGCCGGTGTAGAAGTCGGAGGCCTTCTTCGTCGTGCGGCTGGCCTTGATGACCAGGCCCATCGTGATGACGACGAACGCGACGAAGATGGCGATGTTGAGGATCGGGTTGCCGACGTCGGCCCCACTCTGCGCGAGAACGCTCACTGCTGCGGTCCTTCCAGTTCCTCGCGGATCGCGGCGGAACGCGGATCCAGCTCACGCCCGGCGAACTTCACGTAGACGGCGGTGATCACGAAGGTCGTGACGAACTGGCCCAGACCCAGGATCAGCCCGACATTGATGTTGCCGATGACCTTCGTCGCCATGAACTCGTCCGCGTAGGTGGCCAGCAGGACGTACAGGGCGTACCAGGCCAGGAAGAACGCCGTCACCGGGAACACGAAACGGCGCAGACGGCTGCGCAGTTCCTGGAACTCCGGGCTCTCCTGCATCGTGACGAACTCCTGCGGCGTCGGTATCCGTCGCTGCTGGGGTACGCCACTCTCGCTGAGTGGTGCTGTGGTCACTGCCGACTCCTTGATAGTCGTGTGAGGTGAGGATGATCACAACGCTAATGAGACGGCTGTCACACGAACAGAGCAGACAAGAGGCGGAACGACGAGGGGTGCCCTCGTGCGACGAACGGTCGCGTCACCGCGACGAACGGCGCCTCTCGCCGGGACCACGGCCCCGCTCACCGAACGCGCCGAGTTCGCGGTCGCGGCCCATCCCGAGCCGCTCGGGTACGTGCATGCGGGAGAACGTCCTACCCACGTCCCTGGGGATCCGGCGACGCGTCAGAAGACTCACCGTGATCATCGTGAGGAACGCCAGCGGCACGCTCAACGCCGCCGGGTAGGCGGAGAGCACCGTCGGCCACCCGGCGGCCACCGACGGATCGATCGGCAGCAGCACGGTCGCCAGGGCTGCACCGCCCGCGACGAGACCACCGACGACCATCCCCGCCGCGGCACCGATCGCAGTGAGCCCGCGCCACCAGATCCCCAGCACCAGCAGCGGACACAGCGTCGACGCGGCGATGGCGAAGACCTGACCGACCGAACGGGACAGGTCGAGGGAGGTCACCGACAGGGCGAGCACGAGCGGCACCACGCCGGCGAGCACCGCGGCCACCCGGAAGTCGCGCACCCGGCCGCGCAGTACGTCCGTGGACAACACGCCGGCGACACTCACCAGCAGTCCGGACGACGTCGACAGGAAGGCCGCGATCGCACCCGAGGCGACCAGCGCCGCGAGCAACTGCCCGCCCCAGCCCGACAGCACCGATCCCGGCAGCAGCAGCACTGCCGCATCGGAGCGTCCGGTGATGAGCAGCTGCGGGACGTACAGGCGCGCGAACACCCCGAGCAGCGTGGGGAACAGATAGAACAACCCGAGCAGGCCGATGACGGCGAGCGAGGTCATGCGCGCCGCCCGCCCGTCGGGATTGGTGTAGAAGCGCACGAGCACATGGGGCAGCCCCATCGTGCCCAGGAAGGTCGCGAGCATCAGCGAATACACCTGGAACAGCGGATGTTCGCTGCTCGCCCCCAGCCCTGCTCCCGGCGACGCCCAGGTGTCGTTGTCGGTCGGCGCACCGGCGACCACCGGCACCGGTGACCCGGCGTCGAGGACCAGTTCGGTCCCGGCCCCGAGGACGTGCTCCCCCGGTTCGAGTTCGAAGACGCCCGTGACCGGCCGGCCGTCGATCTCCCCGGTCGCCACGACGGGGAGCGTTTCGGCGACCTGCACGATCACGTCGATCGTCACGTCGACGGTGGTGGTCTCGGTGACGGTGGGCGGCACGGGTTCGTCGACGCCACGGTCGTCACCGACGAAGTGCAGTGTGAGGACAAGAGCGGGCAGGGCGACCGCGGTGAGTTTGAGCCAGTACTGGAAGGCCTGCACGAAGGTGATCGAGCGCATCCCGCCACCGACCACGTTGGCGACGACGATCACCCCGACCACCGCGACGCCCACCCAGTCGGGCACTCCCAGAAGGATGTTGAGCGTCAGTCCCGCGCCCTGGAACTGCGGCACCAGGTACAGGATGCAGATGATCGCCACGACCATCATCGACAGCGTGCGCAGCCACTTCTCCCCCAGCCGGAACTCCGCGAAGTCCGGGACGGTGTAGGCACCCGAACGTCGCAGCGGCGCAGCGACGAACAGCAGCAGACCCAGATAACCGGCGGTGAAACCGACGGGATACCACAGGGCGTCGGCACCGAACTTCGCCACGAGCCCGGCCACTCCGAGAAAGGATGCCGCCGAGAGGTATTCACCGGAGATGGCCGCGGCGTTCCAGCGCGGGCCGACGCTGCGGGAGGCGACGAGGAAATCCGAGGTGGTGCGCGCCATCCTCACGCCGTACACCCCGATCGCGACGGTGGCGATCGCCGCGGCGACCAGACCGACGACGGTGACGACGGGAATCGATCCGCTCATGGGGTCGTCAATCGTCGGTGAGGTCGGTGAAATCCTGCTCGTTGCGTTCGGCGAGGCGCAGATACACCCACGCGATACCGAGCAGGATCGGATAACCGACCACACCGAGCAACACCCACGGCAGGCGGATGCCGAGGACCGTCACCGCGGCGAGACCGGGAGCGAGGTGGAACAGCACCGGAATGGCGCCCAGCAGACACACCGTGAACAGCGCGACCCGCAGCGCGAGCCCGAGCTGCGCCCGGACCAGCCCGCGGACCATCGCGTCGCCCACCTCGGTCTGCTGCTGCACCTCGACCCGGGTACGGACCATGCGCGCCCCACGCCGTTCGGCGAGGACGACCTTCTGACGCGGCGGAGGCTGGCCGCCGGTGGTGCTCATCGCGACGTCCACGACTGCATCGGACCTCGGATGAGCCGGTCCTTGAGTTCCCGTGTGTGCCGGCGGCTGACGGGCAGTTCGACGGGCGGTGAGTTGCTGTCGCTGCGCAGGCACACGACGAGACCCGAACCCACACTGCGGATACCGGTGACGAGCGGCAACGCCACGAGATAGGAGCGGTGCACCCGCAGGAAGCCGGCGTCGCCCCAGCGGTTCTCGAGCGTCGATATCGGGATACGTACCAGGTGCGAACCGGTCGCGGTGTGCAGGCGCGCGTAGTCGCCCTCGGCCTCGACCCAGTGGACCGACGAGCGCGGCACGAGGGTGGTGACACCGCCGAGCTCGACCGGGATCACGTCGTCGCTCTGGCCGGTCTCGGATGTCGCCTGCGCGGCGGGCCGGTGGCGCTCGGCGATCCGCCGGACCGCTTCGGCGAGTCGTTCCTCCCGCAGCGGCTTGAGGACGTAGTCGACGGCGCCGAGGTCGAACGCCGAGACCGCGCGATCGTCGTGCGCGGTCACGAACACCACGGCCGGGGACACCGCGAAATTGCGCAGGATGCCTGCGAGTTCCAGCCCGTCGAGTCCGGGCATGTTGATGTCGAGGAAGACCGCGTCGATTCCTCCGTCGCGCAGCACGCGCAGAGCGGTCGTCGCGTCTCCTGCGGTGTGCACGACGCCGATCTCCTCCTGCGCGCGCAGCAGGTAGGCCAGCTCGTCGAGGGCGGGCGGTTCGTCGTCGACCGCCAGCACGGTCAGGTTGTCTGTGATCTCGTTCACGGCGAATCCATCGTGCCATGCCGGGTGTTCCTCACGGCCGGATACCCGCCCTGAACTTCGGCACGCGCATGCTCACCCGGGTGCCGGCCCCCGGCGCGGTCTCGACGACGAGGCCGTAGTCGTTGCCGAAGGCCGCACGCAAGCGGTCGTCGACGTTGGCGAGGCCCACGTGCGCGGACTCGCGGACGCCGCTGCCGTGCTCGCTGTCGGCGATCGCGTCGAGCGTGCCGGATCGCAGCAGTTCCGGGTCCATGCCGATGCCGTCGTCCTCGACGCTGATGACGCAGTCGGTGCCCTCGTCGGCCGCGGTGATGGTGATGGTGCCCGTGCGGGTGTCCTTGCCCGCGATCCCGTGCCGCACGGCGTTCTCGACGAGTGGCTGCAGAGCCAGGAAGGGCAGCGTCACGTTGAGTACCTCGGGAGCGATCTGCAGGCGTACCTCGAGGGCGTTGCCGAAGCGGGCGCGTTCGAGTGTCAGGTACCGGTCGATGTTGCGCAGTTCGTCGGCGAGCAGGGTGTACTCGCCGGCCGCGCGGAACGAGTAGCGGGTGAAGTCGGCGAAATCCAGCAGCAGTTCGCGGGCGCGGTCGGGGTCGGTCCGGACGAACGACGCCACCGTGTTGAGCGCGTTGTAGATGAAGTGCGGACTGATCTGGGCGCGCAGCGCACGGACCTCGGCGCGGTCGAGCCGGGCGCGGGAGGCGTCCAGTTCGGCCAGCTCGATCTGGCTGCACGCGTACCGCGCCACCTCGGTGATCGCACCGAGCAGCGCCGGGCCGGGTTCGACGGTCGTCACGACGCCGAGCACCCCCGCCACACCCATGTCCTCCACGACGAGCGGCTGGGCGATCAGTGCGCGGGCCGCGAGGTCGCCGTGGGCCCGTCGCAGGTCGTGGTGCCCGACGAGCACGCGGCGCTTGTCGGCGACGGCCCGGCCCGCGGCGGTGATCATCTCGTCCGTCAGTTCCTCGAACGGGCCGTCCCAGGCGAGCAGGGCACCGTTCTCGTCCAGCAGCGCCACCGCGCGTGCTTCGGCCAGCAGCATCCGCAGGTGCGGAGCGGCCTCCTTCGCCGACGACGCGTCGAGCCCGGCGCGCAGGGGGCGCGCCGCGAGGGACGCCGTGTGCAGGGTCGCGTGGACCGCGCGTTCGGCGGGTGTGGTGACCACCCGCCGGGTCCACAGCACCACCGAGACCACGACCAGCACCAGGAGCAGTACCACCGCGGCGAGCTCGATCGCGATCATGCGCTCACGTTACGTCGAATCGACGCACCGCTCCCGGGATGCGTGGTCAGTTCTCCCCACCGAGCCGGCCGGACAACCGGCGGAGGCGTTCGAGGCTCGCGCCGTCGAGTCCGACGATGGTGACCGTCTTTCCCTTGGCCGCGTACTTCTGCTGGATCGCATCGAAGGTGGCGACCGTGGAGGCGTCCCAGATGTCGGCGTCGGTGAGGTCGATGACGACGTTCTCCGGATCGCCGATGTAGTCGAACTGGTGGACGAGATCGTTGCTCGACGCCCAGAACAGTTCACCGGTCACCCGATAGGTGCGCGTGTCCACTCCCCCGTCCCCGTCGGTGTCGGCATCGGCGATCTTCTCGACGGTGGTCATGTGCGCGACGCGGCGGGCGAACAGCACCATCGCGGTGAGCACTCCCAGCGACACTCCGATCGCGAGATTGCCGGTGCTCACCGTGGCCACGACGGTGACGATCATGACGACGGTCTCGCTGAGCGGCATCAGCCGCAGCGTCCGCGGGTGCACGCTGTGCCAGTCGACCGTCGCGATCGACACCATGATCATCACGGCGACGAGGGCGGCCATCGGGACCAGCCCGACGATGTCGCCGAGGGCGACCACGAGGATCAGCAGGAACACGCCGGCCGCCAGGGTGGACAGGCGGGTCCGTGCCCCGGAGACCTTCACGTTCATCATGGTCTGGCCGACGACGGCGCAGCCGCCCATGCCACCGAAGAATCCGGTCACGATGTTGGCGATGCCCTGACCCCAGCCCTCGCGGGTCTTGTCCGAGCGGGTGTCGGTGATGTCGTCGACGAGCTTGGCCGTCATCAGCGATTCCATGAGGCCGACGAGGGCCATCGCGAGCGCGTACGGCGCGAGGATCCGCAGGGTCTCGAAGGTCAGCGGCACGTCCGGGAAGAAGAGCGTGGGCAGGCTCTCGGGCAGTTCACCCTGGTCCGCGACGTCCGGCACGTTCAGCGAGAAGGCCACCGTCACGACGGTGAGGAGCACGATCGTGACGAGCGGAGCCGGCACGGCCTCGGTGATCCTCGGGAGGACGACCAGCACCAGCAGACCTGCCGCCACCAGCGGATAGACCATCCACGGCACGTCCACGAGGTGCGGAATCTGGGCGACGAACACGAGGATGGCCAGGGAGTTGACGAAGCCGACCATGACGCTGCGCGGCACGAACCGCATGAGCTTGGCGACGCCGAGGAAGCTGAGCAGCACCTGGAAGATGCCGCCGAGGATCACCGTCGCGATGAGATGGTCCACCCCGTACTGCTCGGACACCGGGGCGATCACGAGCGCCACGGCCGCGGTCGCCGCCGAGATCATCGCGGGCCGTCCCCCGACGATCGCGATGGTGATCGCCATGGTCACCGAGGCGAACAGCCCGACCCGGGGATCCACACCGGCGATCACGGAGAAGGCGATGGCTTCGGGGATCAGGGCGAGCGCCACGACCAGGCCGGCCAGGAGTTCGGTCTTCAGACGAGCAGGCGACCGGAGAGCGAAACGGACGGAGACGTCGGTGCGGGGATCGTGCGGCACCTGTTCCGGGCCGTGCGGGGTGTTCACTTGCGGAAAGTCTACCGTTGCGGCCTGTCGTCCCTACCGCTGCACACCGTCGTCCCGACTTCGGGCACCGTCGTCCCGGCGCCGGCGGCGGATGCGCTCCTCCACCGCCGCTTCGTCGATGTCCAGGCTCTCGAGCACGTCGCGGAGGATCTCGTCGTCGAGTTCACCGCGATCGCGGGCGTCGATGAGGGCCTGGCGTCGCGCTTGCAGGGATGCCCGTCGGATGTCGTCGAACAGCGCGGCCAGTCGTGTTCCGGCGTCCTCCGCGGTGTCCTCGACGGTCTCCGCCTCCTGGCGGGATCGGAGCGACTTTCGTGCCTTGGCCAGGAGTTTGTCGTAGATCTCCGGGTCCACGCCGTCGGGTGGATGCGTGGCGAGTTCGGTGAGCACCCGGTCGCTCGACTCGGCCGAGATCCTGCGGGCCACCGCCATCTGTTCCTCGGTGCGCAGCCGCTCGTAGGGGTCGGTGACGTCGAGTCTGCGGATGAGCCACGGCATCGTCGCGCCCTGGATGAGGAGTGTGCCGATGGCGACGACCAGCGCGGAGATCTGGATCATCTCGCGGCCGGGGAAGGGAGCACCCGACGCGATCGCCACGGGCACCCCACCGGCCGCGGCGAGGGTGACGACGCCGCGCATGCCCGCCCACGACACCACGACGTGTTCCCGGAAGTTCAGCTGGTCGCGGCCGAGGCGTTCGGATCCGGCGCGTCGCACGAGCGCGCGCCGCCCCCAGTGCAGCAGACCCCACGCGGGTCGCACGATCATGACGACGAGCAGGATCATCACCGCACCGAGCAGCGCGAGGCGCAGATCGGCGCCGCTGTCGCGGACCTCGTCGAGGACGAACCGCAACTGCAGGCCCATGTAGGCGAAGACGAACGTCTCGAGCACCACGTCGACGCTCTTCCACACCGCGCGTTCCTGCAGTCGCGTGCTCACCGAGACCTCGGTGGCCCGGTGCCCGATGAACAGTCCGGCGGCGACGACGGCGAGCACTCCCGAGGCGTGGATCTCCTCGGCAGCGAGATAGGCCGCGAACGGCAGCACCAGTCCGAGCACGGTCTCGAGCGGCGAGTCGTACATCCGGGCGCGGATCAGGTGGACGGCGTACGCGAGCACCAGACCCACGGCGATCCCACCCGCCACCTCGTAGAGGAAGAACAGGAACGGCGAGTCGGCGAGGATGTGCGTGCCGGTGACGGCCGAGATCGCCACGGTGAACAGGGTCAGGGCGGTGGCGTCGTTGACCAGACCTTCCCCGGTCAGCACCGCGATGACCCGTTTCGGTAGTCCGAGTCGCTGTCCCACGGCGACGGCACTGACCGCGTCCGTCGGTGCGACGACCGCGCCGAGAGCGAGAGCCGCACCGAAGGTCAGCGTCACCATCATCGCGGATGCGGTCCACGCCACGACGAACGCCGTGACGAGCACGGCGTAGATGCCGAGCCGCAGGATCGACGGCAGGTACTGCCGGAAGGTGGGAACCGAGAACCGCAGGGCCGACGAATACAGCAACGGCGGCAGGACGACCCCGAGGATGGCCTCCGGATCCAGTTCGAGCCGCGGCAGGCCCGGCGCGAACGACACCAGTGCGCCGACCGTGACTAGCACGAGTGGGGCCTGCAGGTCGCGGCGCGACGCGACGGCGGTCACCGCGATCCCGGCGATGACGACCAGCAGGATCCACGCGCCGTTCATCGCGACGGCACCGTGCCAGGCGTCCGGTTCACGGTGTGATGGTGACACAGCCGGCGGCCGACCGTCGCGAACATGCAGGTCGTTTGTACGGACCCGGCCGGGGTATGCAACCGATCGACCGCCGTGTACCCGGCCCAGCGAGGAGTGCGTGTGATCCCAGCCCGCGACGACGACGGCTATGCGGACCTGCGCACCTATGCCGCACTGGGCGACGGCGACACCGTCGCCCTCGTCGCCGAGGACGGGTCGGTGGACTGGTATCCGGTACCGCACCTCGACTCGCATCCGGTCTTCGCACGACTGCTCGACGCATCGACGGGCGGTTCCGTCGAACTGCGTCCCGTCGACGAGTTCACCGTCGAACGCGCATACGTGCCGGGCACGAACGTGCTGAGCACCGTCTTCACCACGGCACAGGGGCGGGTCCGGGTGACCGATTCGATCGACACGGGTGTCGCCGGGCGGTTGCCGTGGGGTGAGCTCGCCCGCCGCGTCGAGGGCCTGGACGGTGAGGTCGCGATGCGCTGGACGGTCGCCCCCGGCACCGGACTGGGCCGGTACCAGCCCTGGTGCGACCGGACCGAACACGGCCCCGTCCTGCGGGTGGGGACCGTGAGCATCGGGGTGCGCACGTCCGGCACGGGCGAACCCGTGGTCGAGCACCGCTCGATCGGTGGCCGCTTCACCACCTCGGCCGGATCCCGGCACCTCATCGCCGTGCTGTCGACGGAGAACGAACCCCTGCCGTTGCCCGACGCCGACGCGATCGATGCCAACATCGACCGCACCGTCGACCGGTGGAAGCAATGGTCGTCGCTCCTGCACTACGACGGGCCGTGGGCCGACGCGGTGATCCGGAGCGCGCTCGCACTGAAACTGTTGCAGAACCGATCGGGCGCGATCGCCGCAGCGGCGACGACGTCCGTTCCGGAAAGCCCGGACGGCGAGAAGAACTGGGACTACCGTTTCGCTTGGGTGCGCGACGCCGCTTACACCCTGCACGCGCTGATCCGTCTCGGCGATCGCGAGGAGGTGCACGCCGCGATGAGCTGGTTGCTCCGCGTGGTGCGCGATCAGGGCGCCGATGCGGAGGTGTTCACCCGGCTCGACGGCGGAACGCCCGACGACGAACGGCGACTGGAGGTTCCGGGTTGGCGCGGTATCGGCCCGGTGGTCGAGGGGAACAGGGCAGCAGGGCAATTGCAGCTCGGGATCTACGGCGACCTGTTCGAGATCGTGACCCTCTACAGCAGTGAGGGTTACGTGCTCGACATCGCGACCGCGCGTCTGCTCGCCCGCATCGCCGACCACACCTGCGATGTCTGGCAGCAGGCCGATCACGGCATCTGGGAGCTGCTCGAACGCGAGCACTACACGAACTCGAAGATGAGCTGCTGGCACGCGCTCGACCGCGCCGTCCACCTCGCGGAGGTCGGGCAGATCCCGGGGACGGCGGATCGCTGGCGCCGCGAACGCGATCTCATCCGCGACTGGATCGAGGAGAACTGCTGGTCGGACGAACTCGGTTGCTACACCGCTTATCCCGGCACCGATCGGCTGGACGCGTCCGTCCTGCTCGGAGCCGTCGGCGGGTACGACCGGGGTCCGCGCATGCAGGCCACCTGCGACGCCCTGCGACGGGAACTCGGTCGCGGGCCGCTGCTCTACCGGTTCAGCGGCGCCGACAAGGAGGAAGGGACGTTCGTCGCCTGCGCGTTCTGGATGGTCGCGGCACTGGCCGAGACGGGACGGACCGACGAGGCCACCGAACTGATGGGCGAACTCGTGCCGCTCGCCAACGACGTGGGCCTGTACTCGGAGATGATCGCCGAGGACGGCACCTTCCTCGGCAATCTCCCCCAGGGTCTGAGCCACCTCGCGCTCATGACGGCTGCACTGACACTCATCGAGAAGTACTGATCGCCGATCGACCGGAGGAGCGGACAGGTATGACGCTGATAGGTTTTCACGCCTCACACGAACAGGCGTCCCCATCCCGCCTGCTCGAGGACGTCCGGCTCGCCGAAGCAGCCGGCTTCGGGGCGGCCATGTGCTCGGACCACATCGAACCGTGGTCGCACCGCCAGGGACACTCGGGGTTCGCGTGGTCGTGGCTCGGAGCGGCCCTGGCCACCACCGACCTACGATTCGGTGTCGTCACCGCGACCGGCTTCCGCTACCACCCCGTCGTCACCGCCCAGGCCACCGCCACTCTGGCATCGATGTTCCCGCACCGCTTCTGGTTCGCACTCGGCAGCGGTGAGCACTGCAACGAACGCATGTCCGGAGTTGCCTGGCCGCCCAAGGAGGAACGGCAGCAACAGCTCGGCGAGAACCTCGACATCGTGCGACGCCTGCACGCAGGCGAAGTCGTCGACCACGACGGCGCGGTGAAGGTCGACCGCGGACGGGTCTGGGACCGGCCGGAGACTCCTCCCGAAATTCTGCTTCCCGCACTGACTTCCGAGACGGCCGGTCGTTTCGCCGACCGGGTCGACGGTCTCGTCACCGTGAATGCCCCGCTCGACGACCTGCGCCGGATCCTCGGCGCCTACCGCGACGGCGGCGGACGCGGACGGACCGTGCTGCAGGTCCATCTGAGTTGGGCACCCACCCGGGAACGCGCCCGCGAGATCGCGCGGGAACAGTGGGCGACGAACGCCCTACCGCCGGAACTGATGGCAGAACTGGCCACGCCCGAGGAATTCGATTCCCACGCCGCCGCCCTCGACGACGGCGACCTCGAGGGCGCGGTGATCGTGTCCGACGATCCCGCCGAACACGTCGACCGCCTGTGCGAATTCGCCGAACTCGGTTTCGACGAGATCTATCTGCACCATGTGGGGCCGGATCAGCGCCCGTTCATCGACACCTTCGGCGACACGGTGCTGCCGCACCTACCGTGAACGGTGCTGCCGCACCTACCGTGAACCGTGCTGCCATACCTGCCGTGATCAGGGCTGACGCGGACCCGGTTGCGCTTCCGGTCCGGGACCGCCCTCGGGGCCCGGCTCACCGCCCGGTCCGGGCTGCGCGCCCGGTGCGGGATTGTCGGTGGTACCCAGATGCTGACGGGCGGCGTCCTGCGCCTTGTCGACGTGCTGGGCGTACTTCCCGCCGGTACGTCCGTCCACCTGGTCGCCGGCCTTCTCGATGAACTGGTCGGCCTTGTCGGGGTTCTTCGAGGCGTAGTCCTTGCCCTTGTTCACAAGGCCCTTCACCGAATCCATGAAACCCATCGTTCGGTCCTTCCCTCGTCGGATCGCCGTGAGGTTCGGGCGCACCCATCCGTGCGCTGCAGGTCAGTGTACGCCCGGCAGCAGATCGTCGGGGGCGGCGAACAGGCGACGGCGCTCCCCGTGCAGACGCCCCGACACCCACCACAGGGCCTCGACCAGGACGACTCCGATCAGCCCGCACGTCACCGCGATCGTCGTGTATCCGACGTTCGACGGATCGAGCGCGAAGAACTCCCGGGTGAACGGCACGGAGAACAGGATCACGTAGCCGAGCACCGAACCGGCGAGCAGCACGATCTTCCACCACTGGTACGGGCGGGCGACCACGGCGAGCACCCACAGCGCGATGATCAGCAGGGTGATCAGGGCCGAGGTCCCGGCCTGGATCTTCTGCTGCTCGGTCTGCTCCGGGCCGCCGTAGACGAGCACGTAACAGACGAAGGTCGCCACACCCACGACGACACCGGACGGAATCGCCAGTCGCATCACACGGGAGACGAAACCCGAGCGTGCCCGCTCGTTGTTCGGTGCCAGCGACAACAGGAAAGCGGGGATGCCGATGGTGAACCACGCCGCGATCGTCACGTGCCGGGGCAGGAACGGATAGGGCAACGGCTCGAAGTCGAACACCTGCGACAGCACACCCGACACGCCCACCAGGAAGGCGAGCAGCACCGAGTACACCGTCTTGGTGAGGAACAGGTTGGAGACGCGTTCGATGTTGCCGATGACCCGGCGACCCTCGGCCACCACGTAGGGCAGCGTCGCGAACTTGTTGTCGAGAAGGACGATCTGTGCGACCGCGCGGGTGGCGGGACTGCCCGACCCCATCGCGACTCCGATGTCGGCGTCCTTGAGGGCGAGCACGTCGTTGACGCCGTCGCCGGTCATCGCGACGGTGTGACCGCGCGACTGCAGCGCGCCGACCATCGCGCGCTTCTGATCGGGACGGACCCGGCCGAAGGTCGTCGAGCCTTCGACGACGTCGGCGAGTTCGTTGTCGCCTTCCGGCAGGGAGCGCGCGTCGATGGGAGACGCGCTACCCGGCAGGCCGAGGGACGAGGCGACCGCACCGACGGCGATCGCGTTGTCGCCGGAGATGACCTTGACGTCGACCTGCTGGCCGGCGAAGTACTCGAGGGTCGGCTTCGCGTCCGGGCGCACCCGCTGTTCGAGGACGACGAGCGCGGCGGGCGTGACCGTGCCGGGGGCGAGCTCGTCGTCGACCGGGCGGTCGCTGCGCGCGAGGAGCAGCACCCGCAGGCCGCTCGAGCCGAGTTCCTCGGCGCGTCGCGCCGCCTCGGTGCCGGGGTCGAGCAGCACGTCGGGTGCGCCGAGCAGCCAGTTGCCGTGGGTGCCGTACGACTGGCCGCTCCACTTCTTCGCCGACGAGAACGGCGCGACCGCCGTGGGCTCGCCCCAGCCGGGGGCGGTGGGGAACGCCTCGGCGATCGCGAGGACGCTGGCGTTCGGACGCGGGTCGTCGGCGGCGAGCGAAGCCAGGGCGGCGCGGGCCTCGTCGAGGTTGCTTCCGTCCAGGGGCTCGAGATCGGACAGGCGCATGCCGTTCTCGGTGAGCGTGCCGGTCTTGTCGGCACACACCACGTCGACGCGCGCGAGGCCTTCGATCGCCGGCAGCTCCTGCACGAGGCACTGGCGGCGTCCGAGGCGGACGACACCGACCGCGAACGCGATGGATGTCATGAGCACGAGGCCCTCGGGCACCATCGGCACGAGGGCGGCGACCATGCCGCTCAGTGCGGGGCCGAGCGACTCGCCGCTGGAGAAGAGCTGGTTGTAGATGATGAGCAGACCCGCGGGGATCATCAGGTAGGTGATGAAGCGCAGGATCTTGTTGATGCCCGCGTTCAGCTCCGACTTCACGAGCGTGAACTTGCTCGCCTCTTCCGCGAGTCGCGCCGCGTAGGCGTCGCGGCCGACCTTCGTCGCACGGTAGGAGCCGGATCCGGAGGCGACGAAGCTGCCCGACATCACCGTCGACCCGGGCACCTTGTGCACGGGATCCGACTCGCCCGTCAGCAGCGACTCGTCCAGTTCGAGACCCTGGGCCTCGACCACCTCGCCGTCGACGACCAGCTGGTCGCCGGGGCCGAGCTCGATGATGTCGTCGAGGACCACCTCGCGCGGAGCGATCGGCGCGGCGACGCCGCCCCGGCGCACGACGGGCTTCGTCTGGCTGACGATGGCCAGCTTGTCGAGGGTGCGCTTGGCGCGCACCTCCTGGATGATGCCGATGCCGCTGTTCGCGATGATCAGCAGACCGAACATGCCGTCGATGATCGAGCCGGTGGCCAGCACGATCAGCAGCAGCACCCCGAGGATCGCGTTGATCCGGGTGAACACGTTGGCCCGGACGATGTCCTTGACCGACCGGGATGCGCGGTCGGGGACATCGTTGGTGAGGCCACGTGCCACGCGCTCGGCGACCTGCTCGGTGGACAGCCCGGTGGCTGCGTGGTCGGGTGCGAGGACCGGAGCCTCGCCCGTTCCCACCACCGTCGTGGGCTCTTCTACTGCCATGACGAACCAGATTAGGGCACGAAAGCGAACAGCCGGTGTCGTGGCGGGTGGATCAGCTCGACGCGAGCCACCAGGGATCGAGTGCGACGGGCTTCGACGCATCGGACTTCGAGACGTCGATCCGCTGACCCGGCATCGGCACCGCCGTGATCACCTCCGACTCCCGCGCGGCGGGCAGCAACCGGGTGATCGGCTCCGACCAGGCGTGGAAGGCCAGGTCGAAGGTTCCCCAGTGCACGGGGACCAGCAGACTGTCACGACGGTCGACGCCACCGAGGTCGAGATGCGTGCGCACCGCCTCCTCCGGGTTCATGTGCACGTCGGGCCATCGCCTGTCGTAGGCGCCGACGGGCAGCAAGGTCAGGTCGAACGGGCCGTACGCCTCGCCGACGTCCGCGAACCGCGGGGTGTACCCGCTGTCGCCGCCGAAGAACACCCGGCGCGTCGGGCCGGTGAACACCCACGACGACCACAACGTGATGTTGCGCTGCAGGCCACGACCGGAGAAGTGCCGGGCCTCGGTGCACGTGATGCGCAGGCCGTCCACCTCGACGTGCTCGTCCCAGTCGAGTTCGACGATGCGTTCCTCGGCGATCCGCCAACGGCGCAGGTGCGCGCCCACCCCGAGCGGCACGACGAACCGGACGGCCGGCTGCAGCACGGCGAGCGTCTCGACCGTGAACCGGTCGAGATGGTCGTAGTGGTCGTGCGAGATCACCACCGCGTCGAGGCGCGGCAGGGTCTGCAGTTCGACGGGCACCGGATGCAGACGCGCCGGACCGACGGTCGGTGACGGCGACACACGCTCGCTCCACACCGGGTCGCACAGCACCCGGTAGCCGTCGACCTCCACGAGGGCGGTCGAGTGACCGAACCACGTCACGGCGAGGTCCGCCGCGTCCACCGGCGCGAGATAGGTCGACAACGGCACCTCGGCGCGAGGTCTGCCCCGCGACCCGCGGGTGAGCAGGTCCTTCGCGAAACCACCCGCTGCCTCGGGTCCGAGCACGGACGCCGGGTCGGTGTTGTGGAAACGACCGTCGCGGTAGCGGGGCGACGCGGCGGCGTAGGGACGGATGTCGGAGACCGAGGCGCCGATGGAACCGGGCAGGCCGTTCACGGCGCGCGCCACCCACAGCGTGCCCGCCCCGGCGAGCACGGCCGAGACCGCGGACCGGACGTTCATCGTCCGCGGAAGATCGGGTCGCGGCGCTCGGAACGAGCGAGCCTGGCCTCCTGGGCGTCCTCACTGAGCCACGCTGCGGCGAGTGCGGCGGTCTGCTCGGGTGTGGCCTCGTCGCGGGTGCCGTCGTCGTTGAGGAACAACTTCATCGCGTTCAGCGACAGCGGCGCGAGCTTCGCGATCTCCTGCGCCCAGGCCTGGGCGTCGGCGAGATCGCCGATGCGGTTGGCGAGCCCACGCGCGAGGGCCTCCTCGGCGTGGACGGGTTCGGCGGCGAGGAAGACCGCGCGTGCCGGACCGCCGCCGATGAGCGAGGCGAGACGGCGGACCGTCCAGCGGTCCACCGAAATACCCAGGCGCGCAGCAGGAACCGAGAAACGCGCGGTGGGCGCCACGACTCGCAGGTCCGACGCGAGCGTCAGCTGGGTGCCGGCACCGATGGCGGGGCCGTTGACGGCCGCGATCACCGGGATGGGGGCCTCGACGATGGTGCGCAACATCTCGGCGAGGCTGTCGGTGAACCCTTCGGCGTAGACGTCGCCGGACAGATCGGCACCGGCGCAGAAGCTCGAGCCCCGGCCGGTGATCACCATTACGCGCGCGTCGTCGGCCACGGCCTTGTCCACGGCTTCGCGGATCTCCACGCACAACTGCGTGTTGAGCGCGTTCCTGCGTTCCTCGCGTTGCAGTTCCACGGTCACGACGTCGCCGTCGCGGCTGATCCCGATCATGTGTCGCCCCATCCCTTCGTCACCGAACACCCCGCATCATTCCATCAGTTCGAGCGTGCATACTCCGAGACCGGTTCATCGAGACGCAACGGAGGACGGAAGTGACGGAACCCGTGAAGACGTCCCCATCCGAGGGCCGGGCCGCTACAGACGTCGTGGCCCGCGCCCTCACGGAGGTCGGGGCACCCTGGGTGATCAACATCGTCGGGTCGGTGATCTTCGGCATCGGTGTCGGCGCCCCGGGCTGGGGCGTCTTCGTCGCGATGATCGCCGGGGTGATCCCGATGGGGCTCATCCTGACCGGGATGCGACGCGCCCGGATCGGCGACCATCACGTCACCCGGATCGACGAGCGGCACGCGCTGATCGTCGCCATCCTCGGTGTGGTGGTGGCCGGACTGATCATCCAGATCGTCGCCCGGGCTCCGATCGAGACGATCGCGTTCACCTCGGCCGGTGTCGCCGCCCTCGGTGTCGCCGGGATCATCACGAGCCTGGCGCACTGGAAGGTCAGCGTGCACACCGGCGTCGGGGCCGGTGTGAGTGTGGTTCTGGCACTGGCTCTCTCACCGTGGTGGCTTCTGGGACTGGTGTTCACCGCCGCCGTCGGGTGGTCGCGCGTGCATCTCGGAGACCACACCCGCGGGCAGGTCGTCGTGGGGGCGGTCGCCGGTGCACTCGCCGCCGGCCTCACTTACGCCCTGATCGCCTGATCCGATTTCGGTGGATCCGACCCCGCTGAGCGGGGCTGGAACCACCCGAATCAGTGAAACCAGTCGAGAATCCGGCCCCGCGACCAGCAGCGCGCCACCGCATCCACCCGATGCTCGGCGCCCTCGTACAGCGCGATGCCGACGATGCTGTGACCGGAGGCCGGGCGGTCACCGAGCGTCGGGACCGACGGCGCGACACCCACCCCCTCGGCCGACACCCACGCGACCGTCCGTCCCGCGGCTGCCTCGCGAAGACGGTCGACGAACGACGGGCGCCGCGGAATCGCCAGGCGCGACAGCGCCCAGGTCGTCATCACGACGGGCAGAGCATCCTCGGGTACCGCCGCGATCGCCTCGGGCAGCAGTTCCACGACGTCGCCGCCGAACCGGACGGGTGGATCCTCGGCGAGCAGGGCGTCCTCGACGTCGGGCCGGCTCCGCGTCACGGCGACGCGCGCGACCACCGGAGGCATCGTCCGGTCGGGAACCGATCCACCATGGACGATCGAACAGCTCTCCTGCACAGGAGAATCCGGATCACCCAGGAAGGTGCCGTCGCTGTAGGTGATGCCCACGCGGTCGACGCAGAGGTTCAGCGCCGCGGGGCGTCCCACGTCGATCAGCCCGATCGCGGTCGCTCCCGCGCGGTGGGCCGCCTCGGCGATCGCCGGATGGAGCACCGCGTAGCGACCCGTCTCGTCGGCCGCGGCCCTCCGCGGAGTATGGGACATCTCGGCTCACTCCTCGTCGTCGGCATCGGCACGCGGACGACCCGGTCCGCGTATGCGTCCCACCTCGCGCGGCATCCGGCCGGCCTCGGTGAGGGCCCGCCGGAGCAGGAACTCGATCTGGGCGTTGGTACTGCGCAACTCGTCGGCAGCCCACCGCGCGAGCGCGTCGTGGACTGCCGGGTCGAGGCGCAGCAGCACCTTCTTACGTTCGGCCATGCCGCATGATCCCTACTGGTACAGCGATCCCGTGTTGAGGACGGGCTGAGCACTCTGGTCTCCACACAACACGACGAGGAGATTCGAGACCATCGCGGCCTTGCGTTCCTCGTCGAGCTCGACGGTGTGCTCGGCCTCGAGGCGGGCCAGGGCGGTGCCGACCATCGAGACGGCACCTTTGACGATCTGCTCGCGGGCGGCGATGACGGCGCCGGCCTGCTGGCGTCGCAGCATCGCCTGGGCGATCTCGGGTGCGTAGGCGAGCTGGTTGATGCGGGTCTCGATGACGCGGATGCCGGCGGACTGCACACGGTCGTGGACCTCTGCCGAGAGCTTGGTGGTGATCTCGTCGGCGTTCTGGCGCAGCGACATCACTTCCGGCGCAGCGTCGTACGGGTACGAACCGGCGATGTGACGGACCGCGGCCTCGGTCTGCACGGCGACGAACTCCTCGAAGTCGTCGACGTCGAAGACGGCCCGCGCGGTGTCCTCGACCTGCCACACGATGACCGCCGAGATCTCGATGGGGTTGCCGTCTGCGTCGTTGACCTTGGCTCGGCCCGTCTCGTGGTTGCGGATGCGGGTGGAGATCTTGCGGCGGGTGTTGAGCGGGTTCATCCAGCGCAGACCGGGTTCGCGCAGGGTTCCGGTGTACGAGCTGCCGAGGAGCTGGAGGACGCGGGCCTCGTTCGGTTCGACGAGGACGAGTCCGGCGAGCGGCACGAGGGCGAGAACGACGAGCACACCTCCGGCGACGATCAGCGGGACGGTGACATCCACCGCTCCCCAGCCGATCAGACCGGCGCCGACGGCGATCACGACCAGGGCGGCGATCAGCACCGACCAGCCGTTGGACGAGCCGCCCGGCCGCTCGACGGTCACGGGCGATTGCACGACATCCATGTTCCTACCTCCCAGAGTCAAAGCGATATTAAAGTGATATCACATTTCTACGGTTGCGGACAGCGTTCCTTCCGCGCATCGGCCGCGATCGCGGCATGATGAAGGACAACGATCCGAGAGGGAGGCTCGCGATGCTCGCCGACGAGGCACTCGATGCGGCCGAGATGCAGACCGCCGATGCGACGCCGGTCGATATCGTCGTGATCGGAGCCGGGCAGGCCGGTCTGTCGACCGCCTACTTCCTCACCCGCTTCGGAGTCGCACCCGAGACCGGATTCGTCGTCCTCGACCGCTCGTTCGGCCCCGGCGGTGCATGGCAGGACCGCTGGCCGTCACTGACACTGAGCACCGTCAACGGCGTCCACGACCTGCCCGGCCTCGCGTTCGCGGACGTCGTCGACACCTCCGCGGGTGAGGTTCCGGCAGCATCTGCGGTACCGCAGTACTACGCCGCCTACGAGAAGGAGTTCGACCTTCCCGTCCACCGCCCCACCACCGTGCGGGTCGTGTGCGACCGTGGCGAGCGACTGCGGGTGGAGACCGAATCGGCCGTCTACGCGGCACGCGGCATCATCAACGCGACCGGCACCTGGGAGCGCCCCTTCGTCCCGTGGTATCCCGGCGCCGCACGCTTCACCGGACGCCAACTGCACACCAAGGACTATCGAACGGCCGAGGACTTCACCGGGCAGCACGTACTCGTCGTCGGTGGCGGCATCTCCGCGGTCCAACTCCTCGACGAGATCTCCCGCGTCACCGAGACCACCTGGGTGACGCGACGCGAACCTGCCTGGAGCGAGGAACCTTTCACTGCCGAGCGCGGTCACGCTGCCGTCGCACTCGTGGAGGATCGGGTACGACGCGGACTGCCACCCGGATCGGTCGTCTCCGTCACCGGGCTCCCGCTCACCCCCGCGCTGCGGGCTGCGCGCGAACGCGGCGTGCTGGAGCGGTCCCCGATGTTCTCCGAGATCACCGAGACCGGTGTGCGGTGGAGCGACGGCCGGACACTCGACGTCGATGTCATCCTGTGGTGCACCGGATTCCGGAGTTCCCTCGACCACCTGGCGCCACTGTCGTTGCGTAATGCCGGTGGCGGCATCACGATGGACGGCCGGCTCGCGACCCGCGTCGCGAAGGATCCGCGCATCCATCTCGTCGGCTACGGCCCGTCGGCGTCCACGATCGGGGCGAACCGCGCCGGTCGCGCCGCGGCCCGTGAACTGCTCGACCATCTCACCGGCGAGGTGCCGCAGCAGTGAGCGGGCGGGGCGGATCGGTGCTGCTGGTCGCGCTCGCGACCACCGCCAGCCTCGTCGCATCGGCACCGGCCCTGGTCGACGTCATGCTCCCTCCCCCACCGCCGGCGCCGGTCGCTCCTCCCCCGACGCCGTTGACCACCGACGAACTCACCGCGCGCACCCTGCCGGTCGTCGTGACGATCGACGCGAGCGCGGGATGGACGGGCATGACGGGCACCGGGATCGTGATCACCCCCGACGGCACGGTCGTCACGAACCATCATGTGGTGAGCGGAGCCACCGACATCAGCGCGGTCAGCGGTGCGGACGGCCTGATCTACGACGCGGAGGTCCTCGGCTACGACCGCGAACGCGATCTCGCCGTCCTGCGTCTCGGCACCGCGAGCGACCTCCCGGCCGCCACGATCGCCGAGGACCTGCCGCCGGTGGGGAGCCGGGTCACGGCCTTCGGCAACTCCCAGGGCGGTGGGGTCGTCGTGGCGACCCCCGGCACCATCGTCGAGTTCGACCGCAACGTGGTGGTGCGCGATGCCACGGACGGTTCACGTCACCGCCTCACCGGGATGATCCGCACCGATGCCCCGATCCGGCCGGGTGATTCCGGCGGGCCGCTCGTCGACGAGTACGGAACGGTCGTGGGGATCAACACCGCGGGTGCGGTGCAGCGGAACATCGACACCTCGCCCGACACGACCCCCGAGGCTTACGCCGTGCCCATCACCGAGGCGATCACCGTCGTCGAGCAGGTGCGGACGGGAGTGAGCGAAGGGTCGGTGCACGTGGGCCCGACGCCCCGGCTGGGCGCGAGCGTCACCACCGCCCGCAAGGACGGGCAGGATCTCGGGGCCGAGGTGCTGTGGGTGTCCTACGACAGTCCCGCCTATCACGCCGGTCTCGACGCCGGCGACGTCGTGGTGTCGTTCGACGGGGAGCGCGTCTCGTCGACCGGGGAACTCGAGGAACGTCTGCTCCGTCACCGTCCCGGCGACGTGGTGTCGATCGAGTGGACCACCGAGAACGGTGAAAGGCGTTCCGCCGACATCGTTCTCGAATCCGGACCCGCACGCTGACGGCGACGCTCACGGAAAAATCGGTTGATCGGTCACCCGAGGGGCGAAGACACTTGACCTCGAGTCGCCTCGAGGTCGCAAGATCTCATCGGACCGTCCGACGACCGGGGGAACGCGATGAGCAACCACACCGCATCACCGACGCACCGGCGTCCGCGCCTGGCGCGCGGGCCCGTGCGGCCGTTCGCTCATCCGCAGTACCGCCTGCTGATCCTGGCGCTCGCCGCGGGACTGCTGTCCGTGGGCACCTGGCTCATCGCGGTGGTGTGGCAGGTCGTCGAGATGGGTGGCGGTCCGGCCGAACTGTCCTCGGTCGCAGTGGGGCCTGCCGTGGGCATGCTCCTCGTCGCACTACTCGGGGGCGTGCTCGCCGATCGGATCCCGCAGCGCACCCTGCTCCTCGCGACGTACATCGCACGGGCGGTGATGGTCGCGGTGACGGCTGCGCTCGCCGTGAACGGGTCGATCGCCTTCTGGCATCTCACCGTCGTGGGCTTCGCACTCGGGCTCGCCAACGGCGTCCAGTTCCCGGCCTATTCGGCACTGCTGCCGTCGATCGTCCCGCCACAGGACCTCCTCGCCGCCAACGGTGTCGAGGGCGTGCTCCGGCCCACGCTCATGCAGGCGGCCGGCCCGGCGGCGGCGAGCGCCGTCGTCGCCGCCTCGTCCCCCGCGGTCGCCATGTGCACGGTCGCGCTCCTCGAGGTGGTCGGCGCGCTGTGTATCCTCGCGATGCACCCGACCGCGGTCCGCCGCGACGACACGCAAACCGGCGGATCGAGCGGATTTCGTTCCGTGGTGGACGATCTCGCGGAGGGTGTGCGGTTCACCGTGCGCACGCCGTGGTTGCTCGGAACGCTCCTGTTCGGGTCCGTCGTGGTCTTCTGCGTGCTCGGACCGATCGAGGTGCTGATCCCGTTCGCGATCCGCGAGGCGACCGGGGGCGGGCCGTCGCAGCACGCGATGGTGATGGCCGGTTTCGGCGTCGGTGGGGCTGTCGGGTCGATGACCGTGGCCTCGCTGCGGCTGCCGAGGCGCTATCTCACCGTCCCCCTCCTGATGTGGGGCCTGGGTTGCATCCCCCTCGTCGTCATCGGTGTCTCCGGGTCGGTGCTGATCATGGTCGTGGCCGTGTTCGTCGTCGGCGCCCTGTTCAATGCCGGATCCGTCGTGTGGGGGACCCTGCTGCAACGGCGGGTGCCTGCGCATCTGCTGGGCCGGGTGTCGAGTCTCGACTTCTTCGTCTCGATCGTGTTCATGCCGCTGTCGATGGCCGTGGCCGGGCCGCTGGCCCTCACGGTCGGGCTCGCGCCGACCTTCGCGGTGGCAGGGATCGTGCCGGCCGTCGCTGCCGTGATCGTGATCGTCGCGGCCCGGACGCCGCGCGACGAGATCGACAATCCGCTCGATCTCGTCCCGGTGGACGGGCAGGACGAGGAGATCGTCCCCGCCGAGTGCCGGAGCTGACGAGTGGTTCCGTGGCACGGAGGACCCGCGCCGGAACCCGGCTCCACCTCGACCGGGATACTCGGAGCGTGAGCGCAACACTTCGTATCGACGGCCTGTCGGCCTCCCGCGGGGAACGTGTCCTGTTCGACGGACTCGATCTCACCGTCGCACCGGGCGACGTGATCGGCCTCGTGGGCGCCAACGGCGCCGGGAAATCGACGCTGCTCACGACCCTCGCGGGGGTGGGCGGTGCCGATGTCACCGGCTCGGTGATCCTCAGCCCGCCCGACGCCACGATCGGCTATCTCGCGCAGGAACCCGAGCGGGTGCCGGGCGAGACGATCCTCGGCTTCCTCTCCCGGCGCACCGGTGTCGCCGAGGCCGAACGCGTCATGAACGACGCCGCCGAGCGGCTCGGCGACTCCGGCGAGGACGACTACACCCCGGCCCTCGAACGGTGGCTGGCGCTCGGCGGCGCCGACCTGGCCGAGCGCGCCGAGAAGGTGGTCGACGACCTCGGTCTCGACGTCGGCCTCGACGCCCCGATGACGTCGCTCTCCGGTGGTCAGGCCGCCCGCGCCGGGTTGGCGGCACTGCTGCTCTCGCGCTACGACGTGCTCCTGCTCGACGAACCGACGAACGACCTGGATCTGGCCGGTCTCGAACGACTCGAACGGTTCGTCGACGAGACGCGCACGGCACTGGTGGTCGTCAGCCACGACCGCGAGTTCCTCGCGCGCACCGTGACGGGCATCGTCGAACTCGATCCCGTGCAACAGCAGATCTCGGTCTACGAGGGCGGATACGAGGCGTATCTCGTCGAGCGCGAGGTGGCGCGCCGGCACGCGCGTGAGCAGTACGAGGAGTTCGCCGACACCAAGTCACAGCTCGAGGAACGCGCCCGGATGCAACGCAACTGGCTCGAGCACGGCGTCCGCAACGCGCGCCGCAAGTCCAAGGACAACGACAAGATCGGACGCAAGCACCGCGCGGAGGCCACCGAGAAGCAGGCGGCGAAGGCGCGTCAGACGCAGCGGCGCATCGAGCGGCTCGAGGTCGTCGAGGAGCCGCGCAAGGAATGGGAACTGCGCATGTCCATCGCCGCCGCCCCGCGCAGCGGCACGGTGGTCGCGACCCTCGACGAGGCCGTCGTCCGACGGGGCGACTTCGTCCTCGGTCCGATCACCACGCAGGTCGAGTGGGGCGATCGCATCGTCGTCACCGGCCCGAACGGCGCCGGGAAGTCCACGCTGCTGCGGTTGCTGCTCGGCACGATCGAGCCGGATTCCGGTCGCGCGTCGCGGGGCTCGGGTGTGCTCGTCGGTGAGATCGATCAGGCCCGCAGCCTGTTCGAGGCGGACGAACCGCTGGTCGAGGCGTTCGGGCGCAACGTGCCCGACTGGCCGGACGCCGACGTGCGGACCCTGCTCGCGAAGTTCGCTCTCAAGGGTCACCACGTGCTGCGGACGGCGTCGTCGCTGTCGCCGGGTGAACGCACCCGCGCGGGGCTCGCGCTGCTGCAGGCACGCGGCGTCAATCTGCTGGTGCTCGACGAACCCACCAACCACCTGGACCTGCCGGCGATCGAGCAGCTCGAGCAGGCCGTCGACAGTTTCGAGGGCACTCTGCTGCTGATCACGCACGATCGCCGCATGCTGGAGACCACACGGACGACACGTCGATGGATGATCGACGACGGGAAGTTGAGCGAGGAGTTGCTGTAGATGGGTGGAAGCGTGCGCGTGGACAGCTGGACGTGGTCGGTCCGGTTGTTCAAGACCCGGTCCGCCGCGGCGAGCGCGTGCCGCGCCGGGCACGTCCGCGTCGACGGTGTGACGGCCAAGCCGTCGACGCCGGTGACGATCGGCGCCGAGGTCCGCGTACGCGCGCACGGTACGGAGAAGATCGTCGAGGTCACCCAGCTCGTGAACAAGCGCGTGGGTGCACCGATCGCCGCGACCGCCTACATCGATCACAGTCCCCCGCCTCCGCCGAAGGAGATCCTCGCAGCGCTCCCCCGCCGTGACCGCGGGGCCGGTCGTCCGACGAAGAAGGAACGCCGCGAGCTCGACCGTCTTCGCGGTTTCGACGACGACTGAACGAACTACGCAGCATCGATCCGTCCTCACCGGTTGACAAAGTGTTGGGTTTTCACAACACTTTGTTCCATGAGTCCGGTACGCCGTGGGGAAACTCTCCCCATCTACAACCGCATCCGCGTCCTGCGCGCGGAGCGTGGCATGAGCCGCGCGCAACTGGCCGCGCTCATCGATGTGAACCCGCAGACCGTCGGCGCGCTCGAACGCGGCGACCACTACCCGAGCCTCGATCTGGCCTTCCGTATCTGCGATGTCTTCGGACTGCCGGTCGAAGCCGTCTTCTCCCGTACCGAGTTCACGCCGTTGTCGACCGAGCTGTACAAGCCTCGAAAGGAGGCCTGACGTGTCCACCGCCTCACTGATCGACCGTTACGAGCACTACCGCACCCGCCGGTTCCTCGAGAACGAGAAGCTCACCTCCGGGTGGCTGCCGAACTGGCGCACGCAACATCGCCGTCGCATCCTCGCCGGCACAGTGGTCGCACTCATCGGCGCTATGTTCGTCACCGCCGTCGCGTCGTACTTCACGATCATGGTCTCCCTGGTGTGGCTGCCGGTCGTTCTCGCGTTCCTTCCCGCGTGGACCTGCCTGCAGATCGTGTCGGGGAGACAGTCCGACGCGCCCCGCCACGCCCTCGACGAACGCGAGATCACCGAACGCAACAGCGCTCGTTCGATCGGATTGTCGGTGGCACAGGCGCTTCTGCTGGTCCCCATCTTCGTCCTGCTCTTCGGCGCCTCGATCGACTCCCTCGACCACCAGGCCCTCGCGTACTCGATGGGTGGGTTCGCACTCGCCTCGATCCTGTTCAGCGGTTGCCTGCCCGCCGTTCTGCTCGCCTGGACCCGCCCCGACGACGATCCGGAGGACCTGCTATGACACTGACGATCGACAATCTCTCGAAGCGCTACGGCGACAAGATCGCCCTCGACGGCGTGAGCTTCGAGGTCCGCCCCGGTGAGTTGTTCGGTTTCGTCGGCAGCAACGGCGCCGGCAAGACCACCACTATGCGGATCACCCTCGGCGTCCTGGCCGCCGACTCCGGCGAGGTCCGCATCGACGGGAAGCCGGTCGACCTCGAGATGCGCCGCAACATCGGGTACATGCCCGAGGAACGCGGCCTGTATCCGAAGATGAAGGTCGGCAAGCAGTTGTCCTATCTCGCTCGGCTGCACGGCCTTTCGAAGTCGGAGGCGTCGGAGGCGGTGCAGCGGTGGACCGAGCGGCTCGGCATCGCCGAACGTCTCGGCGACACCGTCGACGCCCTGTCGCTCGGCAACCAGCAGCGCGTACAGCTCGCCGCGGCTCTCGTGCACGACCCGAAGGTCCTCGTCCTCGACGAGCCGTTCTCCGGCCTCGACCCGGTGGCCGTCGACGTCATGAGCGACGTCCTGCTCGAGAAAGCGAAAGAGGGTGTGCCGGTGGTCTTCTCGAGCCACCAGCTCGACCTGGTCCAGCGCCTGTGCGACCGCGTGGGCATCATCGGCGCGGGTCGGATGCGCGCCGTCGGCACCGTCGACGACCTGCGATCCAAGGGCGACGCGCTCCTCGTCGTCCACGCGCCGCAGGCACCCCGAGGCTGGGCGCACGGTCTGCCGGGCGTCACGCACGCCGAGTACGAGGACGAGCGCACCGTACTCACCGTCACCCCCGGCGCCGACGACCAGCTGATCCTCAAGGCGGCCCTGGCCACCGGCCCGGTCCACGAGTTCTCGCTCCGACGTCCGTCCCTGACCGAGCTGTTCCGAGAGGTGGTTTCCGCATGAGCGCCCCGTTGAGCAACGCCCGCGCGGTCGGTCTCGTCGCATCTCGCGAGTTCGTCACGCAGGTCCGGAAGAAGAGCTTCCTGATCAGCAACGCGATCATCCTCGTCGCGATCGTCGTCGGCATCGTCGCCACCTCGGTCCTGTCCGGCGGCGACGACGACCGGCCCACCGTCGGCGTCGTAGGCGCACCCGCGCTGCAGACGACGATCGAATCGCTCGGCGAGACCGTCGGCACTCCGCTCGAGGTCTCCGGCGTTCCCGACGCCGCCACCGCCCGCGAGCAGGTGTCCTCCGGTGATCTCGACGTCGCGCTCGTCCCCGGCGACGGAGCGTCCGTCACGGCGATCACCGAATCGGAACTCGACACCGACGTCCGCGCGGTCGTCGAGGCCGCTGTCGTGCAGCAGGCCCAGGTCGCCGCGCTGACCGACCGTGGCGTCGATCCCGCCGCGGTCGCGGCCGACGTGTCCGCGGCGACCGTGACCGTCGAGGCCCTCGACCCGCCGGATCCCGAACAGGGACAACGCATCATCCTCTCGATCATCGCCGTGGTCCTGCTGTACATGCAGATCCTGATGTTCGGCATGTACGTCGCGATGGGTGTCGTCGAGGAGAAGTCCTCGCGGGTCGTCGAACTGCTGCTGTCCACGCTGCGTCCGCTGCAGTTGCTGTGGGGCAAGATCGTCGGCATCGGCGCGGTCGGGCTCCTGCAACTCACCGCCTACGGTGTGGTCGGTGTCGGCACGGCGCTCGCCACCGACACCCTCACGATCACCGGTACCGCCCTCGGCGTGCTCGCCGGCACCCTCGGCTGGTTCGTGCTCGGCTTCGCGTTCTTCGCCGTCCTCTACGCGGCGGCGGGGTCGATGGTGTCGCGGCAGGAGGACGTCAACTCCACCTCGGGGCCGCTGGTGATGCTGATCCTCGCGATGTTCTTCGCGGCGTTCTCGTCGGTCGACGATCCCGAGGCGGGATGGAGCACCACGCTGAGCTGGATCCCGCCGTTCTCGGCGATCCTCATGCCGCTGCGCATCGCGGCAGGGGTGGCCACGCCGGTGCAGATCGTCGGCACCATCGCGCTGATGGTCGCTGCCATCGCGGTGCTCAGCGTGATCGCCGCGCGCATCTACCAGCGGTCGATCCTGCGCATCGGCCGGACGGTCACGTGGAAGGAAGCGCTCGGCCGATAGCCGATCCCGCAACGAGGGGGAGGATATGTGCGGTGTGTCGCAAGAACACGCACATGTCCTCCCCCTCGTTCGCGCCGTTATAGGTTGACCTCGACGGACGAGGACAGGTGGAGGCGACGTGGCCGGTGGCAGGATCTCGGCGCAGGAGTTCATCGACAAGGTGCTCGACCCGGGAAGCTTCGTCTCCTGGGACGTTCCGCCGATCGATGTCGGGGCGGGCGAGAAGTACCTCGCCGATCTGGAGCGGGCCGCCGAGAAGTCCGGGGTCGACGAATCCGTGCTCACCGGTTCGGGCACCGTCCACGGCCGCCGGGTCGCTCTGATCGTGTGCGAATTCTCCTTCCTCGCAGGCTCGATCGGTGTCGCCGC
The DNA here is from genome assembly GCF_002215235.1 of Rhodococcus sp. BUPNP1. Lineage (NCBI taxonomy): Bacteria > Bacillati > Actinomycetota > Actinomycetes > Mycobacteriales > Nocardiaceae > Rhodococcus > Rhodococcus sp. BUPNP1. The sequence goes on from NZ_NERM01000008.1 coordinate 107,354, forward strand.
CGCCGAGCGCATCGTCGCCGCCGTCGAGCGTGCGACCGCCGAGGGACTACCTCTGCTCGCGTCGCCCACCTCGGGTGGCACCCGCATGCAGGAGGGCACCCTCGCCTTCGTGCAGATGGTGAAGATCGCCGCCGCCGTCGCCGCACACAAGGCCGCCCACCTCGGCTATCTCGTGTACCTGCGCAACCCGACGACCGGTGGGGTGTTCGCGTCGTGGGGGTCGCTCGGGCACGTCACCGCCGCCGAACCCGGCGCGCTCGTCGGGTTCCTCGGCCCGCGCGTCTACAAGGCGCTCTACCAGGAGAACTTCCCCGAGGACGTCCAGACCGCGGAGAACCTGTACCGCAAAGGCGTGATCGACGGGGTCGTGCCCATCGGCGGTGTGCGGCAGGTCGTGCACCGGTTGCTGCGCGTACTCGTCGAGGGCAACCGGCCCGAGGTGACGTCGAGTCCGGCGATCACCACCGTCGACGACGTGCCCGACATCCCGGCCTGGCAGTCGGTGATGCTCAGCCGACGGCCCGAACGGCCCGGTATCCGGCAGTTGCTGCGTCACGCCGCCTCCGCGCAGGTCCCCTTGTCCGGGACCGGTGAGGGCGAATCCGATCGCACCGTCCTGCTCTCCCTCGCCCGGTTCCGCGGCGTGTCGTGCGTGATGTTCGGCCAGGACCGCGCGGGACAGTCACCCGAACGCACGATGGGACCGGGAGCACTGCGCGAGGCCCGCCGCGCGATGCGTCTCGCCGACGAACTGCGCCTGCCGCTCGTGCTCGTCATCGACACCCTCGGCGCGTCGCTGTCGAAGGAGGCCGAGGAACGGGGGCTCGCACCCGAGATCGCCCGCTGCCTCGCCGATCTCGTCACTCTGCCCACCCCGACGGTGTCGGTGCTGCTCGGTCAGGGAACCGGAGGCGGCGCGCTCGCCCTGCTGCCCGCCGACCGGGTGCTGTGCGCGCAGCACGGCTGGCTCGCCCCGCTCCCGCCCGAAGGTGCCAGCGCGATCGTGCACCGCGACACCACCCACGCACCCGCCATGGCGCAGGATCAGGGGATCCGCTCCCGCGACCTGCTGCGCAACGGTGTGGTCGACGCGGTCGTCCCGGAGCATCCGGACGCCACCGAGGAACCGGTCTCGTTCGTCAAGCGGATCGGTGCCGCGGTGGCCCGCGAACTCGCGATCCTCACCGAGGAACCCGCGGAGGACCGCTATCGGCGACGGATCGAGCGGTACCGGAAGCTCGGCGTCCCGTCCTGACGCGGCGCGATCCGGATCAGCTCGAACCCGCCACCGCTCCGCCGGCGGCGACGGCGGCCATCATGGCCGCGTTGACGGACGCGACGGCGTCACGCACCGCCTTGGCGGCCCACTCGCCCTGCGCGATCTCCTTCGCCCGCTTCTTCACTGCCCGCTTGTCGGCGTCCGGGAACACCTTCGGAGCCGCATCCGCCGCCGACAGCAGCGCGATCAGCGCCGCGGTGCGTGGCTCCGGGGTCAGGCCGTCGATCAACGCCGCGCGGATCAGGTCGCGGACGCGCTGCTCGTGGGTGGAATCGATCGCGGGCCACTTCTTCGTCGGGAACACGCCGAGGATCTTGCCGCGCTCCTCCGAGACCCAGCCCTGCTCGACGACCCTCGCGAGAACCTTCTCCTGCAGTCCCTTCTGCAGTTTCTCGATGGCCGCCGTCGGCTTCAGCGGCCTGCCCGAGCCGAGACGCTCGACCGCCTCGGCGAGGATCGGATCGGCGGGTCGTGCCTCGGTGCGTATCGCGATCCGCCCCTTCTTCACCTGCTCCCCCTCGGTGTCGACCGCCACCACGTCGTCGAGGGCGAGCTCGAGGAGCACCGCACCCGCGAGAACGCGTGGCAGTTTCACTCCGTCGACGACAGGCTTTCCCGATTCGTCGTCGAGCAGCAGGAGCAGCAGGTCTTCCGCGATCGAGGTCATGCGGCTCAGGGTAGGCACTTCGTCCGTTCGTCGCGTGGTTGTGTCCGTCCGACGCAGACCTGCAGCCACCCCCTTGCAGGTCACATAGAGTGGTTCGGGCCACAACCGCCGTCGAGGAAGGACACGAACGATGGGCTCGTACGAGGAGGCGTTCCGCCGGAGCACCGAGGATCCGGAGGGATTCTGGCTCGAGGCCGCCCGCGCGGTCGAGTGGGAGAGCGCGCCGACGCGAGCCCTCGACGACTCGGCGGCACCGTCGTACAAGTGGTTCCCGGACGGCACCCTGAACACCAGCGTCAACGCACTCGACCGGCACGTGGACGCCGGGAGCGGCGACCGCCCGGCCCTGATCTGGGATTCGGCGATGGTCCCGGCCAAGCGCACCTACACCTACGCCGAACTGCTCGACGAGGTCGCGAAGTTCGCCGGTGTGCTGCGCGACCAGGGTGTCGCGGCCGGCGACCGCGTGATCGTCTACATGCCGATGATCCCCGAGGCTGCGATCGCGATGCTCGCCTGCGCCCGCATCGGGGCGGTGCACTCGGTGGTGTTCGGCGGGTTCGCCGCGAAGGAACTCGCGACCCGCATCGACGACGCCACGCCGGTCGTACTGGTCACTGCTTCCGGTGGTCTCGAACCCGGCCGCACCGTCGAGTACCTGCCGATCGTCGAGCAGGCGATCGGTCTGTCGCCGACCCCGCCGCACACCGTGATCGTGAAGAACCGCGAGCAGATCCCCGGCTCGGCGGCCGACTACCAGACGTCCTCGGCGGCGTGGTTCGACTGGGACGAACTGTGCGCCGACGCGTCCCCCGCCGAGCCCGTGACGGTCGCGGCGACCGACCCGCTCTACATCCTCTACACCTCCGGCACCACGGGGAAGCCCAAGGGCGTGGTCCGCGACAACGGTGGGCACGCTGTGGCCCTGACCTGGTCGATGCACAACATCTACGACATCGATCCGGGCGACGTGTGGTGGACCGCCTCCGATGTGGGCTGGGTGGTCGGCCACTCCTACATCGTCTACGGCCCGCTGCTGGTCGGGGCGACGACGGTGATGTACGAGGGCAAGCCCGTCGGCACCCCCGATGCGGGTGCGTTCTGGCGGATCATCGCCGAGAACGGCGTCAAGGCCCTGTTCACCGCTCCCACGGCGATTCGCGCTGTGCGCAAGGCGGATCCGAACGCCGAGGAACTGAAGAAGTACCCCATCGACTCGCTGCAGACGCTCTTCGCTGCCGGTGAGCGCCTCGACCCCGACACCTACCACTGGGCGACGAAGGTGCTCGACCGCCCGGTGGTCGACCACTGGTGGCAGACCGAGACGGGCTGGGCGATCGCGGCGAATCTGCGCGGGCTCGAGGCGATGCCGCTCAAGGCCGGCTCCCCCACCGTTCCCGTGCCGGGCTACCGGGTCGAGATCGTCGACGGAGAGGGCAAGCCCGTCGATCCGAACACCGAGGGCAACATCGTCATCCGCCTGCCGTTGCCGCCGGGCACGCTGGCCGGCCTGTGGCAGGACGACGACCGGTACCGCCGGTCGTACCTCGACACCTTCCCCGGTTACTACCTCACCGGCGATTCGGGCTACGTCGACGAGGACGGCTACGTCTTCGTCCTCGGCCGGTCGGACGACGTGATCAACGTTGCCGGGCACCGGCTCTCGACCGGCAGCATGGAGGCCGTGGTGGCTTCGCATCCCGCCGTCGCCGAATGCGCCGTGGTGGGCATCCGCGACGAACTGAAGGGCCAGCGCCCCTCGGGTTACGTGGTGCTCAAGGCCGGTGTGGAGATCGAGCCCGAGACCCTGCGTCAGGAACTCGTCACGATGGTCCGCGACCAGATCGGTGCGGTCGCGACCTTCCGCGACGTGACCGTGGTCCAGGCCCTGCCGAAGACGCGCTCCGGCAAGATCCTCCGCAAGACCATGCGGCAGATCGCCGACCACGAGGAGTACACCGTGCCGTCGACGATCGAGGACCCGGCCGTGCTCGACGCGCTGAAGGAACAGCTCGGCGGCTGATCGAACCCCGCACGGATCGGGCGGACGGAGACCTCGTCTCCGTCCGCCCGATCCGTTTTCGTGTCACTTCCTCCGTCTGCGCCTCACGAGCACCAGCACGAGCACGGCTGCGACGACCCCGCCGGCCACTGCGATCAGATCGGGCCGGTTGCGGATCTCCTCGGCACGTTCGGCCGCGGACTGCTTGACCCGGGTAGGGACGTCGAGCCGGTCGGTGAGTTCACCGACGGTCGCGGCGAGTTCGGCCCGTTGACGTTCGATGTCGGTCACCTCGTCCGGACGACCACCGTTGTCGGATGCGGTCACTTCGTTGCTCCCTTCGCGGCGTCGATGTCGGCGCGGACACTGGCGGCCGTGCGTTCCGGCACGGGCGGTGCGGCGTTCTTCGCCTTCGAGGCCCCGACCGCGGCGAGGATGCCCCCGATGGCGAGCACCACGAGCGCGACGATGAGGGCCGCGAGCCACGGTTCGACGGCCGTGGCGAGGCCGAGTACGGCCGTCGCGATCAGTGTCGCCAGACCGAGGAAGAGCAGGATCGCTCCCGCACCCGAGATCCCCACGCCCACACCGATGCGGGTGCCCTTGGACTTGACCTCCTCGAGCGCGTGCGAGACCTCGGTCCGCACCAGGGTCGAGACCTGTTCGGTGAGTCGCTCGGTGAGCTCGACCGTGGACAGGTTCTTCGGTTGTTCGGCCACGGGACGCGAGTTACCGGCGGGGGTCGTCGTCATCTCGGATTCCTTTCCGTCGTGGGTCCGGGAGGGCCCACGGAGTCGGTCGCCTCCCCTGAGGAGCCGTCTGTGCTGTGGGCTTCACGCAGCTTCCGCCCGTGCTCGACGAGCTCCTCCAGCTTGGCTGCGTTCTTCTCGCTGACGCGCGAATCACGTTCGGGCAGTTGCAGTGTCTTCTCGGCAGGCATACCGGCCTGCAGCTGCCGGCCGCGTTCCATCTCGGCGTCGAACTCGGCACCGAACAACAGGGCCAGGTTGGTGATCCACAACCACAGCAGGAAGATCACCGCGCCCGCGAGGGAGCCGTAGGTCTTGTTGTAGCTGCCGAAATTCGAGACGTAGAAGGCGAATCCCACCGAGGCCACGATCCACACGAGGATCGCGATGAGCGATCCCAGGCTGACCCAACGGAACTTCGGCTGGGACACGTTGGGCGTCGCGTAGTACAGCACCGCGACGATCATGACCACCAGTGCGAGCATCACGGGCCACTTGACGATGTTCCACACCGTCACGGCGGTGTCGCCGAGGCCGATGACGTCGCCGATCGTGCGTGCGACCGGACCGCTGATCACGAGCATCAGGGCGGTCGCACCGGCGGCCACCAGGGCCACAGCGGTGATCAGCAGCATCAGCGGGCGCAGTTTCCAGACGGGCCGGCCCTCTTCGATCTCGTAGATCCGGTTCATGGCGCGGCCGAAGGCGCCGACATATCCCGAGGCCGACCACAGCGCGCCGAGAATACCGACGACCAGGGCGAATCCGGCCGTCGGTGCGGACACGAGCTGTTCGATCGGGCCCCGGAGAGTGTCGACGGCGGAGGACGGGCCGAGGTCCTCGACTATGCCGAGCACGGTGTCGACCGTCGTCTGTCCCTGGCCGAACACGCCGAGCAACGAGACCACGACGAGCAGCGCGGGGAACAGCGACAGGACGGCGTAGTACGTCAGCGCCGCGGCGAGATCGGTGCACTGATCCCGGCTGAACTCTCGAATCGTCCTGCGCAGCACGTACTTCCACGACGGCTTGGACAGATCGGTCGGTGAGTCGGGTTTGCGCGGGTCGTCGGGGGCGAGGGTGGCACCCGACGATCCGTCACCTCTGTGCTCGGCGTCCATACTGCGGCGGGTACCCCACCTCACTCGTAGACCAAACTCACAGGCGCACGTGTACCGAACTCCCGCCGGGGCGGGGGCACGGCCGTACGATTCGGCTCATGGCCGACACCCCACTCGAAGGTTCCGCCGACGGTTTCGCGGACATCGCCTCGCAGCTCGACTACCCGATGTTCATCGTCACCGCATTCGACGGTGAGGAACGCAGCGGTTGCCTGATCGGCTTCGCGACCCAGTCCGCGATCGATCCGGCCCGCTTCCTGGTGGCGTTGTCGAACAAGAACCGGACCTACCGGGTGGCATCGAAGGCGAAACACCTCGCCGTGCACGTCCTGACCCCGGACGACCGCGAACTGGCAGCGCTGTTCGGTGAGCACACCGGCGACGACATCGACAAGTTCGACCGCTGCGCGTGGCGCGAGGGACCCCACGGCCTGCCCGTGCTGGACGGTCCGCGCGCGTGGTTCGTCGGCCGGATCCTCGAGACGTTCACGACCGGTGACCACGGCGGTTTCCTCCTCGAACCCGAACGCGGTGAGCTCCGCGGCGACCTGGACCGCCTCATGACCTTCAAGTCCGTGGGCGATCTCGACGCCGGGCACGGCGCGTGACGTGCATCCGGCGGGCGGGAGTGGTCTGATCGGCGACATGCGACGACTCGACGGCACCGATGCGGCGCAGCACGTGGACGACACGGCGCTGCGCGCTCTCTACGCCTACCCCGACGGCCTGTCCCGGCCGTGGATGCGGATCAACTTCGTGTCCTCCCTCGACGGAGCCGTGGCGGTCGAGGGACGATCCGGCGCCCTCGGCTCGCCCGCCGACAAGAAGGTCTTCGGGCTGCTGCGCGAACTCGCCGACGTGATCCTCGTGGGCGCGGGCACCGTGCGGGCCGAGAACTACGGCGGCGCCCGGACCGGCGAGGCCCTGCGTGCGCGCCGCGAGGAGGCCGGACTCGCTCCGATACCGCCGATCGCGGTGGTGACGGCCTCGTGCGACCTGCCGCCCGACCTGCGGCTGTTCACGGACACGACGATCCCGCCCGTGGTCTTCACGACCGCACGGGCCCCCGAGACCGCCCGGCGCGCGGTCGAGGCCGCCGGAGGCGACGTCCGCGTCATCGCCGACGCGGTGATCGACGGGCCCTCTCTGCTCGCGGCGATCGGCGAGGCCGGATGGCTCCGGGTGCTGTGCGAGGGCGGACCGAATCTGTTCGGCCGCATGATCGAGGACGGCGTCGTCGACGAACTGTGCCTGACCTGGGCTCCGGTCCTGGCCGCCGGCAACGCCGCGCGTATCGCGCACTCGCCGACGGCCGCTCTGACACCCCTGCGACGTGCGCACCTCGTGTGTGACGACGACGGCACCCTGCTCACCCGCTGGGTGCGACCCGATGCTCTGGAAGGAGACACGCATGGCCGATGACGACGTGGTGGAGGGGACGGACACCTCCGACGAGTTGATCGAGCAGCTGGCTCAGCTCGCCTCCGACAAGGAGCTGACGCTCGGCTGCGCGGAGTCGCTCACCGCGGGCACGCTCGCAGCCCGCCTGGGTGCCGCGAAGGGCAGCTCCGACTGGTTCCGCGGCGGCATCGTCGCGTACTCGCGCGAGGTCAAGTACGGCCTGCTCGAGGTTCCGGAGGGCCCCGTCGTGTCCGAGAGCGCGGCCCGCACGATGGCGGAGAGCACCTCCCGCCTCTTGGGCGCGGACATCGTCGTCGCCGTGAGCGGCGCCGGTGGACCGGACCCGCAGGACGGCCGCCCGCCGGGCACGGTCTGCTTCGCGACGACCGGTCCGGACGGCACCCGCAGCGAGGAGCAGCGCTTCGACGGTGACCCCCAGGATGTGCTCGCGAAGACGGTGCGTCATGCCCTGTCGTTGCTCGTCGAGCGCGCGTCCGCCTGAAAATCGGATGCGATCCTCTGCCCGCGGGGCCTAAGGTGACGAGCATGCGCGTCGTCTTCACGAAGGGTCCCGGCATCGGGTACGAGATCGCGGTGCACCGCGACACCGGTCCGGAGCTCGCTCCGCGCAACGGCCCGGGCGGTCACCCCTATCTCCCCCACGACCTCGTACATCTGCTGGTCGAGAAGGAGGCGGGGATCGAACTCGGCGTCTTCGGGCAGCTGGCCGCGGGCGACAACGGCCTGTTCTGGCCCGCCGACAACGCGGAACGCACCCGCGCGGGCCGACGCCGCAAGGCGAAGAAGCATGCGATGCCGTTGCGCGCGGAGGCCGACATGATCAGGTCGGAGGAATTGGCGCGCATCGCCGTTCCCGTCTGGGAGGTGCGACGCGGTCTGGCGCAGAGCCTTCCGGCATATGTGTCCGCACACGATGTCACCCCGGTGGTCGACCGGATCGTCGACACCTTCGACGACCACGCCGACCGGTGGCATGCGCTACCGGTCGGCGGGTCGTTGACGGTCGCCTGGAATGTGTCGCTACAGAACCGACGGTGACACGTCGAGGGTCGTGCGGTCGAGGCTTGCGAGCAGATCGAACTGCGGTCCGGTCCTGGGCAGTTCGAAACGGAAGAAATAGCGTGCGGCGGCGCGCTTCCCGTCGAAGAAGTCGCCCTCGCGGTCGCCCACGGCGAGGAGCTGTTCGAGCCACATCCACGCCACCACGACATGCCCGACGGCTTCGAGGTAGACCGACGAGTTGGCGAGGGCCACAGCGGGATCGCCGGTGGACCACAGTGTCGCGGTGGTCTCCGCGACGCGAGCGACGGCCGCACCCAGCTGCTGGGCGTAGGCGGCGGCGTCACCCCCGGCCTGAGTCGCCCGCGCGATCGTCTCGCCCACCGCTTCGCCGAGCAGCGCGAGAGCGGCACCGCCCTGCATGATCACCTTGCGGCCGAGCAGGTCGAGGCCCTGGATACCGTGCGTGCCTTCGTGGATGGGGTTGAGGCGGTTGTCGCGGTAGAACTGCTCGACGTCGAACTCGCGGGTGTAGCCGTAGCCGCCGAGCACCTGGATGGCGAGGCTGTTGGCCTCGAGGCACCACTGCGACGGCCAGGACTTCGCGATGGGGGTGAGCAGGTCCAGCAGCAGACCGGCGCGGGTACGCTCGTCGTCGCTCTCGGCGGTGCGCTGCACGTCGACGAGCTTCGAGCAGTACAACCCCAGCGCGAGCGCGCCTTCGACATAGGACTTCTGCGCCAACAGCATTCGGCGCACATCGGCGTGTTCGACGAGCGGCACCTGCGGCGAGGCCGGATCCTTCGCGCCGAGCGGCCGGCCCTGCGCGCGGGTACGGGCGTAGTCGAGCGACTGCAGGTACCCGGCGTAGCCGAGGGAGGTGGCGAGGAAGCCGACGCCGATCCGGGCCTCGTTCATCATGTGGAACATGTACGACAGGCCCTTGTGCGGCTCACCGAGCAGGTAGCCGACCGCCCCGGCCTCCCCGCCGGGGGTGTGGACGCCCTCGCCGAAGTTGAGCAGAGTGTTGGTGGTGCCGCGGTTGCCCATCTTGTGGTTGAGGCCGACGAGGGCGACGTCGTTGCGTTCGCCGAGCGTGCCGTCGGCCTCGACGAGGAACTTCGGGACGATGAACAGCGAGATGCCCTTCACCCCGTCCGGCCCGCCGGGGATCTTGGCGAGGACGAGGTGGACGATGTTCTCGGTGAGTTCGTGGTCACCGCCGGAGATCCACATCTTGGTGCCGGTCAGCCGGTAGGTGCCGTCCGCGGCGGGCACGGCCCTCGTAGTGATGTCGGCGAGCGACGAACCGGCCTGCGGTTCGGACAGGCACATGGTGCCGAAGAAGCGGCCCTCGAGCATCGGCGGCACGAACGTCTCGATCTGCTCGTCGCTGCCGTGGGTGACCAGCAGGCTCGCGTTGGCGGCGGTGAGGAAGGGATAGGCCGAGGTGCCGGCGTTCGCGGCCTGGAACCACGCCATCGATGCGCGCTGCACGGTGACCGGCAGTTGCATGCCGCCGTGCTCCTCGTCGAACCCGCCGGCAAGGAGTCCCGCCTTGCAGAACAGGTCGAGCGCGTCCTTGACCTCGGGGATGATCTCGACGCGACCGTCCTCGCCGATGCGGGGTTCCTGGGCGTCGCCCTTCTTGTTGTGGGTCGCGAAGTGCTTGGTGGCGATGTCGGCGCTCAGGTCGAGCACGGCGTCGAAGGTCTCCCGGGAGTGCTCGGCGAACCGGCTCCGCGCGGTGAGGGACTCGATGTCGAGCCAGTCGTACAGGAGGAAGTCCAGGTCGCGGCGGGACAGTACGGGAGAGGGCATCGAGGATCCTTTCGGGCGACTCGGATATCGGCCGCAGCAGGAACGAACTCAGCAGGAACGAACTAAGCGCTCACTCAGTAGACCAACGACGGTGCATGATGTCAACGACGCCTTCTCCGCGACCCGCAGGACGGACCCCGTGACCGACACACCCGAGCAGACCCCCGACGCCTCTCTCGCCGCAGCGCTCCCAGGCGGTGGATCCGAGGTCGCACGTCGGCTGGTCGCCTCCGCGGTGGAGTCCTTCGCACGCCGCGGCTACCACGCGACCACCACCCGCGACATCTCCGTCGGCGCAGGATTGAGTCCCGCGGCGCTCTACGTGCACTTCCCGTCCAAGGAGGCCGTGCTCTTCGAGGCCGGCCGCAACGGGCACCTCCACGTCCTCGAGGAGGTCGAGAGCGCCGCTTCGAGTTCCACCGACCCGATCGAGCGGATCCGCGCCATCGTCGATCGCTTCGTGCGGATCCACGCCGTGCACCACACCACCTGCCGGGTGGCGCAGTACGAACTGCATGCGCTCTCGGAGGAGCACTACCGCGAGATCGCGGAGATCCGCAGACGCACCGACGCCGTGGTCCGGGAGGTCATCTCCTCGGGCGTCGACGGCGGCGCGTTCCGGGTCGGCGACGTACCCACCGCAGCCCTGGCGATCCTGTCGCTGGGGATCGACGTCGCCCGCTGGTACCGGCCCGGCCGTGTGGGCGTCGACGATCTGGCCCGCAACTACGTCGACCTCGCGTTGTCGATGCTCGGGGCGTCCCGCAACTGAGCCGGCCGGGCACCGAACGACGACGAGGCCCGCAACCCCGGCGGTCTCACCGGTGTTGCGGGCCTCGAATGTCGTTGCGGGTCGGGTTATCCGACGCCGAGCAGATCGATCACGAAGACGAGCGTCTTGCCTCCGAGCGGGTGTCCGGAACCGGCCGGTCCGTACGCGAGCTGCGGGGGCACCGTGAGCTTGCGACGTCCACCGACGCGCATGCCCGGAATGCCTTCCTGCCAGCCCGGGATCAGGCGTCCGAGCGGGAAGCGGACGGAGTCGCCACGAGCGAACGACGAGTCGAACACGTCGTTGGTGTCGTACTCGACCCCGTGGTAGTGCACGTCGACCACGCCGCCGGGCTGCGCTTCGTCGCCGTCACCGATGGTGATGTCCTCGATGACGAGATCGGCGGGAGCCGGGCCGGTTGCAGGCTCGACCGTCGGAACCTCCGGCGGCACCTGCACGGCGAGCAGGTCGATGATGAACACCAGCGTCTTGCCCGACAGGCGGTGGCCCGATCCGGCGGGACCGTAGGCGAGCTCCGGCGGGATGGTCAGCTGGCGACGGCCGCCGACCTTCATCCCCGGGATGCCCTCCTGCCAACCGGCGATCAGACCGGACAGCGGGAAGGTGATGGACTCACCACGGCTCCACGACGAGTCGAACTCTTCACCGGTATCGAACTCGACCCCGACGTAGTGGACTTCGACCTTCGATCCGGGCTCCGCTTCGGCACCTTCGCCGACCACCAGGTCCTTGATGACCAACTGGGTGGGGGCGGGGCCCTCCTGGAACTCGATTTCGGGCTTTGTCATGCGTGTCTCCTCGTCGGGATTCGGTCGATCTTTCCGGTCGCTACGAGGTTCAGCGCTCCTCGAGGGACGTGTACGGGCGCTCGGTGTAACCGGTGTAGATCTGACGCGGACGGCCGATCTTCAGGGTCGGGTCCGAGTGCATCTCACGCCAGTGCGCGATCCAGCCGGGCAGGCGACCCAGGGCGAACAGCACGGTGAACATGCGGTCCGGGAAGCCCATCGCACGGTAGATCAGGCCCGTGTAGAAGTCGACGTTCGGGTACAGCTTGCGCTCGATGAAGTAGTCGTCCGTGAGGGCGGCCTCTTCGAGCTTCATGGCGATCTCGAGCAGTTCGTCGCCCGCACCGAGCTTCTTGAGGATGCGGTCGGCGGTCTTCTTGACGATCGCGGCCCGCGGGTCGTAGTTGCGGTAGACGCGGTGCCCGAAGCCCATGAGCTTCACGCCGTCTTCCTTGTTCTTGACCTTGCGGACGAAGTCCTTGACGTCGCCGTCGGACTTCTGGATGCCGTCGAGCATCTCGAGCACGGCCTGGTTGGCGCCGCCGTGCAGCGGGCCCCACAGTGCGTTGATGCCGCCCGAGATGGACGTGAAGAGGTTGGCGTCGGAGGAGCCGACGAGGCGCACCGTCGACGTCGAGCAGTTCTGCTCGTGATCGGCGTGCAGGATGAGCAGCATGTCGAGCGCCTGAGCGATCTCGGGATCGATCTCGTAGGGCTCGGCCGGGAAGCCGAAGGTCATGCGCAGGAAGTTCTCGACCAGCGACAGCGAGTTGTCGGGGTAGAGGAAGGGCTGGCCGACCGACTTCTTGTAGGCGTAGGCCGCGATGGTCGGCAGCTTGGCGAGCAGACGGATCGTCGACAGCTCGACCTGCTCGGAGTCGTCCGGATCGAGGGAGTCGGGGTAGTACGCCGACAGGGCGTTGACCGCGCTCGACACGACGGGCATCGGGTGCGCGTTGCGCGGGAAGCCGTCGAAGAACCGCTTGAGATCCTCGTGCAGGAGGGTGTGGCGGCGGATCTTGTCGGTGAAGACCTCGAGCTGCTCCGCGGTCGGCAGCTCACCGTAGATCAGCAGGTAGCTGACCTCGATGAACGTCGACTTCTCGGCGAGCTGCTCGATCGGGTATCCGCGGTACCGCAGAATGCCCTTCTCGCCGTCGATATACGTGATCGCCGACTTCGTGGAGGCGGTGTTGACGAAACCCGGGTCGAGGGTGGTGTACCCGGTCGCCGCGAGGAGCTTGCCCAGCTCGATACCGTCATTGCCTTCCGTCGCCTTGGCGATCGACATCGTGTGTTCGCCACCGGGGTAGCTGAGGGTGGGGTTGGTGTCATTCTCAGCGGGCACGAAGGATCCCTCTCAAGCTCAGACCTACGAGAAACTTCCGGACATTCACGTAGAACCTAGCCGTAGCGCGGGGTATGCGCTGCGGCAGGGTCCGCCGAAAGTCCCCGATCGGTATGTCGTCCATGTGGGTTCCGAACGCTCGCCCGCACCCTCCGCGACTGCGCCGCAAGGCCGGCACACGCCGATAACCTGCGGCAATACTACCCGGGTCTCACCAAGGTCGTTACGCGGGGATCTGCGCGTATCCGGCGCCCCACGCCGGCCACTGTACTCACGGCACGGCGAAGAGCGCATCGACCAGCACGGCGGTGGTCTCCGCGACGGGCCCGCCCTCGAGGGGAGCGTCGGGGTCACCGGTGGTCGAGTCCGACAGGATCACCAGCAACAGCGGCTGCCCGTCCGGCGACCACGCCACCCCGGCGTCGTTCACCGTCCCGTGATTGCCCCCGCCCGTCTTGTCCGCCGACGTCCATCCCGACGGCAATCCCCCGCGGATCCGGGTGTCCGAAGTGGTGGTCGCGCGCATCCAGCCGAGCAGTGTCCGCTGTTGCGGAGCGGGCAGCCCCGAACCGAGCAGCACCTCGCCGAAGCCACGGGACAGTCCGGCAGCGGTGGTGGTGTCGCGCTGATCGCCCCGTGCCGCCTCGTTGAGTTCGGGTTCCCAGCGGTCGAGCCGGGTGGCCCCGTCCCCGACGGAGCGGGCGAAGGCGGTGACAGCCTCGGGTCCACCGATCCGTTGCAGCATCAGGTTTCCGGCGGTGTTGTCACTGCGGGTGAGCGCGGCCTCGCACAGCCGGTCGAGCGGCAGCACGCGCCCCTGATGTTCCGAGGTCACCGGCGAATTGACGACGATGTCGTCCGGGTCGATCGGAAGGGTCTCGTCGAGCCGGAGGGTTCCCTCGGCCTCGAGGCGCAGGATCGCGGCGGCGGCGTAGACCTTGAACGGAGAACAGATCGCGAACCGCTCGTCGGCCCTGTAGGTGTGGACGCGCCCGGTCACCGGCGACTGCGCGACCACACCGAGCCTCACGGCGTAGCGGTCCTCGATCTCCTTCAGGCGCTCGTCGACACCGGTGGCGAGCAGCCGGGTATCGGTGGCCGACTCGGCCGTCGTCGACGGGATCGTGTCGACCGGACCGTCCTGTGACCCACAGGCCGCCGCGGCGGTGACGGACGACAGGGCGAGGGCGGAATGGAGAAAACCCCTGCGCGACAATCTGTTCCGGACAATGGATTCGGTGGGTGTCATGTCGACAGGACACCACCGACGGGAATCGGCCCGCCAATACCCACCTGCCGTCCGCACGAGTCGGAAAAACTATCGCCGCTGTTGGCGGCCGGGACGACGGGCGGGATCCGGCCGCGCGACACGGCGGGTCGGCGAATCGTCCGCCGGTGCTGATTGAATCCCCTGCCATGGACCTGATCCGCCATCTCCGGTTCTTCGTCACCGTCGCGGAGGAAGGACACTTCGGGCGGGCCGCGGCGGCGCTCGACATGACGCAACCTCCTCTGTCACAAGGACTTCGGAAACTCGAACAGCATCTCGGTTCCGAACTCGTGCATCGCACCAGGCAGGGAGCGGTCCTCACTCCTGCCGGAGCCGAGCTGCTCCCCCGCGCGCGTCTCCTCGTCGACGACGCCGACCGTTTCCTCGCCGAGGCCGGACGCGTCGCCCGCGCCCGGGGTCTCCTGCACTGGGGGGCCACCCGCGCACTGCCCGACCGCCTGGTCACCATATGCGTCACCGCATTGAGCAGACGCGGTGAAGCGACCGTCTCGACACGATCCGCGAGCACCGTCGAACTCGTCGACGCCGTGCGCTCGGGCATGTGCGATCTCGCCGTCGTCGAACATCCGGCCCTGACCGAAGGACTCGACGCCGGCCCGGTGGTCAAACTCCGGCGATGGCTCGTCGTGCCGGCCGACCACCGCAGCGCCCGTTCCGACCGGCCCCGTCTGCCGATGCTCTCCGACCTGACGTTCGCCGCGGCGCCGCGGACGGGGAACCCGGCGGCCTTCGACGCGGTGCAGGATCTGTTGCGCGAACGCGGACTCGATGTCGACACCACCCCGGCGGTGGACGACCGTGCGGTACTCGCCGCCGTGGCCGCCGGTACCCACTTCGGGATGTCGACCTCACCGCCCGGCTCGGTGCCCGGCGTCGCCTGGCTGGACTGGGCTCCGTCCGCGCTGGCGCTGCGGGTGCGCATCGTACGACGCGCCGACGCCGACGTCGGTGCGCACGTCGACGCCCTCGACCGCGTCCTGTTCAAGGAACGGGTCCGATGACCGGCGGGGATCGGCGAGACACGGCGGTCGACCGGATCCGGGCGGTCTTCGCGGATGCGGGGTGCACGGGATTGCTGCACGCCCGCCGGTGTTCGGATCCGCGTGCGGCGATGCTGTCGGTGCGCGGGGACGAACGCGTGGTGCTCGCGTCGGTGTACAAGCTTCCGCTGTTCCTCGCGTTCTGTGCAGAGGTGGACGCCGGCCGGCTCGACGCATCCGGGCAGCTGCGCATCGTGCCGTCGGACTGCACCCCCGGACCGACGGGGATCGCGAGCTTCCGGGATCCGGTGACGATGAGCCGACGCGACGTGGCCGCGTCGATGATGACGGTGTCCGACAACGCAGCGGCCGACGTGCTGCTCGGCGAGATCGGCACGACCGCCGTCGAGGAACTCCTCGCGCGCCTCGGACTCACACGGACCCGGATCATCGGTGGCACGGCGGACGTCTATCAACGCCTCGTCGAAGAGACGGACACCCGCACCACCGTCGAGGCGTTCCGGGCGCTCACCGACATCGACGCGGCCTGGACCGTCTCGGCGTACGACCCGGCCTATACGAGCGCGACCACCCCGCAGGAGATGACCCGACTGCTCGAAGCCGTGTGGTCGGGCTCGGTGCTCTCGCCCGAGAGCACCGACTTCGCGCAGCAGGTGATGCGCGCGCAGGTCTGGCCGCATCGCATCGCATCGGGCTTCCCGCATCGCGGGGTCGCGATCGCGGGCAAGACCGGCACGATCGGCATCATCCGCAACGAGGTGGCGGTCGTCGAGTTCCCCGGCGAGTATCCGATCGCCGTCGCGGTGTTCACCCGCGCCGCCCGCGCGGATCCCGTACTGCCCGTCGTCGACGCGGCGATCGGTGAGGCCGCGCGCATCGCCGTCACGGAGTTGCGGGCTCCCCTGCCGGACGACCCCGCAGGCCCGTCACCCGAGTGTGCGTGAGACCCGGTAGCGCACGAAGGCAGGGAAGGCGACGACGCACACGAGCGTGCCTACGATCACGAGGACGCCTCCCCCGGCAGCCGCGACGGCCGTGCCCGCAGCCGCTGCTGCGGCACCGTGGAGCACGTCGCCGATACGCGGCCCGCCCGCGACGACGACGATGAACACGCCCTGCAACCGGCCGCGCATCTCGTCGGTGGCGACGGTCTGCAGCATCGTCGAGCGGAAGGCCGCGGACACCATGTCGACCGCCCCGCCGAACGCCAGGAAGAACAGGGCGACCCACAGCAGCAGACCGCTGCCCTCGGGTTCGGCCCACCACACCGCGGCGCCGAAACCGACCATCGCCACGCCCCACAGGACGATGCACACGATCACGGCGAGACCCTGGCGCTGCACCCGCGGCAGCCATCCGGAGAAGACACCGCCGACCACCGCGCCGACCGACATCGCCGCGAACAGCAGACCGAGGGCGAAGCCGCCCTGGGCCGGATCGCCGAACGACTCGTGGGCGATCTGCGGGAACAGGGCGCGCGGCATCCCGAACACCATGGCGACGATGTCGACGACGAACGACGCCAGCAGGATCTTCTGTCCCGACAGATATCGGAAACCGTCGAAGACCGCGCGCAGTCCGGCCTTCGTGACCTCACCGAGCGGCGGGATCGCCGGGAGCCGGACCACCGCCCACAGCGTGGCGAGCAGGAAGATCGCGTCCAGCAGGTAGAGGGTGGACAGTCCCACGACGGGAATGAGGGCGCCGGCGAACAACGGACCGGCGATCGCCCCGAACTGCACGACCGTCATGTTCAGCGAGGTGGCCGCCGCGATCTGCCCGACCGGCAGCAGCCGCGGGATCACCGCCGCACGGGTGGGCTGGTTGACGGCGAAGAACGCCTGCTGCACCGAGAAGAGACAGAGCAGCACCCACACGTTGTTCAATCCGATCGCGGCCTGCGCCCACAACAACAGCGACGTGAGACCGAGACCGGTGGAGGTGACGATCAGCAGTTTCCGGCGGTCCATCGCATCGGCGAGGGCTCCACCCCACAGGCCGAACACCACGAGCGGCACGAGCCCGAACACACCGGTCAACCCCACATAGGCGGAGTTGCGGGTGATCTCGTAGATCTGCTGGGGTACGGCGACGACCGCCATCTGCGCACCGATGACGGTGACGATCCCGGCCCACCACAGCCGGGCGTAGTCCTTGTTGCGCAGCGGTGTGGTGTCGGCGAGCAGACGCCTCACGGTTGCAGACGCTCGGTGATCCAGCGACCGTCCACCAGCCGGGTCCGGATCCGGTTGTGCAACCGGTTGGGCCGGCCCTGCCAGAACTCGACCGACTCGGGCACGATGCGGAATCCGCCCCAGAACGGCGGTACCGGGATGTCGTCGTCGACCTCGTAGCGCTCGGCGGTCTCGACGAGGGCGTGCTCGAGATCGGCGCGCTCCGCCACCGGACGCGACTGCTGCGACGCCCACGCGCCCAGGCGGGATCCGCGCGGCCGCGTCTGCCAGTAAGCCAGGGTCTCCTCGTCGGGCACGCGCACGACCGGTCCGCGGACGGTCACCTGCCGGTAGATCGGCAGCCAGAGGAAGGTCACCGACGCGTAGGGATGCCCGGCCAGATGACGGCCCTTGTCGGATTCGAAGTTGGTGAAGAAGGTCAGGCCGTCGGCGTCGATCTTCTTGCACAGCACGGTGCGGGTCGCGGGGTGGCCGTGCTCGTCGACGGTCGCGAGCACCATCGCGTTCGGCTCGGGCACCGCGGTGGCGACCGCGTTCGCAAACCACATACGCACCAGCGGAAGCCAGCCCTCGGCGACATCGCCGGGGGTGAGATCGCGGTCGGCCGGGGACTCGTCGGTCGGCCCGGCCGGGCTGTAGTCGACACGCATACGCGCGAGGTCGTCACCCTCGGGACGCGGCAACGGGAAATCGGACGGCACGAACGACGACGGTACTCCCGGCATCCGGGCGTCGACGCTCGGACCACGGGAGCTACAGTTTTGACGACGACCCGAGTGGGGCGCCGATCACACCTGACGGTGACCTCATTCCACCGGCAGCGCGGCTCGGACCGGGCCGTGCTCGAACGAGGAGAGCCCAACCGTCATGGCAGCGAGCGCGTCAGTTCCCGAGGATTTCGTCGCAGGACTCGAAGGCGTGGTCGCCTTCACGAGCGACATCGCCGAGCCCGACAAGGACGGTGGCGCACTGCGCTATCGCGGGGTCGACATCGAAGAGCTCGTCGAGAAGGGCGTCACCTTCGGCGACGTGTGGGCCCTGCTCGTCGACGGTGAGTTCGGTCGCGGCCTGCATCCGGCCGAGCCGTTTCCCCTGCCGATCCACACCGGTGACGTGCGTGTCGACGTCCAGGCCGGTCTCGCGATGCTCGCACCCATCTGGGGCTTCCGTCCGCTGCTCGACATCGACGACGCCACGGCCCGCGACAATCTCGCCCGCGCCGCGGTGATGGCCCTGTCCTATGTCGCGCAGTCCGCCCGCGGCATCTACCAGCCCGCCGTGCCGCAGCAGCGCATCGACGAGGCGAGCACCGTCACCGAGCGCTTCATGGTCCGCTGGAAGGGCGACCCGGATCCCAAGCACGTCGAGGCGATCGACGCCTACTGGGTGTCGGCGGCCGAGCACGGCATGAACGCCTCCACGTTCACCGCCCGGGTCATCGCCTCGACCGGTGCGGACGCGGCCGCCGCGCTCTCCGGCGCGGTCGGCGCGATGTCCGGCCCGCTGCACGGCGGCGCCCCGGCCCGCGTGCTGCCGATGATCGAGGAGACCGAACGCACCGGCGATCCGCGCGGCCTGGTCAAGGGCATTCTCGACCGCAAGGAGAAGCTCATGGGCTTCGGTCACCGCGTCTACCGCGCCGAGGACCCCCGCGCCCGGGTGCTGCGCAGCACCGCCCAGCGGCTCGACGCTCCTCGTTTCGAGGCGGCGGCCGCGCTCGAGCAGGCCGCCCTGGCCGAGCTGCGCGAGCGTCGTCCCGACCGGGCGATCGAGACCAACGTCGAGTTCTGGGCCGCGGTGATCCTCGATTTCGCCGAGGTCCCCGCGGCGATGATGCCCGCGATGTTCACCTGCGGACGGACCGCCGGCTGGTGCGCCCACATCCTCGAGCAGAAGCGTCTGGGCAAGCTCGTGCGTCCCGCGGCGATCTACACCGGCCCCGATCCGCGCCCTGCCTCCGAGGTCACGGGCTGGGATTCGATCACGCATCGCTGATGCCTCTTCCCCTGCCGGGCCGACCAGCGCCCGGCGGGGGCTCCGAGGGGGCGGTCTAGACTACCTGTGCACCATGTCCCTCGACTCTTAGGACACGCATTCCGATGGCAGACGCGTCACCGATCATTCCCGCCGACCTCAAGCCCGCAGACGGCCGCTTCGGCTGCGGCCCGTCCAAGGTTCGTCCCGAGCAGCTGCAGTCGCTGGTCGACGTCGGCGCTTCGGTGTTCGGCACCAGCCACCGGCAGAAGCCGGTCAAGGACGTCGTCGCCCGTGTCCGCTCGGGTCTGCGCGACCTGTTCTCCCTGCCCGAAGGCTACGAGGTCGTCCTCGGCAACGGCGGCACCACCGCTTTCTGGGACGCCGCGGCCTTCGGTCTGATCCGGGAGCGTTCGCAGCACTTCACCTACGGCGAGTTCTCGTCGAAGTTCGCGACGGTCGCGAAGAAGAACCCGTTCATCGGCGACCCGATCGTCGTGGGTTCGGAGCCGGGCTCGGCTCCGGAGATCGTCGCCGACGCGTCGGCCGACCTCATCGGCTGGGCGCACAACGAGACCTCGACGGGTGTCGCGGTTCCCGTGCAGCGTCCTGCCGGTTCCGACAACGCCCTGATCGCGATCGACGCGACCTCGGGCGCCGGCGGCCTGCCGGTGAACATCTCCGACGTCGACGTGTATTACTTCGCCCCGCAGAAGAGCTTCGCCGCCGACGGTGGCCTGTGGATCGCGCTGATGAGCCCGGCCGCGCTCGAGCGTGTCGCCGAGATCAAGGAGTCGGGTCGCTTCACCCCCGAGTTCCTGTCGCTGCCGATCGCCGTCGACAACAGCAGCAAGGACCAGACCTACAACACCCCGGCGCTGGCCACCCTGCTGATGTTCGCCAATCAGATCGAGTGGCTCAACGGCAACGGCGGTCTCGACTGGGCCGTCGCGCGCACGAAGGATTCGTCCTCGCGCCTGTACGAGTGGGCCGAGGCCTCCGAGTACGCGACGCCGTTCGTCGCCGATCCGTCGCTGCGTTCGCAGGTCGTCGGCACCGTCGACTTCGCCGACTCCGTCGATGCGGCGCAGGTCGCGAAGATCCTGCGGGCCAACGGCATCGTCGACACCGAGCCGTACCGCAAGCTCGGCCGCAACCAGCTGCGCATCGGCATGTTCCCGGCCATCGATCCCGAGGACGTCACGCAGCTGACCAAGAGCATCGACTGGGTCGTCTCCCAGCTCTGAGCACGCCGCACAGCGGGGCCGGGTCCGATGTCGGATCCGGCCCCGTTGTCGTCATAGTCTCGACCTCGCATCGAGACATTTCGGCGAACCCTGGACGATAACGCGCCGCGTCGGATTTCTTGCGATGTCGCTCGGCGTGGCGCGGCGTGTCCGGCCACGAAAAATATCCAGGTCGGTTACAGTCGGGCGGGTCAATCGCGATCGGCGCGAGGAGGTCAAGGTGCGAGAGCTTCGAGTGGTCGGTCTCGAGCCCGATGCTAAGCATGTGGTGCTCGCCGATCCCACGACGGGGGACAAGTTCCGCATTCCCGTCGACGACACCCTGCGCGCGGCCGCTCGCGGCGATCTGGCCCGTCTCGGCCAGATCCAGATCGAGACGACCAGCCAGCTCCGTCCTCGCGAGATCCAGGCCCGCATCCGCGGCGGCGCCTCGATCGAACAGGTGGCCGACGAGGCCGGCATCCCGGTCGCCAAGGTCGAACGGTTCGCCTATCCCGTCCTGCTCGAGCGGTCCCGGGCGGCCGACATGGCCAAGAAGGGCCATCCCGTCCGACCCGACGGCCCCGCCGTCGAGACCCTCCACGAGATCGTCACGCAGGCCTTCCGCGCTCGCGGGCACAGCCTCGACGAGGCCGAGTGGGACGCCTGGCGCGACGACGAGGGCTTCTGGGTCGCGCAGCTGCGGTGGCACGCGGGTCGCTCCACGAACCGCGCCCACTGGCGGTACCAGCCCGACGCTCACGGCGGCACGATCACCGCGCTCGACGACATCGCCGCCGATCTCGTCGATCCCGACTGCGGTCGCCCCCTGCGCTACCTGACCCCGGTCTACTCGGCGCGCGACGTCGACGATTCCACCGAGGCGGAGAACGCCGAGCGGCACGCCCCGATCGCGCTGGAGGCTCCCGCCGCCGACGAACCGGCCCCCGAGCCGGTCGCCGACGAGGAGACCACCGTCGCCGTCACGGTGCCCGACGACACCGACGCATCGCGCACGTCGCAGGCTCCCGCGAAGGACAAGCGCGGCAAGCCGGCACTCCCCTCGTGGGACGACGTGCTGCTCGGTGTGCGCAGTAACGGACGCGTCTGAGGAAGTCGTCGACGATGTCGGCGACGGTGTCGACGCTCTGGTACGTCGACGCACCCGATCCCGCAGCGGTCCTGCGCGAGTTCTCCCCGGATCGCGATGCGGCCCAGGCACTTCTGTCGCGCCTGTTCCCGGATCTCCAGGTCGATCCCGGCGGCCGGGTTCCGCTGACCGAGGCCGGGGATGCCGGTGAGGACGACGGCGTCGAACAATTCCGGATCGGTAGTTATCCCGGTGTGACGGTGGTGTCGAGCCCCCGGTTCGCGCTGCGCCACCCCTCGCAGCTACCCGCGATGTGGTTGCGCACGCCCGCCGCCGAACGCACGTGCCTGCTGGCCTCCGATCCGGCCGGCGCGTGGGGATCGTTCGCCGTGTGGGAATGCGGCACGCTGCGCCGCAGCTTCGGGGCGAACACCGTCGAGTTCTTCGAGGATCAGGGACTCCCGTTCGTGTGGGAGCGCCCGTTCTGGGCGGGTGAGCATCCGCTCCGCTGGCCGCCGAACGTGCCCCCTCCCCCGGAGTCCCTGCCCTTCCACCCACGCAAGCTCGTCGAGGAGGCCCACGGGGCGTGGCTCGGATTCCGCTACGTCGGCCGTCGCGACGACGAGCTCGACCCGCGGAACATCGAGACGTGGAGTTTCACGCTGCGCACCCCCGTCCCACAGATCTCCGTCCCCGCACCGAAGACCTCCTGGTGGCGGCGACTCGCCGCGCACTGACGTGCCGTCGAGCGACGCTCCCGGTCGGACTCGTCACTCCTCTGCTCCGACAATGGATTTCAGTTCTTCGATGTCGTCGGGCGTGATCTCCGGGGACTGCAGGACGACGGCCCAGGCGTCGACGTACTCGGTGCTGTACTTGTGGCCGTGCCCGGCAGGGACACCCGTGGAGAAGGGCAGATCGGCCGTGACCTGCCAGAAGGTCACGAACGGGATCCACACCATGCCCTCGAGCACGTCACGGCCGGGGGCTTCGCCGATCCAGTCCGGCTCGCTCGTGATCAGGCGCGGACTCCACCAGACGATCGGATCCGAGGGGTGCATCAGATACAGCACCCGGCTGCCCTCCCACGGCTCGTCCGCCGGCGGGATCTCCGCCTGCGGGTCGTTCGTGAACCGCACCGTGCGGCCGTCCCGGAAGACCGGTTCGATCTCGGGGCTGCCGGCCTCCCTGCGATCGCTGAACTCCCGGAAGAGGACGTTGAAATTCGGAGGTCCGGCGAAGACCGTACCCGACGTGCGATTGCGCAGGTCGTACTCGCCGCTGAAGGCGGTCTCCCCGCCGAACGAACCGAGGCTCTCCCCAGCCACGAGCAGTCGGGGGCGGGCGTCCTGGGGAAGCTTCGACCAGACGTCGTAGACCGCGTCGAACAGGTCGCGTCCGGCTTCCCGCGCCTTCGACTGATCGACGAGATACGAGATCCACGAGGGCAGATAGGAGTACTGGATCGCGACCGTCGCGACGTCGCCACCGGTGAGGTACTCGACGGAGTCCACCAGGGCCGGGTCCACCCAGCCGCTCCCCGTCGTCGTCACCACCACCAGGTTGCTCCGCTCGAATCCTCCTGCCCGGGTGAGGTCCTCGACCGCGAGGGACGCTCGATCCTCGGTGTCGTCCGCCGATGCCAGGCCGGCGTAGATCCGGATCGGTTCCAGAGCAGGACCTTCCGCGAACTCGCCGAGTTGCTCGGTGGTCGGGCCCTGCCCGACGAAGATCCGACCCTGCCACCCGAGAGAATCCCACGGAACGACCGAATCCGGTCCACCGGAGCGGAGTGCGGTCGTCGGTTGCTGCACACCTTCCTCGGTTCTCGTGTCCCGCGCCGAGAACGCCGCGTTGGCGGCGTCGATGAAGCCGGCGAGGAGCACTCCGGAGACGATCGCGTACACGAGTCCCGCGACGAGAACCCACCCCACGACGTTCGCGGCCCGCTGCCCGATCCACCGGTCGAGTGTCCGTGCCGCCCAGTGGTACAGAGCGCGGATACCGCGTCCGATCGCCAGCAGCACAGCGAACATCACGACCGCGACGAGCGGGGAGAGGACCGCAAGTGCCAGGTTGTACTCGGAAACCCCCATCAGAGTACGGATCTCGTGCTGCCAGTACTGACCGAGCCCGAAGAAGACCGCGAAGAGGACCACCGCACAGACACCGAAGGTCCACCACGACGTCGCCTTCGGAGGTCGAGGAGGACGGTCGGCGAACGCACGCCACACGAACGCGACGAGCACACCGAGACCGTATCCGATCGCAGCGGTGATCCCGCAGATCATCCCCTGCAGGATCCCGCCGCGCGGGAGCAGCGACGGCGTGAAGGACAGGCACGCGAAAAGCACTGCACCCCAACACCCGGGAAGTGTGAGGTGCAGCGCTTTCCGTCGTGTCCGCGATCGGGGGTCATCGGCCGCGACGTTCGCGACCGGATCGCCCCGGACGCTGCGGCCGTCTTTCTGCACGGTCGCGTCAGTAGTAGTCGGGGCGCGGGTTCCAGGTCGAGATCGCCCAGATCACGACCGCGTCCAGCGCGATGATCAGGATCGACCACCACGGGTAGTACGGCAACCACAGGAAGTTCGCGATGATCGACAACGCCGCGAGGACGATCGCCGTGACACGGGCCCAGGTGGCACCGCTCATCAACGCGAGACCGGCGACCAGCATCACGACACCGAGGACGATGTGGATCCATCCCCACGTGGTGAAGTCGAACTTGAACGTGTATTCCACGCCCCGGACGAACACTTCGTCCTCGGCCACCGCAGCGATGCCCTGGAAGAGCTGGACGACGCCGACCGTTGCCAGGATGATCGCGGCCCCGATCGAGGTGCCTGCGGCGATGCCCTGTTTCACACTCATCCCGTCCCTGTCGGGACGTACGTCATGCGACATGACGATCCTCTCGTGTACGAAGGAGACATCGATCGTGCACCGACCCTCGCGAGGAGCGGTCACGATCCGATTCGGAGGAACAAGGGTGCTGCGGGTTACGCTGTCACCCTTACACTTTCAACCGCCGGCTGCCCCGACGCGACACGACGATCGCACGAGCCGACCATGGGAGGGCACCGTCCTTCGATGCCCTCCCCGCACCGATGGTTCACGCGATGGGCACGCCGTCGCGTCCGGTCGTGACGTTGCCGAGCGCCTGCGCCTTGAGGTGTTCGTACTCCGTGGGTGTGATCGCACCCGAATCGAGCAGGGCCTTGGCGTCGGCGATCTGCTGGGCCGGGGATTTCCCGACCGCCACGGTCCGGATGTACTCGTCGGTGGCCTGCTTCGCCTCCGCTTGGGCCTGCTGCGCCCGCAGTGCCATCCCGCGGCCCCGAGCGATCAGATAGACCAGTGCCGTGAGGTACGGGAGGATCACCAGTCCGATGACCCACACCGCTTTGACCCAGCCGGACACGGAGTGATCACGGAAGAGGTCGACGATGATTTGGAACAGGACGATCAGATATGCCACGAATGCGAATACGACGACTGTGTACCACACGTAGTCCCAGAATGAATCCATAGCCGAACCTCCTCGGCCGGACCGGGGGACGGAACGATGCCCGCGAAACCGCCCGGAAATTGAAGATCTCGAATCCTGTTTCCCCCTGCGGCGTGCCGCTGCCGGCACCACCACCAGTCACGGCTCATCCGCTCGTCGACACCGGATCGAATCGTGGCATCTGTCCGACTCCGGCGTCGGCGGGTGTCTCTACAAGCCATGACGACCTCCGTCCCTCCCGTCCGGAAGGAACGCATAAACCATACGCCCATCACGAGTGAAGGGCACCTGTTTTCGCTGATCGTGCGGCCGGCGCACGACCGGGTCGTTCAGGAGTAGATCGCTCGGGGGTTCCACGCCGAGATGGCCCAGATCACCATCACGTCGAGCGCGATGATCAGGATCGCCCAGCCCGGATAGTTCGGTAGCCACAGGAAATTCGCCACGATCGACAGTGCGGCGATGACGATCGCCACCACGCGCGCCCAGGTCGCACCGGCGATCAATGCGATTCCCACCACCGCCATCGCGACCCCGATGACGATGTGGATCCATCCCCACGTCGTGAGGTCGAACGCGAACGTGTATTCCGGCCCGGCGACGAGCAACTCGTCGCCGGCGACAGCAGCGATCCCCTGGAGGATCTGCAGCGCGCCGATCAAGGTCAGGATGATGGCGGCTCCCACCGACATCCCGGCTGCCAGACCCTGACCGATCGTCATGTGCTCTTGTTCGGCATGCGCACCGTGGGACATGATGCTCCTTTCGGCCCACCCGACATTTCCGAGTGTGCGCTTCGGAGACGTTCTGCGGAATGCCTGCCGCGGGAGGAATGCTCCGCAGGGACGGTCAGGACACGATCAGCGCGAGCCAGCCGAACGGCACACCGGCCACGAAACCGGCGGCAAGCCAGCGCAGTACCTGCACCCGGAGCCACGACCACACGGTCGGCGCGACTCCCGCGACCGTCACGACATTGACGACGACGGCGAGGGCCGGATGGATCCGTCCGAGCGCCTGCCCGCAGGCGACGACGGTGATGACGGTGGCGACGAAGGAGAATGCCGTCAGTGTGAGCCCCGTCGCCCAGGGGGTGGGCGCGGGGCCGCGAGCCTGGCTCATCGCGGGAGCCGCACCCGCTCGTAGAACGCCATCGCAGCAGCGGTGGCCACGTTCAGCGAATCGGTGCCGGGAGCCATGGGAATGCGGGCGCGCACGTCGGTCGCCCGCATCGCATGCTCGGTCAGGCCCGGGCCCTCGGCACCGAGGAGCAGCGCGACCTTCTCCCCCGTCATCGCTTCGGCGAGCGGGATCGCCCGCGGGTCCGGGGTCAGCGAGATCAGCTGGAAGCCACTGCTGCGCAACAGATCCAGGTCGGACGGCCACCGGTCGACGTGCGCGAAGGGGACACGGAGGACGTGCCCCATCGACACACGCACCGCACGCCGGTACAGAGGGTCGGCGCATCCCTTCCCGAAGAGCACACCGTCGACGCCGAGCCCGGCGGCGTTGCGGAACATCGAGCCGATGTTCTCGTGGTCGTTGACCCCTTCGAGCACTGCGACCGTGGTCGCCTTGTCGAGGACGTCGTCGAGCGACAGCGGTTCGGGCCGGTGCGCTACGGCGAGCACCCCGCGGTTGAGGTGGAAGCCGACGACCTCCGCCATGGTCGCCGCATCGGTGCGGTAGAACGGCACGTCGACGTCGCGCAGGTCGTCGGCGAGTTCGTCCAGCCGCCGACCCACTCCGAGCAGGCTCGTCGGTGCGAACCGGGAGTCGAGCATGCGCTGGACCACCAGCACACCCTCCGCGATCACCAGCCCCTTGCCGCCGGGAAGGTCGGGCCGACGGTCCGCGGAGTTGAGATCGCGGAAGTCGTCCACCCGGGGGTCGGAAGGATCGTCGATGTCGATGACGTGAACCACCGGGTCATTCTCCCAGCGCCCCCGCACCCCCCCGCACCGGGTCGGTCGTCACCACCGCGGTGCGGTCGGTCGTGATCGACCGCGGGGCGGTCAGTCGTCTTCAGCGACGAGCGCCGTGAGGATTCCGACGGCGTCGCGCAGCGTGGCGAGCGAGTCGGGATCGAGCTTCTCGAGCCGTTCGGTCAGCCACGCTTCGCGTGCCTGCGCCTCGTCGGCGAGCAGCTCGCTCCCGGCGTCGGACAGCGTCACGATGATCTGTCGTCCGTCGGTCGGGTGCGGTGTCCGTTCGACGAGACCGAGTTCGTGCAGAGACGCGATGACCCTGGTCATCGAGGGTGGTTGGACGCGTTCGCGTGCTGCCAGTGCCCCCGGGGTCATCGCACCCTCCTGCGCGAGGGTGGCCATCGCCGAGATCTGGGTCAGGGAAACTCGGGAATCGCTGCGTCTCCCCCGCAAATGACGCGTCAGACGCACTACGGCGAGTGAGAGGTCACCGGCGAGTGCGCGTGTATCCGAGATCATGGCGTGCAGAATACGTCACATCGCCCGAAACACGCGTCGGCCGTCTAGGTGAGCAGTTCCGTGAGGGGATCGACCGAGAAGTACAGGGCGAACAGCACTGCGACGATCCACATCAGCGGGTGGATGGTGCGGATCTTGCCGCTGGCGGCGTGCAGGATCACCCAGGTGATGAAGCCGACGCCGATGCCGTTGGCGATCGAGTAGGTGAACGGCATGACCATGATGGTCAGGAAGGCCGGCAGGGCGATCTCGAACTTGGTGAAGTCGATGTCGCGGACCTGACCGATCATCAGGGCGCCGACGACCACGAGTGCCGGGGAGGCCGCCTCGATGGGTACCACCTCGTACAGCGGGGTCAGGAACATCGCGAGCAGGAACAGCACGCCGGTGACCACGTTGGCCAGACCGGTGCGGGCTCCTTCCGCGATACCCGAGGCCGATTCGACGAACACCGTGTTCGACGAGGCGGAGGCGCCGCCACCGACGATGGCGCCGGTGCCCTCGACGACGAGGGCCTTGCCGATGCCGGGCAGGGTGCCGTTCTTGTCGGCCAGGCCGGCTTCCTTGCCGAGACCGGTCATGGTGCCCATGGCGTCGAAGAAGTTCGCGAGGACGAGGGTGAACACGAGCAGGGTCGCGGCGATCACGCCGATGCGGGTGAACGCGCCGAACAGGTCGACGTTGCCGACGAGGCTCAGGTTCGGGATACCGAAGAAGGAGTCGGGGGCCTCGGGGGTGCTGAGGTTCCAGCCCTTGGGGTTGGTGCCCAGCGAGGGGCCGACGTCGGCGATGGCCTCGATGATCATCGACAGGATCGTGGTGGCGACGATGCCGATCAGCAGTCCGCCGCGCACCTTGCGTGCGACGAGAACACCCATCAGCAGCACGCCGATGACGAAGACGAAGGTCGGCCACGACGCGATCGATCCGTCGATGCCCAGGCCGACGGGCACGGTGGTGCCGGCGGCGTCGGGGATGCGGCGGACGAAGCCGGCGTCGACGAGGCCGATCATGGCGATGAACGCGCCGATACCGGCGGCGATGGCGGCCTTGAGTTCTGCCGGGATCGCGTTGAAGACGGCGGTGCGGAAACCGGTCAGGGCCAGCACGACGATGATGATGCCGTCGATGACGACCAGGCCCATCGCTTCGGGCCAGGTGACCTGCGGCGCGATGGTCACCGCGAGCAGGCTGTTGATGCCGAGGCCGGCGGCGATGGCGAACGGATAGTTGGCGACCACACCGAAGACGATGCTCATGAAGCCGGCGACCAGCGCGGTGACGGCGGCGACCTGGTTGATGGGCAGGATGTTGCCCATCACGTCGACCTTCGCGCTCGCGTCGTCGGCGGAGAAGCTACCGAGGATCAGCGGGTTGAGGACCACGATGTACGACATCGCGAAGAACGTGACGATGCCGCCACGCACCTCCCGGGACACGGTGGAACCGCGTTCCGTGATCTTGAAATAGGTGTCCAGAAAGGACGTTCGCTTGGAGTCGGTGCCTACGGCCATGTCCACAAATCCGCTCGTCGAGTACGGGGCGTCGCAACGGGAACCGATTATTGCAGCGCGAAGGAACTAATCTGCAAACCGTGGAACCCGCCCAGCTCGTCGCAGCCCGCATCCGACGCCTCGCCGACCCTCGCCCCGCGCTCGCCGTGGGAACCGGTCTGTGGGTGGTGGCGACCGTCGTCGTGGCGGTGGTGGGCGGCGAGCTCCGGGACGATGTGCTCCCGGTCTGCGTGGCGGGAATCGTGGTGGGGCTGCTGGGAACTGCGCTCTTCCTGCTGCAGCGCCGGGCCGCCCGGCGCGGCGACCGGGGTGCCCAGGTGGGGCTGGACTGACCCTCGCCCACAGCCGTCCGCGACACGCCCGCAGCGGTGTCAGCGACGGATCCGCACCCGAGTGATCAACCACACCCACAGCAGTGCCCATGTGATCCCGAAGATCCAGCCCGCGACGACATCGGTGAACCAGTGCGCCGCGAGGTAGACGCGGGAGAGCCCGATCACGACGGTGTAGGCGGCGAGCGCGATCGTCGCGGCGGTCCGGCGGCGATCGCCCCGCGGCCATGTGCGCACGACGACCGCGATGAGCACCGTGGCCAGAACGGCGCTGGTCATCGCATGTCCGGACGGGAACGATTCGGTGTGCAGGGCCAGCAGCCGTTCGGGTTCCGGTGGCCGGACGCGGCCGAACAGATTCTTGAGCAGGACCATCACCGGCCAGCCCGTGAGGACCGCTCCGGCGACGAGGACGGCGTCGGACAGACGATCGGCCCGCACCAGCAGCAGCGTCGTCACCGCGGCGATCAGGGTCGTGGCGACTCCCCCGCCCGTGTGGGTGAGTGCGGTCACGGCGGTGGTCAGCCCCGGCTCACGGATCGACACCATCCAGTCGAGCACCGCGGCATCGAGCGTCACGGTTCGGTTCTCACGTCCGGAGCCGCGAACGCGGTGAGTGCCGCCGCCAGACCGGCCGGTGTGCTGTGGACGGTGCCGGCCGCGTCGACCCACCACGGGACCTCGACCTCACCGGTCAGCGCTCCGGAGCAGCGGACGACGAGTCGGTCGTGCAGCGCGAGCACCCCGCGCGGAAGCGGCACACCCGCGACGATCCCGGCCAGGACCGCGGCCGGTTCGCGCTCCCACGTCGAACTCCGGCCCTGCTCGACAGGTTCGGCGTCGATCACCGCGGATGCCACGGCGATGTCGAGCACGTCCGCGAGCGCGTGGGCGGTTCCCCGGCCCCCGGTGACGAGCCGGTCGTGCGGGATCGCGGCCGCGAACCACGGACGGTCGGGCACGAGAGCGTCGGCTGCATCGACGACGACACCCACCAGGCTGCGCACCCCGTCGGGCAGGGTCACCGACTCCGGGTCGAGACCACCCGACGAGAAGGCCGCTGCGAGCGCGTCGTGGGCGGCGACGATCGCGGCCGGTCCCGGCGACCTGCTGTCGTCCGCGAGCCGGTCGAGCAGTGTTTGTGCCAGATCGGTGTCGTCGATCCGCGTACCGGCGAGGGCGCTGCGGAAGGCCGATGCGTCGGGGTGGGTGCAGGGGTCGAGCAGACCCTCGAAGAGGGTGTCGTCGGCGAATCGGTAGTGCCCCAGAGGCCGGCCGTCGAGCGACGCGCGGGTGCGCAGGTACCACGCCGTGTATCCGGCGGGGTCGGTGATCGCCTCGGCCGTCGCAGGTTCGGCGGCCAGCAGGGTCAATGCCCGCGACCAGCGGCGATCGTCGACGAGATCGAGGTCGCGCACGGCGACGAGCACCTCGGGATCGTCGTCGAGCCGCTCCCACCACAGGTGCTCGTCGGGCAGGTCGTGGTCGGGTCCGGTCGGCAGTTCCGCGCGCAGGACCGTGAAACCCCAGCCCACACCGATCGCGCGCAGGGCGTCGGCGCCGTACCGGTCGGGGACGGACGGGTCGACGGTGCCGAAGGGCGCGTCCGCGACCAGCACTTCTGCGAGCGGTGCACCGGGAAGCAGCAGTTCGTCGGCGGGGACGAGGTCGCCGTGGGCGTCGGGCAACAGCAGCGCCCCGAGTTCGCGGGGCACGGCCGTGGGCGACACGAGCGGCACCAGCCGCAGCACGACGTCGGCGAGCTCACCGGCCGGGAAGTCGCCGTCCGGGTCGATGTCGTCGGGATCGGTGTCCTCGACGGCCGCGACGAGCGCCGGGTCGGCGAGCAGGTCCTCGACCGTCACGGTGCCGGCTCCGAGCCGGGCGAGCAGCGGATGCGCGGCGTCGGGATGGACGAGACGCACCCACGGCATCGACACCGGGCCGAGATCCTGCAGTTGCGTCGCGAGCACGGCCGTGCGCGGGCCGGTCACGGTCCGGCCGTCCGACAGCGGAACGGGAAGGGACGCGAGTTCCTCGGCTGCGACCGCGTCGACAACGAGCGGAGTGAGCGCCTCGTACAGGCGGTTCCACCACTTCGGATCGCGTTCGTGCCCGGAGAGCAGTTCGGCCAGTCGCGCGAGACCGAGCCGATGCACGCCGACGGCGGTCAGCGCGGAGGCATGTCGCGGCCCGCACAACTCGGGGATCACGAGTCCCGGGACGACCTCGCCGAGGACGTCGGCGAGCTCGTCGGTGAGACCGGGGAGTGCGACGGCCCGGTCGGGCACCAGATCGGCGCTGCCGTCGGCGGCGGGAAGCCACGCGCCGGCAGCCAGCTCGTCGAGGATCGCCTCGCGGATCCGTCCGTCGACCTCGCTGCGCGCGAAACCCGGCAGGGGCACCAGGTCGAGTCGCTGCTCGGCGGGCAGAGCCGCGACGAACCGCGCGTATCCGCGGGCGACGTTCTCGACATGGGCACCGGGAAGCACACGCCGCCGG
This sequence comes from Rhodococcus sp. BUPNP1, assembly GCF_002215235.1. Taxonomy (NCBI): domain Bacteria; kingdom Bacillati; phylum Actinomycetota; class Actinomycetes; order Mycobacteriales; family Nocardiaceae; genus Rhodococcus; species Rhodococcus sp. BUPNP1. The sequence goes on from NZ_NERM01000008.1 coordinate 139,426, forward strand.
TCGGGTTGCATGGCGACGTCGGCGACGACGATCGCAGGGAGCGACAGCTCCTCGTCGGAGCGGGTGGGGGCCCGCAGGACGTCGTTGCGGACCGGGTCGATCCGCCCGTCGACGACGGGCACCAGCCATCGCGCCGACGCTCCGGTGAACTCCCACCAGGTGCGATCGCCGATCCGCACCTCCCATAGGCCGCTGTCGAGTTCGCGCCGGTGACGGGTGAATTCGTCGTCTGCGACGACGAGGGTGTGCAGGCCCGGGAGTTCGAGCAGGATGTCGTGGGCCTCGGAACGGAAGGCGTCGAGCAACGCGACCGCGTCGACTCCCGGGCGTAGGACGAGCACGACTTCGGTGTCGCTGCCGGTCGCCGGCGGTGTCTCCGTCGGCCACACGAGGCGCAGCGCCGGGACACCGGATTCCGGCTCGGGCAGGTTCCGCTCGGCGAGCACCGCGCGGGTGCGGTCGGCCGAGAAGTGGAGCGAACCGGTGCGCGAACGCACCTCGATGTCGTCGGAGACCGACAGCACCGCCGTGAAGCCGACACCGAACCGCCCCACGGTGGATCCCGCGCCGGTCTTGTTCGACGAGCGCAGCGCGGTCAGCGCGTGGACACCGCCCTCGTCGAGCGGCTCACCGATGTTCGCGACGTGGAGACGGCCTTCGGCGAACCACACCCGCAACTCACCCGGCACACCGGCACGTGCCGCGGCGTCGGCGGCGTTCTGGGCGAGCTCGGTCAGGACGCGGTCGCGGTACCCCGCACGGACGTGATCGGCCTCGGTGGCCGCGTCCTCGCGCAGACGGGTGGGCGACGACGACCAGGCCGCGATGATCCCTTCGCGTAACGCCGCGGTCCCGAACGGATCCGCGGGGTCCGGCCGGGTCACGTCAGTCGGTCTGTTCCGACTCGGGCGGGGACGGCTCGGACGACTCGGCGGTGGAATCGGTCGGCGCGGAATCGGTCGGCGCGGACTCGGTGGCCGGCCCGAGCTCGACGACCTCCACTGCCGAATCGTCGAACGCCTCGTAGATCGGCGAACCGGCGCCGGTGGGCAGGGTCGTGTCGGAATGCGCGCCGCACCCGTACTCGGCATGCACGACGTGACCGTCGGCGGCGAACTCGTTCCCGCAGACGCCGAAGGCCGCGCGCAGCGATCCGGCGAGCGGAAGGTAGAAACCGCACAGGCGGCACGAGGACGGAGCGGCCTTCGCCATCTCCGAGCCGGGGCCGTACTCTCCGTCGAACCAGCGCTGCGCTGCCTCGAGGCGACCCTCCAGGCTCATGACCTGCTTGCGGCCCAGCCCGATCTCGAGAGCGGTCTCGTCGACCTCTGGGTCGCCGGACTGCATGTAACCGGGGACCAGGCGCACGTCGTCGGGAGCGGGAGCCAGCAGGTCGCCGGGGCCCAGATCGCCGGGACGGATCCGCTCGCTCCACGGCACCCACTCGGGCGCGACGAGCGCGTCGGGACCGGGCAGGAGCACGAGTTCGCTCACCGTCACCCGATCCGAGTCCGGGGCGGCGGCCACGACGACGGCCCACTGCCACCCGCGGTAGCCCGGCAACTCCGAGGCGAAACGATGGGTGGCCGAGCACTCGTCCTCGCGCGTCACGCCCAGATAGGCGCCGACTCCACCGTCCCCGAGTTCGTCGAGTGCGGCCCGGGCGAGGTCGACGGCGTCGGCGAGCACGGAACGCACCGCCGGATCGACCACGGGGTTCGTTCCTCGGGAAGTGGAAGCAGAGGCAACACTCACGGCCCCCATTCTGCCTGACCTGTCTGCTCCGGCGCCTGCGGGTCGCGGAAGGTCGTACACGCACCGCTCACACGCGAGGTGCAGGATGGGCGCGTGTCCCGTCTTCTCCTCTCGGCCGCGGTCGCGACGGTCGTCTGCGTCACCACCGCCGGATGCGGCGACGATCTCGTCGCCGAACCCGGTCCGCCCGCCACCGAACTCGGTGTGGAGGTCGTCGCCACGCACCCCCACGATCCGGAAGCGTTCACCCAGGGCCTCGAGATCGACGAGGGCGAACTGCTCGAAGGCACCGGCCGGGCCGGGCGATCGTGGGTATCGGCCCGGCAAGTCGACCTCGACGGCGGCACCGTCGCCCTCGCCGAGACCGAGCGCACCCGCGAACCCGTCCTCGACGACTTCTTCGGTGAGGGCATCACCGTGGTCGGCGACGAGCTGTGGCAGCTGACCTGGAAGGACGGCACGGCCGTCGTCCGCGATCGCGACACCCTCCTCGAGAAGCGCCGGGTCGACTACGACGGCGAGGGCTGGGGGCTGTGCGCGCAACCCGACCGCCTGGTGATGAGCGACGGCTCGGCCGAGCTGATCTTCCGCGACCCGGCCACCTTCGACGAACTCGGGCGCGTCACCGTGCACCGGGACGGGCGTGCCGTGTCGGAGCTCAACGAACTCGAGTGCACCGAGGACGGCAGGGTCTGGGCGAACGTGTGGCAGACGGACGAGATCGTGCTGATCGATCCGGCGTCGGGCCGCGTGGAGGCCCGGGTCGATGCGGCTCCGCTGCGCGATCGGCTGCCCGAGGACGCCGATGTGGACGTCCTCAACGGCATCGCGCAGATCCCCGGGACCGATCGGTTCCTGGTGACGGGCAAGTACTGGCCGACGCTGTTCGAAGTGCGTTTCGTGGAGTGATCCGGGTGGCATACCGATCGCGACACGCGTCACTCGGGCCACGTGCCGCCCTTGTGTTACAGCCGCTATCGCGTGGGGAAGAATCGAAGACGTGACCGAACCGGACGAGCGACCCGCCCCCGAGGGAGCGGACGGCCGTGCCCCGGGTTCGCAGCATCCGGGGTACAGCAACTATCCGCCTCCGCGCCGCGTCTCGGGCCGTCGCACTCCCCTGCCGCCCCTGCATCCCGTCGACCATCCGCGCCGGCCACCGGGTGCGTCGGCCGCCGGTCGGACGGAGTCCTCGTCCGAGACCGACTCGCCGCGCGCCCCGCGCATGCCGCGGAAGTTGACGGTGACGCGGGTCGCGGCCCTGCGCAGCCGCGAACTCACCTCGAAGGGCATCGCGACCTTCCGTCGAGCGGCCACGGCCGACGGCGCCGACAAGTCGGGCCTGACCGCGCTCACCTACGCGACGATGGCGAACTTCGCCTCCGACGCGGCCATCGCCGTCGCGCTCGCGAACACCCTGTTCTTCTCGGCGGCCACCGGTGAGGACAGGACGAAGGTCGCGCTGTATCTGCTCATCACGATCGCGCCGTTCGCGATCATCGCCCCGCTCATCGGGCCGTTGCTCGACAGGTTGCAACACGGTCGTCGCGTCGCTCTGGCGACGTCGTTCGCGCTGCGCACGGTGCTCGCAGTGGTGCTGGTGTTCAACTTCGACAGCTGGCTGTTGTATCCGGCGGCCCTCGGCATGATGGTGCTGAGCAAATCGTTCGCGGTGCTCAAATCCGCGGTGACACCCAGAGTCCTGCCACCGGAGATCGACCTGGTGCGGGTGAACTCCCGGTTGACGGTCTTCGGCCTGGTCGGCGGCACGATCGGCGCCGGCGCGATCGCGGCGGCCGCAGCGTGGGCGTTCGGTTCGTCGGGCGCGCTGTGGCTGTGCGCCGGGATCACCGCATTCGGCGCCTACCTGAGCATGCGTATCCCTGCCTGGGTCGAGGTCACCGAGGGCGAGGTGCCGGCGACGCTGTCGTACCACCGCTCCGACGCGCGCACCGAGGTGCTGAACGCCGACACCGTGACCGAGGTGATCGTCACCAAGTCCGGCAAACGCAAGCAACCGCTGGGACGGGCGGTGGTGACCGGGCTGTGGGGCAACGGCACGATCCGCATCCTCACCGGCTTCCTGACCTTGTTCATGGCGTTCGTCGCGAAGAACACCACCGGGCAGGATCCGCTCATGCAGGCCGCGATGCTCGGTGGTGTCGGTGCCGCCGCTGCGGTCGGCAACTTCGCGGGCAACGCCACCGGGGCGCGACTCGCGCTCGGACGGCCCGCTCTGATTGTCGTGCGATGCACCGCCGCGGTCGTCGTCGTGGCCGCCGTCGTCGCCGCGACCGGCAACGTCCTGGCCGCCGCGCTGGCGGCGCTCGTGGCGGCGTGCGCCAGCGCGCTGGCCAAGGTCTCGCTCGACGCATCGCTCCAGCAGGACCTTCCCGAGGAGTCGATCGCGTCCGGATTCGGCAGGTCCGAGACGGTCCTCCAGCTCAGCTGGGTGTTCGGCGGAGCAATGGGTGTGCTGTTGCCGACCGAACTGTGGCTCGGGTTCGCTGTGGTCTCCGTAGCGCTGGTTCTCGGATTCGCGCAGACGGTGCTGACATACCGTGGGGGGACATTGTTGCCGGGATTCGGCGGCCGTCGACCCGAACGCGTCTCCACCGAGACGGCTGCCGGGCGAAGGCGCGCCGGTGGATCCCCCACCGAAGATTGGAACAGTTGAGTTGCAGGCCCGGACGAAGAAGACTCTCGCGCTGCTGCTGGTAGCCCTGGTGGTCGTGGTAGCGGGAGTCGCCGCCACGGTGTGGAAACTGGTCGATTCGGCCGAGCCCACGCTCCCCACGATCACCGCGTACGCACGGGGAGAGACCGTGACGGTCGACCCCGCGCAGCACTGCAATCTCTATCTCGAGGACTGCGTGGAGAACCCGATCGGTCAGCTCGACGTGCCGGCCGGTTACCCGCTGCAGCTGTCTCTTCCGTCGGAGATCGCCGACGCGCCGTGGCGCATCCTCACCGTCTACGGCGACACGCAGACCGGGCAGACCTACATCGACGGCGCGATGTTCGAGGCCGGTGCGCGCCGCACCCTCACCGTGGAGAGCTCTCCGGAGCTGCAGCTGCTCGGAGTGGAGATCCAGCTGCCGTCGGCCGTGGTCGACGAGGCCGGTGAACCGATCGCGCACGCCGTGTGGGCCGTCAAGACGTTCTGAGCTTCGGCCCCGCGTACGACGACGGGCCGTCCTCGCACATGGCGAGGGCGGCCCGTCGTGGTTCGTCCCAGGATTACATCTAGTGGTCGAGCTCGCGCGCGATCGCCCGCATGACCTCGGAGATGCGCTGCCCGGTCTTGCGGTCGGGGTAACGCCCGCGCCGCAGATCGGGCTGGACCGCTGCTTCGAGCAGCTTGATCATGTCCTCGACCATGCCGTGCAGCTCGTCCGGCGCGCGGCGCTTCTGCTGGGCGGGAGCCTCGCGGCGACCCTGCCGCAGCGTGGGCTGCTCGAGGAGCTCGACCTTCAGCGCCTGCGGACCCCGGCGGCCCACCGCCATACCGAACTCGACGCGCTGGCCGGGCTTGAGCGCTTCCACTCCCTCCGGGAGCGCCGAGGCGCGGACGTAGACGTCCTCGCCCTCGTCCTGGGACAGGAAGCCGAAGCCCTTCTCGACGTCGTACCACTTCACCTTGCCGGTCGGCACCGCGCTCACCTGCTCCTCGACAGCTGTGCCCCACAGTGGGGCAACCGTTCAACATGCAAAACAACGCGCCCCGACTCGGTCGAGCGGGACGCGTGGACACCTGTCAGTGTACCCGCAGAGGTGGGTCCGCCCCCGAATCGTCTTCCCGCTCCCGGACGTCACCGTCCGTCCTTGCGGCGACTACCGTGGTCACGTGGGTACTTCATCTTCGGATTCGTCTGCCGCCCCGCGTAACGGCCTCCTGAAGGCCGCGATCGCCTGCTTCGTCGTCGGTGTGGTGGCGGTCGTCGCCATCTTCCTCATTCCGGCGCTCACCGACGGCAAGCCCGGGCTCGTGCTGTACCTGTTGACCCTCGCATGGCCGTTGGGCTTCGCCCTCGCCATCGCCTTCGCGCTGCGCTCGGGCCGGCGCGCTCGGAACGGAGACCGGACATGAGGATCCTGCTCAACATCATCTGGCTGATCTTCGGCGGGCTGTGGCTCGCGCTCGGCTACTTCGCGGCAGGTCTGATCTGCTGCATCCTCATCATCACCATCCCGTTCGGCATCGCGTCGTTCCGGATCGGCATCTATGCGCTGTGGCCCTTCGGCAAGACGACGGTCGACAAGCCGACGGCCGGCGCCATGTCGCTGATCGGCAACGTCATCTGGATCCTGGTGGCCGGCATCTGGTTGGCCCTCGGCCACATCGCCACCGCGATCGCCATGGCCGTCACGATCATCGGTATCCCGCTCGCCGTCGCGAACCTGAAGATGATCCCGATCTCCCTGATGCCCTTGGGGCGGGAGATCGTTCCTGTGGATGCCCGCCCGAGTTACATGTGATCTTTCTCACATAACGAGCGGATAACGGGCGGGACTCGAAACGGATTTTCGGGTACCCGAACCCCACTACCTGGGACTTTATTCCCTGATCTGCGCCACGCACGTCTGTCGCCACGCGAATCGGCGCGTTATCAATTGGTGACACTTCGCCCTCGGAACCGTTACCGTCATGTCCGGTCGAACCGCCTGGCTCGACCGGTCCGGAACCGCCGCGCCAAATTCCTGTCCCGTGGTTCCGGAAGTCCCGACGAACGATCCACAGGGGACAGGAAACGGGGGACCCACCGGTCTCCCAGGAACCGATCGGCCCACAGCCGGACGGTGTCCAGGAGGCCCGGGCCGACGCAACCGCGACGGTCCTCGGGGTGAAGCCGAAGGCGCTCCCAACGGAGCGACACGGCCGGGCAACCTCTTCAGCCCGAACCCGACAGCTGACCTCGTAGGTGCGTACGGAGAGGAACACGGAACCGACATGAGCGGACGCCATCGCAAGCCCACCAATACCGGTCGTACCGTCGCCAAGTTCGCGCTGACGGGTGCAGTCCTCGGCGTCACGGGTGTCGCGTTCAGCGGCACCGCCGCTGCCGCTCCCGACTCCGACTGGGACCGCCTCGCACAGTGCGAGTCCGGTGGCAACTGGGCGATCAACACCGGCAACGGTTTCCAGGGCGGCCTGCAGTTCTCGCCGAGCACCTGGAACGCCTACGGTGGCCAGGAATACGCTGCCACGGCCCACCAGGCCAGCCGCGAACAGCAGATCGCCGTCGCCGAGCGTGTCCTCGCCGGCCAGGGCTGGGGCGCATGGCCCTCCTGCTCGTCGAGCCTCGGACTGTCGAGCGCGCCCACGCAGCGCTCCGTCGACGCAGCCCCCAGCGCTCCCGCCGAGACCCCTGCGCCCGCCATCCAGAACGCTGTCCCGCAGCTTCCGGAGACCCCCGCTCTCCCCGCCGAGGTCCAGGGCATCCTGGCCGGCTTCGAGCAGGGCGTCACCGCACTCCAGGACGCCGGTGTCGAGCTCGACCCGAACATCCTGGACGCCGTTCGCGCGGTGCTCCCGCAGTAACACCCCGAACATCCCGGAAGGGCCCCGCACCGATCACGGTGCGGGGCCCTTCCGCATATGCGGACGAGCTCGTTCCTCCCTCACACGACGACGCCCGGCCCCACGAAGGGACCGGGCGTCGTACGGAAGAGCCTGTTCGGTGATCCGCGATCGGATCAGCGGTTGATCACCGTCTTCGGATGCGTGTAGGGCAGGTCCTCGACCGGCAACGGGAACACGGTGTCCTCACCGTACGGGGAGAGCGGACCGGAACGCGTGGACGACAGTTCGGTGACAGCGTGCTCACCGTCGGCCAGCTCGGGCCATCCGTGGTCGACGTAATGCTTTTTCGAAGAGGTAGCCATGCGCTCATTTTGGCAGGTGAGTTCGGGGCCTGCTACCGCAGGTCTCTAATCTGGAGGGGATGTCCCCGACCACGCCCGCTCCCGACACCGCCTCGGACTCCCTCGCCCGCTGGCTGGCAGGTCGACGCGACACGGATCTGGCCGCCACGCTGCGTGCCCGTCCCGATCTCGTGGTGCCGCCACCGGCGAGCATGAACGTGCTCGCGAGCCGAGCGCAGCAACGCGCCTCGGTCTTCCGTGCGGCCGACGAACTCGACACCGCCGCCTTCGGGATCGTCGAGGTCCTGGCCCGTCTCGGAGCGGTGGACACCCCCGTCTCCCGCGCCGCCGTGCTCGACGAGGTCTCCGGCCGCATCAGCGCGAGGAATCTCGACCGGATCCTGTCCACCCTGCGCTCGCTGCTGCTCGTGTGGGGGTCCACCGACGAGCTGCGTCTCGTTGCCGCCGCCGTGGACGCCGTTCCGTGGCGCGTCGGACGCACCGGCGACGTCACCGGACCGTCCCGGCAGGAACTCGACGACCTCCTCGCGGCTCTCCCGCCCGAGCAGCGCAGCATCCTCGACACCCTGTCGCGCACGTCCCCGATCGGCCGGACCCGCGACGCCGCGCCGGACACTCCCGCCGACCGGCCCGTGCAGAAGCTGCTCGCTGCCGGGCTGCTCTTCCGTATCGACGACGAGACCGTCGAACTCCCCCACCGGGTGGGCCAAGCGCTGCGCGACGACGCCCCCTTCGATCCGGCGGCGCTCGCTCCCCCGCGCGCACCGAAACCCACCCGCTCGACCGCCGACGTCAACGCGACCGCTGCCGGTGCCGCCCTCGAACTGTTGCGGCACTGCGAGGACGTTCTCGACATTCTCGGGGCGCAACCCGCTCCCGTCCTCAAGGCCGGAGGGCTCGGCGTCCGCGAACTGCATCGCGTCGGGAAGGCGGTCGGACTCGACGACGAGGAGACGGCGCTCGTCGTCGAGGTCCTTGCCGGTGCCGGTCTGATCGCGCGCGGCCTCCCCGACCCGCCGACACCCGGGGACGACGATCACTGGGCCCCGACCACCGCCACCGACGCGTGGCTCACGTCCTCCCCCGCCTACCGCTGGGCCGTGCTCGCCGGTGCCTGGCTCGACCTGCCGCGCCGGCCCTGGCTGATCGGCCGCCGCGACCAGAACGACAAGCCGGTCGCCGCACTGTCCGACGAGGTGAAGTCCCCCACCGCCGCCCGTGACCGGCGGCTGCTGCTCGACGTCCTCTCCGACGTGCCGGCGGCGGGCACGGACGTCGCCGACCTGCGTGCCGCTGCGGCGTGGCGTCGTCCGCGCTGGGCGGGTCGTTTCGACACGACGAGTGTCGTGGAGACCGTGCGGGAGGCGACGACACTCGGTCTCGTCGCGCACGGCATGCTCGCGTCGCCGGGCAAGGCGCTGCTGCACGGCGGCGACGCCGAGGCCGAGATGGCGGCGGTGCTGCCCGAACCCGTCGATTACGTGCTCGTCCAGGCCGACCTCACGGTCGTCGCTCCCGGCCCGCTCGTCCCCGAACTCGGCGAGCGGATCGCGCTCGTCGCCGATGTCGAATCGGCCGGTGCCGCGACCGTCTACCGGATCGGCGACAGCAGTATCCGGCGCGCGCTCGACGCCGGTCTCGGCGCGAGCGACCTGCACGGACTGTTCGCGACGCATTCGCGCACACCGGTGCCGCAGTCGCTCACCTACCTGATCGACGACGTCGCGCGTCGCCACGGACGCCTGCGGGCCGGTGTGGCGACGTCCTTCGTCCGCGCCGACGATCCGGCCCTGCTCACCGAGGTGCTGTCCGCCCCGGTCGCCGCCACGCTCGCCCTGCGCGCGGTCGCCCCGACCGTCGCGATCTCGCAGGCGCCTCTCGCCGAGGTGCTCACCGAGCTGCGCGCCGCGGGCTTCGCGCCCGCCGGGGAGGACGCCTCGGGAGCGATCGTGGATCTACGGCCCCGGGGCGCCCGTGTTGCGATGCCGCGTGCCCGGGCCCGCTATGCCGGACCCACCGCGCCGAGCGACGAGCAACTCGACACCCTCGTGCGCACGCTGCGCGCCGGCGACCGTGCGGAGGCCGCGACACCGACGGCCTCGGCACGTGGTGACGGCAGCCGATCCGGCGGTGCGGCGACACTCGCGCTGCTGCAACTGGCTGTGCACGGCAAGCGCAGCGTCACCCTCGGCTACGTCGACGCGCAGGGGGTGGCGACGCGCCGCATCGTCGACCCGGTGTCGGTGGGCGGCGGGCAGGTGCAGGCCTTCGACCCGGCGACCGGCTCGGTGCGCAGTTTCGTGCTGCACCGCGTCACGTCGGTGGCGCTGGTCGACTGACGACGGGCCCGTGCGGCCGGTCAGGCGTCGCGCACGAGCGTGAACGGTGACGCCGCGATCCGCGAGGCCGGAGCCGCCACGAAGGTGAGACCGAGGAGGGTCCCGTCGTCGATGGGGCGGAACTCGTCGCGGACCCAGCGCCACGGCACCGGCCCGTCCGATCCGTACGACACGACGATTGCGGGACGGCCGTCGAGCCACGACGGTTCGAGCGCGACCCGCATGGGCAGCACCTCGCGCAGGGTGCCGTCTGCGTCGGCGAGGAGGTTCACGGCGCTGCCGTCGTCGGCGAACCGCTTGCCGTACCACCGGGGCATCCCACCGAGCGCGATGGCGCGGGGCGCGGCGGCCCGCAACGCGGCCGGTCCGACGAAGACGGCCCGGTAGGCACCGGCGGCCGGAAGCGCGTCGGCATGCAGGGTCCGGAATCGTTGCTGCAGTCCGCGTATCGATCGCGGCAGCGCGCCGGTGTCCCGTGTCGTCATGAGTTCTCCTCGGTGGTGTGCGCGAATGTGGCTGTGCGGGACGGGTGGTCGGAGGCACGACGCGCGGCGTAGCGTGCCGCGAACCGTTCGGCCATCGCCGTGATGGTGAGTGACGGGTTGACTCCGACGTTGGCGGGGATCGCGGAACCGTCCACGACGTACAGACCCGGATGCCCGAACACCTGGTGATCGGTGTCGATCACGCCGTCCGCCGCGTCGGTGCCCATGGACGCGCCTCCGAGGATGTGCGCGGTGATGGACTTGCCCCCGATGCTCTCGAGCAGCAGGTTGAGCGGTCGTCCGCCGATCGACTCGGCGAACGAGCGGGCGACGGCATTCGCCTGGGGCAGATAGCTCGGTGCCTGCAGCCCCTCTCCTGCCCGTGAACGCAGCACGCGCCGCCAGGGCCGCACCGGCGACCGGTCGAAGACCAGACGGATCTCGTTCTCCACGTCCTGCATCACCGTGAACACGCTGAGCCGGCGGATGAAGTTGCGTGCGAACATCGTCCGCAGTTGCAGTGCAGGGCGCGACGCCAGCGCCCGCAGCGCCTCGCGCCGTCGCCGACGGGGATCGACGCCGTCCACCAGCGGCCCGAGCTGCAATCGCATGTGCCATCCCCCGACGTAGCGGTTCTGCGTGACGTGGGTGCGTTCGTCCGGGTAGAACTCGCTCGAGATCGTCGGTCCGCGGGTGAGGTCGACGTCGACGTCGTCGGCAAGCACGGCGGTGATCGCCTCCGAGTTGGTGCGCACGCCGACGCCGAGACGCTCCGAGACGTTCGGCAGTCCCCCGTTCTCCCGCGACCGGAACAACAGTTCCACGGTGCCGAGGACACCGGCGGCGAGGACGACCTCACCGGCGCGCAGACGCTCCCCGTCGGCGAGTTCCACTTCGTACCCGCCGGCATCGAGGGCGGCGACGGACACCACGCGGCTGTCGGATCGGATCTCGGCTCCGCGACGCTGCGCGAGCCACAGATAGTTGAGGTCGAGGGTGTTCTTGCTGCCGTACGGGCATCCGACGAGGCATCCGCCGCACATCACGCATCCGGTGCGCTCCGGTCCCTCACCACCGAAGAAGGGATCGGGAACGGTGACACCCTCCTCACCGAAATAGATCGCCATCGGCGTCGGACCGTACGTCTCACCCGCGCCGGCCCGGCGCGCGACGACCTCCAGGTGCTCGTCCATGGGCCCCGTGATCGGAGCGGTGGCGCGGCCGAGCATGCGGGCGGCCGTCCGGTAGTGCTCGGTCAGCTCCGCGCGCCATCCGTCCGGCACCGACGGCCAGGCGGGATCGGTGAAGAAGGCATCCTTCGGTTCGAGCAGGACACCCGCCCAGACGATGCTGCCGCCTCCCACGCCGACTCCCCCGATGATCCCGACGTGGGAGAGGACGCGCTGGGAGAAGAAGCCGCGCAGCCCGATCTCGGGCATCCACAGATAGCGACGGGGATCGCGGCGGGCGGCGGCGAAATCGTCCCGGGTGTGCCGTCGGCCCTGTTCGAGCACGAGGACCTTCCGGCCCTGTTCACTCAGGCGCAGTGCCGCGACGGCACCACCGAATCCACTGCCCACCACGATGACGTCGGCGGCGGCGCCGTCCGAAGCACCCGCCCGGCTCTGCGATGACATGGCGCAGAGCATAGAGGGCGGTCGGTCCGGCGGCGCCGTCGACGTACAGCCTGTAGGTTCGCGTTCCCCGTGCGGTGAGGCTCAGGGCTGCGTCGCGAGCCCCCTGAACGCCCTGCCGACGGTGAACTGGTTCTCCGGCCGTGGGAGTCCGTAGTGCCCACGCAGGGTGGCTTCGGTGTACTCGGTGCGGAACAGACCGCGCTCCTGCAGGATCGGCACCACACCGTCGACGAACTTCTCGAGCCCCGACGGCAGCACCGCGGGCATGATGTTGAAGCCGTCGGCCGCACCGCTGTGGAACCAGTGCTCGATCGTGTCGGCCACCTGCTCGGCCGTGCCCGCGAAGGTGCGGTGGCCACGACCGCCGCCGAGGCGTTCGATGAGCTGCCGCACCGTGAGGTTCTCCCGTCGTGCGAGCTGCACGATGAGCGTGTACCGGCTCTTGGCTCCCTCGATCTCGTCCTCGGACGGCAGGTTCTCCGGCAGCGGCTCGTCGAGCGGAAGCTGCTCCGGCCGCAGCCCGAACCGTTCGGCGAGCTGGCGGCGGGCGTACTCGGGCGAGATCAGGCGGGCCAGTTCGGCGTCGAGTTCCCGTGCTTCCTTCTCCGTATCGCCGATGACGGGCACGATGCCCGGGAGGATCAGCACCTGTCGCGGGTCGCGGCCGACCTTGCCGACACGGTCCTTGACGTCGTCGTAGAACGCCTTGCCCTCTTCGAAGGTGGGCTGGGCGGTGAAGATCGCCTCGGCGTACAGCGCGGCGAAGTCCTTGCCGTTCTCCGACGAGCCCGCCTGCACCAGCAGCGGGTAGCCCTGCGGTGACCGCGGCACGTTGAGCGGCCCGGCCACCGAGAAGAACTCTCCCTCGTGTTCGAAGGTGTGGACCTTCGCGGAGTCGGCGTGGATCGCCGCCTCCTTGTCGGCGACGATCGCGTCGTCCTCCCAGCTGTCCCACAGCTTGGTCGACACCTCGACGAACTCGGCGGCCCGCGCGTAGCGGCTCTTGTGCGCCGGCACCCCGTCGAGACCGAAGTTGCGGGCGGCGTCGTCACCGGCGGTGGTGACGATGTTCCAGCCGGCACGTCCACCGCTGACGAAGTCCAGCGACGCGAATCTCCGCGCGAGGTTGTAGGGCTCGTTGTAGGTCGTCGATGCGGTCCCGATGAGACCGATCCGCTCGGTGGCCGTCGCGATCGTGGTGAGGATGATCGTGGGTTCGAGCTTGCCGCTCGGACGCCGTTCGGGATTCGCGAACAGTACGGGGCTGTCGGCGAGGAACACCGAGTCGAACCTGCCGCGCTCGGCGGTGCGGGCGAGCGAAATATAGTGCTGGATGTCGAGATTCGCGTTCGGGTCGCTCGCCGGCAGACGCCACGCCGCTTCGTGGTGGCCGATGGGCATGAGGAAGGCGTTGAGGTGCAATCGACGGTCGGTCATGTCTTCTCCTGTCGTGAAAGGTCTTTCGTCACGGTTGTGTGACGACACCGAGGGCGGTGAGGAGGTCCTCCCGGATGCCCCGGAAACCGGGGTCGGTGATGGAACGGGGTTTGTCGAGATCCACGTGGCGGTCGACGGCGATGCATCCTTCGTCCAGCACGACGATCCGGTCGGCGAGGACGATCGCCTCGTCGACGTCGTGGGTCACGAGCAGCACCGTGGGGCGGTGCGCGCGGACGAGGTCGTCGAGCAGTCCGTGCATCCTGATGCGGGTCAGGGCGTCGAGCGCGCCGAACGGCTCGTCGGCGAGCAGCAACTGCGGCTCCCGCACCAGGGCCCGGGCCAGCGCGACACGCTGTTGCTCCCCACCCGAGAGTTCGAGCGGCCAGGCGTCCTCACGTCCGGCCAGGCCGACCTCGGCCAGCATCTCGGATCCCCGGCTCCTCCCCTGCCTGTCGAGTCCGAGCGTGACGTTGTCGAGCACGCGCAGCCAGGGCAGCAGGCGGGAGTCCTGGAAGGCGACGGAGACCTTCTCCGGTACCGCGAGTGCGCCGCCGCGGATCTCCACGTCGTAGTCGAGACCGGCGAGCGCACGCAGCAGGGTGGACTTCCCGGATCCGCTCCTGCCGAGCAGGGCGACGAACTGCCCTTCGGGGATCTCGAGATCGAGCCCGTCGAGGACGTTCCGGTCGCCGAAGCCGCGGATCAGGCCGCGGATGCGTACGGCGTTCATCCGCCCAGCGTCTTCCGCCAGGCGAGCGCGCGACGCTCGAGCAACCGGAGGCCGGCGTCGGATGCCAGACCGAAGACGCCGTAGACGAGCAGCCCGACCAGGATGACGTCCGGCTGACCGTAGTTCTGGGCGTTGAACATCATCTTGCCCAGACCGCTCACGGCATTGATGCTCTCGACCACGATCAGGGTGAGCCACGCACCGGTCACCGCCAGGCGCAGACCGAGGAAGAATCCGGGCAGCGCTCCCCGCAGCACCACCTTCCACACGAACTGTGCGCGCGTGAGACCGAGGACCTCGGCGAGTTCGACGTAACGCTGTTCGAGTGCCGTGAGGGCGTTGTGCGTCTGGATGTAGATGGTCACGACCGTCCCGAGCGCGATCACCGTGATCTTGAAGGTCTCGCCGATGCCGAGCCACAGGATCAGCAGCGGGATGAGACCCAGCGTCGGGATCGCGCGCTTGAACTGCACGGGGCCGTCGATCAGGGCTTCACCGGTGCGGGTCAGGCCGGATGCGAGCGCGAGCGCGGTGCCGATGACGCATCCGATCACGAAGCCGAGCACGGCGCGGCTCAGCGATGCCAGGATGTGTTGTTGCAGAGTTCCTTCCGCGACGAGTTCGACCGCGCTGGTCACCACCGTCCAGGGAGCGGAGAGCTTGCGGTCGTCGATCCACCCGGCACCCGAACCGGTCGCCCACGCGGCGAGCAGCAGAACCACGCCGGTCATGCGCGAGAACGGGACGGCCTTGCGGAGACCGAGCCGCCGAAGCGGCCTGATCCCGTCCGTCGGTGGCGGATCGACGGGGTCCGGCGGGCGGGCGCCGACCTCCACCGGTTGTGTCAGTGTGCTGGTCACGAATCCGACCCCTTCCGGTACTCCTGCGGAACCGACTCCGCGGCAATCGTTTCGAATCTGCGATCGAAGATCTGCTCGACGTCGAACTCGTCGAACCATCCGGCCTCGTCGAGCAGTTCCGAGGTCTCCTGCGTCCATTCGATCGCGGAGTCCCAGTCGGTGGGATATGCCGGTTTCTGGCCGACGGTGTCGACGATCCGCCTGCCGTCCTCGTACGAGACCCCCTCGCTCTCGACGTAGTACTTCCGGATCCACTCGTCCCGGTTCTCCCATGCCCAGACGTCGCCCTGCGCCCACAGCGGGATGAACTCCTTGATCGCTGCGACCTTCGCGGAGTCCTCGAGCACGGACACCGGAGCCCACAGAACACTCAGCGCGTCGACCTCGGGCGTGAACACCCCTCGCGCACCCTCGGTTTCGTACTGGTTCAGGTACTTCGTGAGGGTCGGTTCCGCCAGCGGTGCGACGTCGACCTGTTTCGCCTGGAGCGCCGTGAGGAACTGAGTGCTCGGCAGTTCGACGAATTCCACCTCGTCGAGGCCGATTCCGGCCGACTTCAGCGTCCGGAGCACGACGACACCCTGAGCCTGCCCCGGCGACAACGCGATTCTCCTGCCGCGCAGGTCGTCCAGCGAATCGATGTCGGTACCGGGTGCCGTCGCGAGCGAGTACTGCGGCGAATCCTTCTCGCGTACGGCGACGATCCTGGCGTCGAGCCCGGTGGTATGGGCCTGGATGGGAGGAATGGCGGCATTGGCCGCGAGATCGACGGCGTCGCCGCGGAACGCCTGGATGACGTCGGGACCGGCCGAGACATCGGGCCAGTCCGACACCGTGAACGGCAACTCGTCGATACGGCCGGTCGCCTCGAGCTGGATACGAGTGGGCTTGACCGCGATGCTCAACGACGTCCCCGGTGGAATCTCCTCGGGGAGTTCGGCGTCGGCGGACAATCCCCCGGTCGAACCGCCGGCGCACCCTGTGAGCACGACGCTCAGTGCGGCCGCGACGACGATCGGAGCGCGCGATCTTCGAGAGCGCACGAGTGAGGACACGGTCATGAGAACTCCTTGCGAAGGTGAACGGCGCGACGTCGCGCGGAATGCGCCGACGCGCGCTACCGGAAGACGAACGGGAACCCGAGCGCAGGCCCGGCCCCGAGAGGAACGATCCCGAAATCATCGGTCGCGGTTCGGAGAACAGCGACAGTGCGGACAGCCGCGGAACCGCGATCGGTCGACGACGCGACACGCACGGTGCTCGCGACGCGAGACGCTGCGGCCTGCGATCACGCTCCGGCCCATCGCTCTCCCCCGTCTGCCCGGCTGTGGACGTCCTCTGTCCGCACAGCATCGCCGGTGACGGTATCGGCCGCGTGGAACGTCCCGACAGGGATCGACGCACGGTGAAATCAACTCGGGAAACCGGAGTACGGAATATTTCGACGCCGTGTTCGGATGGCGCACAGAATAATTCGAGCGACTGGCTTTTCCTGGGAAATGACGTATGGTGTGGTCCTGTCGAGTGGTTGTTCATCGAAGATGGAGTGACAATGGCCGACAAGGGCAAGAATCCGAAGAAGCCTGCGAAGTCCCTGAAGGAACGTCGCCAGGAGAAGCGGCAGAAGGCCGCCGAAGCCGGCGAGTTCATTCGTAAGCGGAAGCGGAGCTGAATCCGGTTGCAGGCCATGGATCTCGAGATCGCAGCGCTCGAAGCGCTGTACGAGAAGATAAGTGGATTGTCCGGTCGGGAAACGGGCACCGACGCACAGCGGCACGGATATCGTGCCGCATTGGCGCGTGCACGGGTGTTCGTTCTCGACGAGCGAGCCGGCGCGATGAAACAGCCGGCCTGAGAAAGAGAAATCGGTACTGGAATGAAGCGGACGCTGCATGCCCTGGACAAGATCCAGGAACGACTCGAATCGGAACTGGATTCGAGGCCTCCCGCCTCCGAGAAGGACGCCGGCTACCGGTCCGGTATCTCCGAGGCACTGGTGTGCGTGATGGAGGTGCGGCAGTCGCTCGCACGGTGAGTACGCCGTGAAACCGGTCGGCCGTGCGTTCCCGCCACGGGGGAACGCACGGCCGTACACCGTCGTGGTGGCGCGGTACGGCCCGAACCTGGAGAATGGGAAAGTTCTACTTTCCATCCACAGGAGGCACTCGTGGCCGACGGACCGCTCATCGTCCAGTCCGACAAGACCGTGCTCCTCGAGGTCGATCACGAACGGGCGAACGAGGCGCGGCAGGCGATCGCACCGTTCGCCGAGCTCGAACGCGCCCCCGAGCACATCCACACCTACCGGGTGACGCCGCTGGCACTGTGGAACGCGCGTGCCGCCGGTCACGACGCCGAGCAGGTCGTCGACGCGCTGGTCTCGCATTCCCGGTTCGCCGTCCCGCAGGCCCTGCTCGTCGACATCGTCGACACCATGGGCCGCTACGGGCGCCTCCAGCTGGTCAAGAACCCCGCGCACGGCCTGACCCTGGTCAGCCTCGACCGGGCGGTGCTCGCCGAGGTCCTGCGGAACAAGAAGATCGCCCCGATGCTCGGCGCCCGCATCGACGACGACACCGTGATCGTGCATCCGAGCGAGCGCGGACGCGTCAAGCAGATGCTGCTGAAGATCGGCTGGCCGGCCGAGGACCTCGCGGGGTACGTCGACGGCGAGGCGCATTCGATCTCGCTGGACTTCGAGACGAACCCCTGGCACCTGCGCGACTACCAGGAACTGGCCGCCGACTCGTTCTGGTCGGGCGGCTCGGGTGTCGTGGTGCTGCCGTGCGGCGCCGGCAAGACGATGGTGGGCGCCGCCGCGATGGCGAAGGCCGGCGCGACGACACTCATCCTCGTGACGAACACGGTCGCCGGCCGCCAGTGGAAGCGCGAGTTGATCGCCCGCACCTCCCTCACCGAGGACGAGATCGGTGAGTACTCGGGTGAGAAGAAGGAGATCCGCCCGGTCACCATCGCCACCTACCAGGTGATCACCCGCAAGTCGAAGGGTGAGTACCGCAATCTCGAGTTGTTCGACTCCCGCGACTGGGGGCTGATGATCTACGACGAGGTGCACCTGCTGCCGGCGCCGGTCTTCCGCATGACCGCCGACCTGCAGTCCCGCCGCCGCCTCGGCCTCACCGCGACCCTCGTGCGCGAGGACGGACGCGAAGGCGACGTCTTCTCGCTCATCGGCCCGAAGCGGTTCGACGCGCCGTGGAAGGACATCGAGGCCCAGGGCTGGATCGCGCCTGCCGACTGCGTGGAGGTCCGCGTGACCCTCACCGACGCCGAACGCATGGCGTACGCGGTGGCCGAGCCCGAGGAGCGGTACAAGCTGTGCTCGACCGCGCGCACCAAGATCCCGGTGGTCAAGTCGATCCTCGAGCAGCACCAGGACGCCCCGACACTCATCATCGGTGCCTACATCGATCAGCTCGACGAGCTCGGTGAAGCGCTCGACGCCCCGGTCATCAAGGGGTCGACGAAGACGAAGGAACGCGAGGCGCTGTTCGACCGGTTCCGGTCGGGCGAGTTGAAGGTGCTCGTCGTGTCGAAGGTCGCGAACTTCTCCATCGACCTGCCGGAGGCCTCGGTCGCGATCCAGGTGTCGGGCACCTTCGGTTCGCGGCAGGAGGAGGCCCAGCGTCTCGGGCGGTTGCTGCGTCCGAAGCACGACGGTGGGCAGGCGCACTTCTACTCCGTGGTCTCCCGCGACACCCTCGACGCCGAGTACGCCGCGCACCGCCAGCGGTTCCTCGCCGAGCAGGGTTACGCGTACCGGATCACCGACGCCGACGACCTGCTCGGACCGCAGATCGGCTGACGCGGAGTTCTCCGGAAGCGCGGATCACAGGGACCAGCGTCACAGCGGTCGGTATTCCTGTTCGGGACGGCCGGTGGTGCCGTAGCGCAACTGCATCCGCAGGCGTTTTCTCGCGACAAGGGCCGCGAGATAGCGCTGGGCGGTCGCGCGCGACACCCCGATCGTCACGGCCACCTCCCCCGCCGACATCGGTTCCGGTGATTCCCGCAGCGCCTGCATCACGAGTTCCTCGGTCATCGAACGCGAGGGTGCCGGGCGGGCGGCCGGCAACACCGGTCGCAGTGCGGCCAGCGCCGTGTCGATCTCGGTCTGGGTGAGCTCCTCCCCCGCGACGACCCTGCGGTACTGCGCGTAGGCCGCCAGGCGGCGGGCCAGTTCGGTGCTCGCGAACGGCTTGACCAGGTACACCAGCGCACCGGCGGCGATCGCCGCCCGCACCGTCGTGCCCTCGCCGGCGGCACCGAGCACGAAACTGTCGCATTCGAGACTCCGGATCAGGTCGACCCCGGAGCCGTCCGGCAGATACACGTCCACGAGGGCGAGATCGACGGGACCGGACCGAACGGCGTCCCGAGCTGCCGCGATGCTCCCGGCGACCGCGCAGACCTCGAATCCCGCCACACCCGAGACCACGGATGCGTGGAGTTCGGCGACGCGGAAGTCGTCGTCGACGACGAGGACCTTCAGATCCGTTCCGCCCATCCCCTATCCCTTTCGTCGAGCATCCCGGGCAGCGTCGCCAGGAAGACCGCACCCCCGGTCGGATTCTCCGGTGTGCGCTGCCCGCCGCGGTCCGCCAGCACGACGTCGCCGCCGTGCAGCCGTGCGATGCGCCGTGCCAGCGCCAGCCCCATTCCGCGACCGCCGGGCACCGTCGGATCGCTGCGGGTCGTCGCACCCTCGACGAAGACGTCGGGCAACGCGGGATCGACGCCGTCGCCGGTGTCGGCGACACTCACGTGCAGGTCGACACCGGCCTCCATCAGTTCGACCTCGACCTCGGCCGGTGTGCGCCCGCTCGTGCGTGCCGCCTCGATCGCATTGTCGAGCAGGTTCCCGAGCACCGTGGTGACGTCGACGGGCGCCCGCACGGTGGCGTGCACCCACGTGTTCTCGCCGAGCACGAGCGCCACTCCCTGCTCGCGCGCATGCGCGGCCTTCGCGACGAGGAAGGCGTGCAGGTAGGGGTCGGTGATCGCGTCGATGCCGTCGAGCTGCTCACCGAGCGGACCCGAACCCAGGATCTGTTCGATGTACTCGAGCGCCTGCTCCGCGTGCCCGCGGCGGAGCAGTCCGTCGAGCAGGTGGAGGCGGTTCGCGAATTCGTGCCGCTGGGCCCGCAGCGCCGTACTCATCGCCTTGACGGCATCGAGTTCACGCGTGAGCGTCTCGATGTCGGTCCGGTCCCGCACCGACATCACCGTGCCGAGATCCCGGCCGTCGCGCACCACGCGCCGCGAGACGGCGACCACGACCCGGTCGCCGGTGGTCGCCGCGACCGGGATGCCGTCCGCGGCGCGCAGCACGTCGAGCAACCGCGGGGTCATTCCGAGGGTGTCGACGCTGTGGCCGATTCCGTCGTCGAGGTCGACGCTGTGGCCGATTCCGTCGTCGAGGCCGACGCGGTGGCCGATCCTGTCGTCGAGATCGAGCAGGCGACGCGCCTCGGCATTGACGACCGTGACGATGCCGCGGGCATCGGTGCCGACGACCCCGTCGGAGATCCCGTGCAGCACGACCTCCTGTTCGCGGACCAGCTCGGTGAGCTGTTCGGGTTCGAGTCCCAGGGTGAGTCGCTTCCAGCGGTTGGCGAGCAGCAACGACCCGGCAGCACCGCACCCGAGCGCCGCGAGCGCGATCAGTGCGGCATCGGCGAGGTCGCTGCGCAGATCGGCGCGCACCCGGTCGGTGGCGATGCCGACGCTGACCTCCCCGACCACCCTGCCCGAGACGGGATCACCCACCGGCACCTTGGCCCGCACGGAATCGCCGAGCGTGCCCGACTCGCTGGTCACGACCTCGCGTCCGGCGAGCGCTTCGGTGGGGTCGGTGCTCACCCTCCGGCCGAGCTGCTCCGGATCGGGATGGGCGAGGCGGAGTCCCTGGTCGTCGGTGACCACGACGAACAACGCTCCGGTGGCGGTGCGGACTGCCTCGGCAGCCTGCTGCACCGCACCGGATGCGAGTTCCGGGTTGTCCGGGGAGACTACCCCGTCGTCCGCGGCCGAATAGCGTGCGACCTCGTTCCGCACGGTCGGGTCCGCGGACACCGACCGTGCGATCGCGAGCGCCCGCTGACCGTGCTCGTCGGTGACGCGGTCCTCGGTGGTGGTGGCGAACACCGTGAATCCGATGCCGAGTGCCACCGCCACCACCGCGGACTGGAGCAGAAGTACCTGGGTGCGAAGTTTCACGGCGTCGCTCCCGTTCGTCCCATCCGTCCAGTGTGGCCCGCGGCCGATCTCACCCGAACGGAATCTGCCCGAGTACCACCCCGACCACGAGCATCACGATCGAGACCACTCCGGCGCGCCACAGCACCTTGCGGTGGTGGTCGGCCAGCGGCACCCCTGCGAGGGTCACCAGCAGCAGGATCGCCGGGACCAGCGGGCTCTGCATGTGGACGGGCTGTCCGGTGATCGATGCGCGTGCCATCTCGACCGGTTCGATGCCGTACTGCGCTGCGGTCTCCGCCAGCACGGGGAGCACCCCGAAGTAGAAGGCATCGTTGGTCATGAAGAAGGTCATCGGGATGCTGAGCAGGCCGGTGATGACGGCGAGGAACGGGCCGAGTGAGTCGGGGACGACGCCGGTGAGCCACAACGCCATCGACTCGACCATGCCGGTGCCCTGGAACACGCCGGTCAGGACCGCAGCGGCGAACACCATCGCGACGACCGACACGATGCTCGACGAGTGCCGTGCGATCGCGGCGGACTGGTCGACGACGCGCGGGAAGTTCACGGCCAACGCGATGCCGGCGGCGATCATGAACAGCACGGGGATCGGCAGGATGTCGAGACCGAGGACGACGAGCAGCGCCACCGTGAGGATCGCGTTGAAGGGCAGCAGACGCGGACGCAGGGTCGGACGGTCGGGGTCGAGCCCGGCAGCCAACTGCCCGACCTCCCCGGCCTCGTCCGTGTCCTTGCCGACCGTCGTACCCACTCCGGACGGGCCGGCGCCGAGCGGCATCAGGTCGGGCTTCCAGGTCAGCTTCCCGATGCGGCGACGTTCGACGAAGCCCAGGTGGGCGGCGAAACCCAACACGACCACGAGTCCGACGACGAGCGACGGGATCATCGGGACGAACACGTCGGACGGGGACAACCCGAGCGCGCTGGCCGCGCGCACCGTCGGCCCGCCCCACGGGATGATGTTCATCGTGGCGTTCGCCAGTCCCGCGACGACGGTGAGGACGACGGGGCTGACCTTCAGTTTCAGGTAGAGCGGCAGCAGCGCGGAGGTGGTGATGATGAACGTCGTGGACCCGTCTCCATCGAGGGAGACGACCATCGCCAGCACCGCGGTTCCGATCACCAGTCGCGCCGGGTCGTCGCGCACGAGCCGCAGGATGAGCCGTACGAGCGGGTCGAACAGGCCGACGTCGATCATGATGCCGAAGAAGATGATCGCGAAGAACAGCAGTGCCGCTGTGGGGGCGAGACTTTCGACGCCGTCGACGATCATGTCGCCGATGTCGGTGCCTGCTCCGGCGATCAGGCCGAACGCGACCGGGATCAGGATCAGGCCGACGACCGGGGTGGCCCGTTTCGACATGATCAGGTACATGAACGTGGCGACCATCAGGAAGCCGAGGACGACGAGCATGGCGGTGCCCACTTTCTGACGGGGTCGGGGCCGGTCCGGGCACACGTCGACCACAGATCGCGGGCGCGACCGGAGGTTCGGTGTGGGGGTCCGGCTCGAAGCCGTGAGGGTTGTGTGATCTCTGCTACAGCAGAGTGTGTGGCCACGCCCCTCACCGAGTCACCGTTGCGCGCGATAGCGCCGTTGTGCGCATTCTGCTCGAGCCCGTCATGGTCGGCCGAAGGGGTCCAATAGGCTGGTGGCGTGCGCCGCTTCGACTTCCCTGTGGACCTGCCCCATGCCAAGGCCGTGAACCAGACCCTCGCGGATGTCCGTCGTCTGCGGTGGTCGGCGATATTCGTCGGCCTGGTGTGCGTCGCGGGTGCGGTGGGTCTGTTCCTGCTCGGTGAGGCCTGGGCGTACATCGTCGCCGCCGTGCTGGCGGTCGCGGCCGCGACGTCGGTGTGGGTGGCGCTGTGGGCGCCGCGCAAGGTGGGGACCATCGAGCAGCTCTACCGCGACAGCCCGCTCGTCCCGGCCGTCGTCGCCGCCGAGCGTGCCCGCGGGCTGACGCTGCTCGCGCTGGTCGACATCGCCAAGCCCGAGACGTCCGGCCGGCACTTCGCCCTGGTCACCCGCAACGTGGAGGCGGTGCCGGGTCATCGGATCGCGATCGGTGAGCGGGTGCCGTGTGCCGCCGTGCTGTCCGACCGCACGACCCGCAACGACTCGGGGGTGTGGCAGATGGTCGGCCCCATGCCGATCGCCTGGGGCACGCGTGATCAGAAGGTCATCGCCGACGCGGTCGCGCAGATCCCCGAGGTGGAGTGGCGCGTGCTGAAGGACAAGCTGAAGATGGTCGACCAGGTCGACGCCACCGACGAGCGTCGTCTCGAACTGGCGAGCAAGGAACTGCCGCCCGAATTGCGGTGACATGGAAGTACGCACGCTGACCGATGGCGTGGTGGTGCTCTCGCCACCGGGTCCGGCCGACGTCGACGCCATCACCGAGGCGTGCCGGGATCCTCTGATCGCCCGGTGGACCACCGTGCCCTCCCCCTACACCCGAGCGGACGCGCTGCACTTCGTCGAGGAGGTCGTTCCGGCCAAGTGGGCGCAGGGATGGCCCGACTGGGCCGTGCGCACCGCCGCGGACGGAGTGCTGTGCGGCATGGTCGGATTCGTTCCGCGTGAGCGATCGGATCCGGAGATCGGCTACTGGATCGCACCGACGACGCGACGCCACGGGCTGGCGACCGCCGCGGTGCGACTGGCATGCGGTTTCGCGTTCGCCCCGGACGGCATGAACGTCCCGCGGGTCGCGTGGCGTGCCTTCGTCGGCAACCGTGCCTCCGCCGCCGTCGCACGACGGGTCGGGTTCCGGTACGAGGGCATCGCCCGCAACGGCCTGCTCCAGCGGGGCGTACCGCGGGACGTGTGGGTCGCCGGACTGTCCGCCGACGACCCACCCGGACCTGTGGACGGCTGGCCCCTGTAGTCCTCGGGCTGTGGTCCTCAGGGACTGTGGGGATCACGCGAGGTGCGGGAGCACTTCCTTCTCGAGCAGTTCCAGCCCCGAGATGTCGTAGGCGGCTTCGGGAACGTAGAAGATCGCGTACTCGAGTCCCTGCTTCTTCAGCGCGGTCAGGTTCTCGACGATCTGCTCGGGAGTGCCGACGGCGGGCATCCCCCGGAAGGCGTCGAGCGCCCCGTCGGCCTTCTCCGCTCCGACGATCGGTTCGAGACGGGCCCGCAGTGCCTCGAGTCGGTCCTGCACCTCGGCTTCGGTGCGGCCGATCGCCACGTTGTAGTTGGCCGATCTCACGATGGCGTCGAAGTCGGTGCCGACCTCGGCGCAGTGCTCGCGCAGGATCTCCGATTTGCGCGCGAATCCTTCGGGTGTGCCGTCGAAGTTGGTGTACTGCGCGTACTTCGCGGCGATCTTCAGGGTCACCTTCTCACCGCCGCCGGCGATCCACAGCGGAATGCCGCCCTCCTGCAGCGGAAGCGGACGGACGATGGCTCCGTCGACGGTGTAGTGCCTGCCCGAGAGCGTCGCGGAGCCGGTGGTCCAGGCCTGCCGGAAGATCTGCACGCCCTCGTCGAGCCGGCGCAGCCGCTCGCCCGCCGGCGGGAATCCGTAACCGTATGCGCGCCATTCGTGCTCGTACCATCCACCACCGATCCCCATCTCGATGCGACCACCGGAGATGATGTCGGCGGTCGCCGCGACCTTCGCGAGGTAGGCGGGGTTGCGGTAGGCCATGGCTGTGCACATCTGGCCGATGCGCACACGGTCGGTGACGGCGGCGAAGGCCGACACGAGGGACCATGCCTCGTGGGTGGCCTCGTCGGTGGGTTCAGGGACGGTGTGGAAGTGGTCGTACACCCAGATCGACTCCCACGGGCCGCGATCGGCGCGGACCGCTAGGTCGCGCATCACCTGCCACTGATCGGAGGGCTCGATGCCGACGAGGTCCAGGCGCCAACCCTGGGGAACGAACAGTCCGAAACGCATGCGGCTCCTTCGCTGATAGGTACGGGGCGCGATGTCGTCCATCCACCCACAGGCTCCAGTGTGCAGTGCGACCGCCGAACATTCTTCCGAACTCCGGCGCTGTGCGCGACACGACGACTGCGCTCCCGTCGGATATCGGTGAGGGTGCTGCGTACCATCGGACCCATGGCCGGACGGACACGCGTGGCACTCGCCCTCGGCAGTGGCGGTGCCCGCGGATACGCCCATATCGGCGCCATCCGGGCGATCGAGGAACGTGGCCTCGAAATTGTCGGAGTCTCAGGCGCTTCGATGGGCGCGCTGGTCGGTGGCGTCTACGCGGCAGGCGCGATGGACTCGTACACCGAATGGGCCACGGGTCTGTCCCAGATGGATGTGGTGCGCCTTCTCGACCTGTCGGTCTCGGCCCCCGGCGCGATCCGCGCCGAACGAATCCTGTCCAAGATGCGGGAGATCCTCGGCGATGCGGTGATCGAGGAACTCCCGATTCCGTTCACCGCAGTAGCCACCGACCTCGCAGCAGGTCGCGCCGTCTGGTTCCAGCGAGGTCCCGTCCACGCTGCGATCCGGGCGTCCATCGCGATACCCGGTGTCATCACGCCGGTGATACTCAACGGCCGCGTCCTCACCGACGGCGGCACCCTGTCGCCCCTACCGATCGCACCGACGGTCGGCATGCCCGCCGACCTCACGATCGGAGTCAGCCTCGGTGGGGAGGAGCAGGGCTCGGCACGATCACCCGAGAACGCCAGCTCCGAGGCACGGCCCATCGAGGAATGGAAGGCACGTTTCCGGCGCAGCGCCAACCAGATGCTCGACACCGACATCGTGCGGTCGGTGGTCAACCGGTTCTCGACCAATGCGGCGAACGACGAGCCGCCGGAGGAGGACACCGAGGACACTGGCGACGTCGACGCCGACGATGCGCTCATCCCGAAGTTCGGACGCGTCGCGGTGATGAACCGGTCGCTCGACATCATGCAGTCGGCGCTGTCCCGGTTCCAGCTGGCGGCCTATCCGCCCGACATCCTCGTGGAGGTCCCGCGCACCGCGTGCCGAAGTCTCGACTTCCACAAGGCGGCCGAGATGATCGCGCTGGGGCGCGCAGTCGCCGAGGACGCCCTCGATCGTGCCGGTATCGCGGCCTCCGCCCCCACCGGTCCGGGGCCCGAGATCTCTGTCGACTCGTCACCGGACGAGCCCGGCTCGCCTTGACTGCTACCGAGCAGCGGCGACCGGCCGGTGTGTTTCGTACATCCGGAGAGCGACGATCAGCGCGGAGGTTGCGCTGACGGCCGCAGCGACTCCGACGGCGGCGTGCAGACCCATCAGGTCGGCGACGATCCCGCCGAGGACTGCCCCGACCGCGTAGCCGAGATCGCGCCAGACGCGGTAGACGCCGACGGCCCTGCCTCGCCAGACCGGGTGGACGACGTCGCCGATCACGGCCAGCAGGGCGGGATAGACCATGGCGGTGCCCGCGCCCAGCAGTACGGTGCCGGTCGCCCAGCCCGCGAATGCGTCGCTCAGCGCGATGACCGCCAGGGCGGCGGCCTGTGCGGCCATTCCCGCGGTGATCAGGTGCTTCCGGCCGATCCGGTCCGAAAAGGCTCCGGTGACCAATTGTCCCGCGCCCCACACTCCTGGATAAAGGGCGAACAGCAGGCCGATCTGTGCAACGGCGAGATCCGCGGTGGCGAACAACAGGGGAACAATCCCCCTGAGAGACCGAAATTGAGGTTGTTGACCAGTCCCGCCTGACTCGCCGAGGACAGAGCGGGTTCCCGAAGACTGGTCTGGGCCACGATCTCACGGTCGGTCAGGGCGGCGTGAAGGTGATCGTGGATCCCGTCGGCGCGGGCCACATGTTGCCCGGCGTCGAGCAGTGCGTGATCCCGAGTTTCCTTCACGAAGAAACCCGACAACACCAACGCCAGGGCTGTGTACGCGAGCCCCAACAGGAAGGGTGCCGGGCGCAGACCGAATTGCTCGGCCAGGTGACCGGCGAACAGTGATGTCACGGCGACAGCGCCGTAACCTGCAGCTTCGTTGAGTCCCATGGCCAGACCGCGCCGGGCCGGACCGACCAGATCGATCTTCATCACCACGGTCGTCGACCAGGTGAGCCCCTGGTTGATACCCAACAGTACGTTCGCGGCTACCACCCACCACCAGTCGGTGGCGAGAATCAGCATGAGAGGTACCGGCAGGGCGAACAACCATCCCACCAGCAGCACGGGTTTGCGTCCGTAGCGGTCGGAGAAGGTCCCGGCAAAGTAGTTCGCGGCGGCCTTGGTGATCCCGAAGGCGGTCACGTAGGTGAAAATGAATGTGTAACCGCTCAGCCCGAATTCGTTCTCGGCAAGCAGCGGCAGCACGGCCTGTTGCTGACCGACCATGCCTCCCACCAGGGCGTTGACCACCACCAACAGGGTGAACTGCGCGGCGTTGGCCCGCAGGCCCAGCACCGGAGGCCGGGGCGTGGCCCTGGGGCTCACGTCCCGGCCTCCGGGTCGGGGCCGACGGCTACGGCCGGTTCCGGTTCGGACACCGTCTCCATGGTTGTGACCGAGGTCAGCGACGGAAGAGCGAACGCACGCTTCGACGCTCGGCGCGGGCCGGGACGGTGTCCTGACCGCAGGTGCAGCGATCGGCGGCGGGCACGGAACGCAAGACGGCGTCGACATGCTGTCCGCATCCGCCCCATCCGGTCTTTCCGCAGTTCGGGCAGGCGACGGGGTAACACATGAGAGTCCTCCTCGATGAGAGTTCGCTACGGACCCGGCGAAGGGTCAGGAGCGGGAGGCTGCGCGTTGTTCGGCAACCTGGTCGTGGATCTCGGTCATATCGAGGGCCTCGATCCGGGTGATCAGGTCCTCGAGAGCCGGTGCCGGCAACGCGCCGGGCTGTGAGTAGACGAGCACACCTTCTCGGAATGCCATGATCGTCGGAATCGAGCGGATGTTCGCCATGGCGGCGAGCTGCTGCTCGGCCTCGGTGTCGACCTTGGCATGCACGATCTCGGGGTGTACCTGCGACGACTTGTCGAAGACCGGGGCGAAGGCACGGCACGGGCCGCACCACGACGCCCAGAAGTCGACGAGCACGATATCGTTGCCGACGATGGTGGATTCGAAGTCCGCCATCGTGAGGTTCTTCGTCGTCATCGTTTCCGTTCCTTTCTCCGGGCCGGAATGATCAGGCAGGGACGTGAGATTCGGCCCACGCGTTGTAGCCGCCGAGCAGGTCCGTGACGTTCTCGAAGCCCTGGGCCCGCAGCAGCGAAGCCGCCACGCTCGAACGCCATCCACCGGCACAGTGCACCACGATCGGCTTGCCGGCGGGAACCTGGTCCAGACGGGCCCGCAACTGCGCCAACGGGATCGGCACCGCGCCCGGGATCGTCCCGAACTCGCGCTCACCGGGGTTGCGGATGTCGACGAGGGTGACCGCGTCGGCGGCGAGCAAGCGGTCGAGTTCCTCGACGGTCGTCCGGGGTGCGGCCTCGATCAGGCCGGCCAGCTCCGCGGGGAAGGTCCCGTCCCGATCGACGTTCAGATAGCCTGCGGCACCGTCGGATCCGATTCGCGCCAGGCGCACCGCGGCGTCCTGCTCGTCACCGGGATAGGTGATCAGCACGATCTTCTCGCCGACCTCGGCGACCATGCCGCCGGTCTCGGCGAAACGCCCGTCGAACCCGACGTTGACCGATCCGCGCAGATGCCCAGCGGCGAAATCGTCGACGCTTCTCGCATCGAGAACACGCGTGCCGGCCTCGAGTTCGGCCTTCACCTGCTCGGGGTTCAGCTCGGGAATGGTGCGGTCCTGCAGCAGAAGCGGGTGCATCCGCTTGTTCATCGCGGCGTCGACCGAGAAGTACGACGGGGCGGCCGGCTGCCCTTCGGTGACCAGGGCGACGAAGTCGTCCTCGCTCATCGGTTGCACGGACGGATTCGTGG
Source organism: Rhodococcus sp. BUPNP1 (assembly GCF_002215235.1). Classification (NCBI taxonomy): domain Bacteria; kingdom Bacillati; phylum Actinomycetota; class Actinomycetes; order Mycobacteriales; family Nocardiaceae; genus Rhodococcus; species Rhodococcus sp. BUPNP1. The sequence goes on from NZ_NERM01000008.1 coordinate 168,671, forward strand.
CGCGCTGCTCCCCGATGGTCGAGGTGAGTTCGGTCGACAGGTTCTTTCCGCACGACGAACCGGCGCCGTGAGCGGGCATGACGACGACCTCGTCGGGCAGCGTCAGCAACTTCTCGTGCACGGTGTGGTACATGGCCCGCGCCAGATCGCTGGTCGAGCCGTCTCCGAGGTTGACCAGGTCGGGACGGCCGACGTCGCCGATGAACAGGGAGTCGCCGGTGAGCACCGCGGTCGGGACGGCGCCGGGGTGTTCGCGCACCAACACCGAGATCGATTCCCAGGTGTGGCCCGGGGTGGACAGGATTTCGAGTTCGACCTCGCCGAGGGAGAGCTTCTCGCCGTCGCTCAGCCGGCGGATCGGGTAGTCGGTCTCGGCGGCTTCACCGAATCCGATCCACGCACCTGTGGCGTCGACCAGTTCGAGGTGGCCGGAGACGAAGTCGGCGTGGAAGTGGGTGTTGATCACACCTTCGATGGTCAGCCCGTACTTCTTTGCGTCGGACAGGTATTCGGTGATGTCGCGGCGGGGGTCGACCACGACCGCCCTGCCGGTGCTCTCGTCGCCGATGAGGTAGGACGCGTGGGAGAGGCACTCGATGTAGTACTGCTCGAGAATCATGGATTCCTCCGTTGCTGGATCCGGGTGATGTTCCGGCGATGTAGACATCGTGGCATATACCCCCTAGGGTATGTCAAGTACCCCCTGGGGTATCCGGGTTCGATTTCCCGGCAGCGCAGGATCGAGCAGGGAGTTACCGATGGAGAATCCGGAAGCCGATACCGCCGCCCTGCGACGCCTGCGCCGAGCACAAGGCCAGCTCACCGCGGTTATCACGATGCTCGAAACCGACCGCGATCTGCGCGAGGTGGTCATCCAGCTCGCAGCGACATCCCACGCGCTGCATCGCGCCGGATTCAAGATCATCTCGGACCGGCTCCGCCGATGCATCCTCGACGAACAGGACGCCGCCTGCGACGACCGCATCACCGAGAAGGAACTCGAGGAGTTGTTCCTCGGCCTCACCTGAGTTCACACGACAACACTCCTTGTGTATACCCCTGGGGGTATGTGTACGATAGTCGAAGAATACCCCCTGGGGCACTTCTATCAGCCCCATCCGATTCCCCGATCGAAAGGCCATTCATGATCGAGTCTGCTGTCACCGTCGACCCGAACTCCTTGCACGCGTCGATCGACTCCGGCAAGAACGTACGGATCATCGACGTCCGCACTCCGGGCGAGTTCGAGTCCGTGCACATTCCCGGCGCCTACAACGTCCCCCTGGACCTGCTGCGCGAGCACCGCGACGAGTTCTGTGCCCATTTCGACGAGAACGTCGTGCTGGTATGCAGATCCGGACAGCGTGCCGGTCAAGCCGAAGAGACCCTGCGCGGGGCAGGATTGTTCAACCTCCACATCCTCGCCGGCGGCATGCTCGGCTGGGAATCGGCCGGCCTGCCCGTCAACCGCGGCGCCGAACGCTGGGATCTCGAACGCCAGGTCCGGCTCGTCGCCGGTTCGCTCGTGCTGAGCTCGGTTCTCGGCAGCATCGCCGTGCCGAAGCTCAAGTGGCTCGCCGCCGGAATCGGCGGTGGGTTGACCTTCGCCGCACTGTCGAACACCTGCGCGATGGGCATGCTGCTGTCCAAGCTGCCCTACAACCGCGGCGCCTCGTGTGATGCCCAGAGCATCGTCGCGCAGCTGGTCCGGTCGAATACAGAACGCGCCGAGAGGAACTGATCATGATCGCGTTGACCGTAGCTCTGGCAGTCCTCGTCGGCGTCACCCTCGGACTGCTCGGTGGCGGAGGCTCGATTCTCACCGTCCCGCTACTCGCTTACGTCGCAGGCATGGACGCCAAGGAAGCGATTGCCACTTCGCTGCTGGTCGTGGGTGTCACGAGCGCGGTCGGCGCGATCTCCCACGCACGCGCCGGCCGCGTGCAGTGGCGCACCGGAATCCTGTTCGGCCTGGCCGGCATGGTCGGCGCCTACGGCGGTGGTCTGCTCTCACGCTTCATCCCCGGCACCGTCCTGTTGCTCGGCTTCGCCGTGATGATGATCGCCACGGCGATCGCCATGCTCCGTGGCCGTAAGAACAAAGCCGCGGCCGACGAGGGCGAGCGCGCGATGCCCGTGGGCAAGATCCTGCTCGACGGTGTGGTCGTCGGTCTGGTCACCGGCCTCGTCGGCGCCGGCGGCGGCTTCCTCGTCGTCCCGGCTCTGGCGCTGTTCGGTGGTCTGCCGATGCCGGTCGCGGTCGGTACCTCGCTGATCGTGATCGCCATGAAGTCCTTCGCCGGACTCGGCGGTTACCTGTCCACAGTGCAGATCGACTGGCGTCTGGCGGCGATGGTCACCGGTGCCGCCGTCGTGGGCAGCCTCATCGGCGGCCGCCTGACCTCACTGGTCGATCCGGACACCCTGCGCAAGAGCTTCGGCTGGTTCGTCCTGATCATGTCCTCCGTCATCCTCGCGCAGGAGATCCATCCCGGCGTCGGCATCGCCGCGGCGGCACTCACCGTCGTTGCCGCCGGCGCTACCTATGCCTGCAACCGCAGGGAGCACTGCCCGCTGCAACGACTCGGAGGACGCCCTCGCGCCGCCGTGGCGGCGGGCTGAGCGGAAGACTCGGAAGTGCTCACCCATTCTCGACGGACCCGATCCGAGGAGTTCACCATGCACGAAGTCGACACTGCCGCTCTGATCCAGGCGTGGGAGTCCGGAGCTCCGGTGCTCGATGTCCGCGAGGACTACGAGTACATCCAGGGCCACGTTCCCGGCGCCCAGTTGATCCCCCTCCCCGAACTGTCCGCCCGTGTGAGCGAGGTATCTCCGGGAGAGACCGTCTACGTCATCTGCGCATCGGGAAACCGGAGCAAGCGCGGAGCCGAGATCCTCGAATCGGCCGGACGGCCCGCGGTGTCCGTTGCCGGCGGGACGAGAGCGTGGGTGACTGCGGGCCGAGAGGTCCGGCGCGGCCCCACCGCCTGAGCATCGGTCGCACAACTCACACTCCGACCAGATACCCCCGGGGGTACACTGGTCTACAGAACTAGGAAAGGACGCCTCCATGGTCGGCGACGAAGACAGCATCGCACTGGTACTCAACCGGCTGCGCCGCGCACAGGGTCAGCTCGGCGGAGTGATCGCGATGATCGAACAGGGTCGTGACTGCAAGGATGTCGTAACCCAGCTCGCCGCGGTCTCCCGCGCTCTGGACCGCGCCGGATTCAAGATTGTGGCGAGCGGTTTGCGGGAATGTCTCACCGAGACGGCCCAGGACGGCAAGGAGCCGATGACCGAGGCCGAACTCGAGAAGCTCTTCCTCGCCCTGGCTTGACACCTCCCCATCCGAGAGAAAGCAGGACACCCATGACACTCGCACTCTCGACCACCCTGCATACCTCGTTCGACGATGCGGTCGAACGCACCCGCAAGGCACTGGCCGGGCAGGGATTCGGCATTCTCACCGAGATCGACATGAAGGCCACCCTGAAGGCCAAGCTCGGTGAGGAGCTGGAGGATTACATGATCCTCGGTGCATGCAATCCGCCGCTCGCCCACCGGGCGGTGACGGTCGATCGGCAGATCGGGCTCTTGCTCCCCTGCAACGTCGTGGTCCGCACCGACCCCGAGGATCCCGACACCGTGGTGGTCGACGCGATGAACCCACAGATGATGGTGCAGGTCGCCGATCAGCCGGGACTCGCGGAGGTCGCCGACGACGCCACCACCGCTTTGCAGGCCGCCATCGATTCCTTGAAGGCGGATACGGCACAGAACTGAAGCGACACCACGAGGGCCGGCACAGCGACTGTGCCGGCCCTCGCCCCGAACGGGTCAGGGATAGTTGGGATTGTTGTATTCGGGGATCTCGATGCTGATCGGGCGCAGTTCCCCCATGTACAGCAGGACGAACTGGCGCAGCAGTTCGTCGAAGGTCCAGTAGGCGTCCGGTGCCAACGGGAGCGGCAACAGCCCTTCGCGTACCGCGATGAAGGGGCCCCACGCGACGTCGAGCAGTGTGCCCCAGACGGGTTCGCGCGGAATGTGGAGCCAGTCGGCGACCTCGTCGCCGAGAGCGAACCGTGTCAGCGCACCGAGGATCGGGCGGGTCAACAGCGAGAAGTCCAGACCCTTACCGAGATCGAGCAGCATGTCGGCGAGTTTCACGCCCTCGGGTGTGGGCGCCAGGATCGGATCGAGCACCTCCTGCGCCTGGGATTCGGCGTCGTCCCAGGTCGCCGGGATGTACTGATCCTCGATGCCGAGCATGTGCGCGCTGACCTGCCACGAGTGCAGGAATCCCTCGGCCCCCGCAGCCGGGATGGGAACCTTCCACTCCCTGAGGGTGCGCATCACGCTGGTGGGCAGGCTGTGCCAGGTGACCATCATGTCGTGCTGGCTGATCGGCACGTCCTCAGGTGCCATATTGGCCCAGTGTGAGGACTGCGGAAGCAGATGCCGCACGCCGGCATGGACGAGTCTGGTCTTCACCGACGTGACGGTCATCTCGCCGTCGCCGAGATATGCATTGCGAGAACCGATGTCGTAACCCAGCTTCGCCGTCTTCGAGATACGGCCCTTCATGTTGGCGCCGCCCTTGGAGTAGTAGACGGCCAGCGCTTCCTTCGGGATGACCGTGCTCATCATCCCGCTCACGAATCCGTACAGGACACCGAGATACAGCCCGCGCTTCTCGTTGAAACGAACGGCCGTCTCGAGTTTCGCCGGATCGGCCCAGGACGGAAGCTGCCGGGCGTGTTCCATGAAATCGCGCAGGTCGTTCGGAAGCCCTTCGGGCAACGGCTGGGAGTTCTTCTTCCAGGTGCGCAGCAACTCGTTGACCCTCGGTACGTCGCCACGCTCGAGCAACGAGGCGACGAGCGGGTCGGCCTCGTTGTCCCACACCTGTCGTGGATCGGCACCGCTCCCCGTACCCCGTATCGATCCTGCCGGCGACCACCTCCAGGGCCGGGCCTGGGCCGGTGTCGCCACCGCGAACGCCCCCAATGCGCCCAGGAGGCCACCGGTTTTCAGAACGTCGCGCCTGCTCGGATTATCCATACTGTCGCTCCCCTACGACTCGTGGATGTAGCAATGAAACATTCGGAGTTTCTCTGTAACATCGAACCACACTGTGGCTCGGGTCACAATGGATCGTGAAATGTCACTGCTCGGGATGGTCGGCGACAGGACCGGGACGGTAAACTCTGGACTTCGAGGAGGACATGTGGATTCTGCGTCGCCGATTTCCCGAGCGGTCTCACCCGCCTCCCCACCGCCCCCTGCCGAATCGACATCGTTGCTGGAACGTGCTTTTCAGGACGCACTTCTCCTTCCGGACGAATCCGTCATGGGTATCGAGATCGACGAAACTCGTGTGCGTCTGCTCGATGCCGCCTACGACCAGTTCTGCCGGACCGGCATCCAACGCTCCTCGATGGAGGAGATCGCCCGCCGCGCGAAGCTGTCGCGAATCACCCTGTACCGCAAGTTCGAATCGAAGGATGCCCTCGTCGACGAGGTCATCATGCGCGAGTTCCGCCGCTACTTCCTGCGTTTCCTCGAGGACATCGCCCAGGCCGACACCGTGGCCGACCGCGTGGTCCTCGGATTCGTCAGCGCGCTGCGCGTCATCCGCACGAACAGACTGATCGGCAATCTGCTCGAGACCGAACCGGGGCTGTTCGCCGGCGCGATCGGTGGCGACGACGGAACGATGCTCGCCGCTGTCCGCCGTTTCGTCGCGGGGCAGTTGCAGCGCGAACAACGCGCCGGAACGGTCGCTGCCGACCTGAACACCGACCTGGTGGCAGAGATGCTCGTCCGTATGTCGGCGTCGTTCCTCACCACGCCGAGCCAGGTCGTCGACATCGACGACGACGAGGCCCTCGCGTCGATCGCCCGGCAGTTCCTCGTTCCGATGGTGCTGCCGGACTACGGCTCGACGCGGTAGTACCGGCCTTCGTCGTCCAATCGCGCACGCAGCGCTTCCAATACCTGCCGCTGCCCCTTGTGCAGCTTCGTCTCGGCGTCCGCGGCGACGACCCACCGGGCATCGTCGACCTCCGGGATCGTGATCCGCTTACCGGACTTCGGCGGCCATTCGACCTCGCACGTGTTGCTTTCGACGAACTGCAACTCGTCCGTCGTCTCTCCCGCGTAGATGCTGACGATCTTGCCGGACGACTGCCGGTAGCGACCGAGCAACGACAGCGGTACGTCCGGCGGTTCGATCCCGCATTCCTCGGTGAACTCGCGCAGGGCGACCTCCCGGGGATCCTCCTCCGGGTCGTACTCCCCCTTCGGCACCGACCAGGCCGCTTCGTCCTTCCCCTTCCAGAACGGACCACCGGGGTGGACGAGCCACACGCTGAGCAGACCGGTCTCGTCGATGCGGTAGAACAGCAGACCTGCACTGGTGGCGGCCATCATCGCTCCTGTATACCTGCGACAGGTTGACGCAGAATCGTTTTCAGTTTCTCGGGGGCCGTGCGGCGAGGGTCGGACAGGTAGATCTCGTGGTGGTCGCCGGCGAATGCCAACCCTCGTTCGGGCATCACCTGCGTGTGCAGGCGCTGCAGGACGGGGCCTTCGTCGTCGTACGGTCCGATGTGCAGGATCTGCAGCGCCCTGCCCTCCGTCAGCCGGAACGGCCGCACACGCGACAGGGACGGGAGCGGCTTCTTCTTCGCCCGGGCCTTGTCGCCCGCAGCCTCGATCGCGTCGTTCACCATGTCGTCGGTGATCCAGGGAGGCTGCGCGATGAGCATGCGCCACGACCAGGAGTCCTTGTCCCGCGTGAGGAAGGTGGTCATGTCCTCGCTCCACCACAGACCTTCGAGAGGTCCGACGACGAAATCCCGGCCGAGTTGCTTCTTGGAGGTGAACTTCAGGGTGTACGCCACCGCGTAGAGGGCCTCGACGGCATCGGCGTACTCCTCGGAACCGTTCGGATCACCCTTGCCGTCCACGGCGAGGTAACCGAACTCGGGAACATGCACCTCGACGAAATCCTCGGTCGAGCACGAGTACAGCTCGCGGTACTCACGCTTGATGTCGTATTTGTCCACGGCGGCCCTTCCGTTCGAGGACGAGAATAGGCGTCCGACGGCGTCCGTACGGGCGATCGACACCCCTTCGCCCCGGGGCCGATCGCGTCTAGCATCGTTCCCATGCTCGACGAGAGCACCCAGAAGACATTCGAGGAGAACCGCACCCACCTGCTGTCGGTGGCGTACCGCCTGACCGGCAGCATCGCCGACGCCGAGGACGCCGTGCAGGACGCATGGCTGCGACTCGCGGGCGCGGATGTCTCCGAGGTGCGCGACCTGCGTGCCTGGCTGACGACCGTCCTGGGACGGTTGTGCCTCGACAGACTGCGCTCGGCCGCGGTGCGCCGCGAGACCTACGTGGGCCAGTGGCTACCCGAACCCGTCGTGACGCCCCTCGGCTCCCCCGCTCCCCCGGACCCGCTCGACGAGATCGTGCGCCACGAGGACAACCGGCTGGCCGCGCTCGTCGTCCTCGACAACCTGACACCGGCACAGCGCGTCGCGTTCGTGCTCCACGACGCGTTCGACATCCCGTTCGACGACATCGCCCGCATCCTCGGCGTCGCCACCTCGACCGCCCGCCAGCTGGCCTCCCGCGCCCGCCGTACGGTCTCGGCCGTTCCACCGCCGAGTTCACCGGCCGAACACGAGGAAGCCGTCGGGCGGCTCGTCGCGGCCTTCGCGGGCGCCGACCTCGACGCCGTCGTCGCCGCGCTCCATCCCGACGCCCGCATGATCGGCGACGCCGGCGGCACGACGCGCACGGCGCTGAACGTCGTAATCGGGGCCGAGAAGGTCGCGCGGTTCATCCTCGGACTGCTGCGGCTCTACGGAGCCGAGGCGTTGACGGCCTTCGAACCGGTCCTCGTCAACGGCGAGCTGGGTCTGTTGAACCGCGGTCGTCCGGCCGAGAACGGTCGCCCGGGTTTCCCTCCGCGCGTGACGGCGTGGACCGTGCGGGACGGACGAATCTGGGCGGCTTACGACATCGCGAACCCCGAGAAGCTCGGACGCGGAGTGCTCCTGCCCGACAGCATCTTCGACTAGGTGTCATGCGTTCCCGACTTCGTCGGCCCACGGCACCCGGCAGGCGTCCGTGCTGAATCCCTGATCGTGGATGCCCAGCGCCGAGTTCATGCGCGCACGCATGTTCTCGAGCGCGATCTGGTAGGTGAGTTCGACGACGCCCGCCGGCCCGAAACGACGCTCGAGGTCGGCGACCTGTTCGTCGGTGACCTCCTTCGCCACGTCGCCGGTCATCGCATCGGCGTAGGCGATCGCCGCTTTCTCGTCGTCGCTGTAGAGATCGGAGGTCTCGTACTCGGCGATGTGGGCGAGTCGTTCGGTGTCGAGTCCGTCCAGTCGCTGCAGCATCGTCCCGAAGTCGATGCACCACGAGCATCCGACGGTCCACGCCACGCGGTAGACCGCGATCTCCCGGACCGCGGCGGGCAGGACGGTGGAGGCGCGTTGGGCGAGCATCTCGTGGACTCCGCTCGTACGCATCAACCGCGGATGGTGCGCGGCCACCGCGAAGGGTTCGGGGACCGAACCGAATCTGCGGCGGGCGAGCGCATACATCGCACGGGTCATCGGACCGGTGCGGTCGGGAGCGACGGCTTCGAGTCGTGCCATGACGGTGTCCTTCCGGTGCGACCGACGGATACTCCGCCGGTTCGAGGTGGCCTACATCATGGAGACGAGGCAGGCCGCACGGATGTGACACCGCGGGCGCTACGCTGCAGGAATGGCTGATTCGACGACTTCGGGACGAGTTCGTACGGTCTCCCGGTTACGACCGTTCGCCTCGACGATCTTCGCCGAGATGACCGAACTCGCCGTCCGGCACGGTGCGATCAACCTCGGGCAAGGCTTTCCCGACGTCGACGGTCCGCCCGCCATGCTCGAGATCGCCCGCCGCGCCATCGCCGAGGGGGTCAACCAGTACCCGCCCGGGTCCGGCATGCCGGTCCTGCGCGAGGCCGTCGCCGCCGACCGCGCCGCGCGGTACGGCCTGCACCACGACCCCGAGTCCGAGGTGCTCGTCACCGTCGGCGCCACCGAGGCGATCAGCGCCGCGATCCTCGGGCTCGTCGAACCCGGCGAGGAGGTGCTCCTCACGGAGCCGTACTACGACTCGTACGCGGCGTCGGTGGCGCTCGCCGGCGCGACGCGCCGGACCGTGCCGCTGACCCGTTCCGGGAACGGTTTCGTGCTCGACGTCGACGCCCTGCGCGCCGCCGTCACCGAGCGGACACGGATGCTGGTCGTCAACAGCCCGCACAATCCCACCGGCACCGTCTACGACCGCGAAGCGCTGACCGCCCTGGCCGAGCTCGCCTGCGAACGCGACCTGCTGGTGTTGTCCGACGAGGTGTACGAGCATCTGGTCTTCGACGGTCGCACGCACATCCCGCTCGCATCGTTGCCCGGCATGGCCGAACGGACGATCACGGTCTCGAGTGCCGCCAAGACCTTCAACGTCACCGGATGGAAGATCGGGTGGGCGATGGGTCCGCGCGAGCTGATCGACGGGGTGCGCGCCGCGAAACAGTTCATGACGTTCGTCGGTGGAGCGCCGTTCCAACCGGCGGTCGCACATGCGCTGACGCACGAACAGGACTGGATCGCGTCGATGCGTGCCGACCTCGAACGCAAGCGAACCTTCCTGTCCCACGCACTCTCCGAGGCCGGCCTGAAGGTGTTCGACTCCGCCGGAACGTATTTCGTGTGTGCCGATCTGACACCCCTCGGCCGGACCGACGCGGTGGCCTTCTGCCGGGAGCTTCCGGGCCGCATCGGGGTGGCCGCGGTACCGGTGAGCGTCTTCGTGGACGACACCGCGTCGTGGAACCATCTGGTGCGCTTCGCATTCTGCAAGCGGGACGAGGTGCTCACCGAAGCGGTGGCACGTCTGAACGGATTGCAGGAGGCGCGCTAGATGTTACGACCGACCATCCCGTCGGACTTCGTGTCCCGAGCGGTACGGGTGGGAGCCGAGGAGGGCATCGATCTGCAACCGGCCCTCGAGGCAGCGCGCATCAGCCGCGCGGTCCTCACCCATCCCCATGCGCGGCTCACGCCCGCCCAGGTCAGTCGCTTCACCCAGGTGGTCTGGCAGATCACCGACGACGAACTCTTCGGCATCGCAGAAGCTCCCGTGCCCCGCGGCACCTTCCGGGTGATGTGCCTGACCCTCATCCATCGGCCCGATCTCGATCACGCTCTGCAACGGATGATCGAGGTGAACCATGTCATCCGGTCACTGCCGCAACTGAGCCTGACCCCGGGTGCGTCCACCACCTTCCTGGAGGTGGAACTGCCGGAGGTCGTGGACGACAAGACCCGCGTGGTGGTGGATTTCCTTCTCATGCTGCTGCACCGCTTCGCCGCGTGGCTGGTGGGCGGGCGCGTCCCCCTCGAATCGGTCTTCCTGCCGTACACCGAACCCGATCCCGTCCTGGCCCGCAGTTACGACGCGATCTTCGGTGTGCCGGTGACCTTCGGCGCGGGACGGGCCGCACTCGAGATCGACAATGCCGCGCTGAAGTCGCCGCTCGTACAGACCGAGGAATCGCTCGAGGAGTACCTGCGAGATTCCCCGAATCTCATTCTCTCCGAACGTGAGTACGAGTCGACGGTGTCGTCCCAGGTGCGGCGGATCTTCGAGTCCGGCATCGAAGGCCGGACGGCGACCGCCGAGGACATCGCCGGCAGGCTCGCGGTGAGCCCTCCCCATCTGCGCCGGCTGCTCCGTCAGGAGGGGACGTCGCTGGGACAGTTGCGCGAGGAGGTCCTCCGCGACCTCGCGATCGCGGGGCTGAGACGTGGTGAGGCGGTCGACGATCTGTCGTCCCGGCTCGGCTTCTCCGAGCCGAGCGCCTTCCGCCGGGCGTTCAAGAGATGGACCGGAAACACCCCTCGCGCATACCGAGAACACCGCTGACGCTCACGACTGCCGACCGTCGCGACCCCGCCGGGTACCCGCCCGGTTCCGGAACAAAACTCGATTCGACCAGGAGTTTTGAGCGAGGACCCGGTCATGCGGACATGCCGGGGTCCGGCTTGCATTCCGGCATTTTCAATGGGAACGTCGGAAGCGAACCGTCATCGACTTTCGAGAGGGTGATCTACGAGCTATGCGCACGATCGTTCGCGACGACTATCCGACCCGCGGTCGCACCGCCTGCGAGTCCGTCGAGAGGAAGGATCCCGTCGTCTGGGGTTCGGCCGACGGCGGGCCGCTCGACGCCGAGGCCGTGTCCGGATACGACCGCCGCGGTTTCCACACCGCCGAAGGACTTCTCGCCGCACACGATGTGGGAAACCTTCTGGAGGAGACCGCACGACTCGGCCGGGAGCTCGGTGACGACGACCGTGTGGTCCGCGAACAGGGCAGCGGCGATGTCCGCTCGGTCTTCGATGTGCACCGGCTCAGCGATCTCGTGGACTCCATCATCCGCAGGCCCGAGATCGTCGGTATCGCACGGCAACTGCTGGGATCCGATGTGTACGTCCACCAGTCGCGGCTCAACGTCAAGCCCGGCTTCCGCGGTGGCCCGTTCTACTGGCATTCGGACTTCGAGACGTGGCACGCCGAGGACGGTATGCCCAAGCCGCGTGCACTGAGCATCTCGATCGCTCTGACCGAGAACTACGGCTACAACGGCGGTTTGATGATCATGCCGGGTTCGCACAGGACGTACGTCTCGTGCGCGGGTGAGACGCCGGAGGACTACTACCGCGAGTCGCTGGTCACCCATGTTCCGCCGACGGGTTCGCCCGACGAGGACACTCTCACCCGGCTGGCGGCCGAGCACGGCATCGCGACGTTCACCGGTCCGGCGGGCTCGGCGACGGTCTTCGATTCGAACTGCATGCACGGTTCGAACGGGAACATCACGCCGTTCCCGCGTTCGAACCTGTTCGTGGTGTTCAACAGCGTCGAGAACACGCTCGTCGAACCGTTCGCCGCGTCGAAGCCGCGTCCGTCCTATCTGGGCAGCCGCGACTTCACGCCCCTGACGTGACATGAGGTGAGCACTTCCCACGGCTGTGGCCGGGACGCCCTGTGGCGTCCCGGCCGCCGTCGTCGGGGCGCCGCCGACAGGGCGCCGTGGTCGGGGCGCCGCGGGCACGGCGCCATCGTCACGGAGATGTCGTGCGTTCCTGCATGTCGATCGGCATGGCACGTCCGCGTGAGCCGAAGATCGCGCGCCGGAGGGTGAACCTGCCCAGCTCGCGATCGTAGGGCCGGTATGCCGCATATACGATCACGTGGAGACGCGACTGCAGACGGATGAGTTTGCGGATCTGCGGCGTGAGCCTGCCGTGCAGTTCGAAAGTGTCGATGCCCGACCGGATGTAGGCCTCGTACTCGCTCGGCGGTGTATAGGCCCGGCGCGGCGACACGTCGGCGAACAGTTCGGTGAGCTGGGCGATCTCGATGTCCGCTTCGCGGAGACACAGTGCGAGGTCGATGTCCTCGTGGATCTTCGGGTCGGTACTGACGGCGTCGCGGACCTGCTCCCACGCGGACCGACGCAGTGCCATGTTCGCGCCGTGCAGGTTGTCGATCCGCCTTTCCCCACCGAATGTTCCTTGCGCCACCCGCTTGTCGATGTACCACTGCTTGAGCCTGCGGTAGGGGGAATCGTAGGAGTTGCTGAGTCCGCTGATCGCTCCCACCTCCGCGGTGTCGTCGCGGGCGAAGAAGCTGCGGACGGTGTGCGCCCAGCCGGGACGAACCCGCGTGTCCGCATCGATCCGACCGATGAGATCGCCTGTGGCCGCATCGAACCCGGCATTTCGCGCGAATGCGACACCCGGGCGCGGCTCGACGATCCGTCGCACGAGGGGCTCGCCGGCGGCGATGGCTTCGATGATCTGCGCCGTTCGATCGGTCGAATTGTTGTCCACGACCAGGATTTCGTGGATTTCCGACTTCTGGGCGAGCAGCGCCGCGAGGCATTGCGCGATGTAACGCTCCTCGTTGTGGGCCGGCACGACGATCGACAACCTGTTCGTAGCCATGGAACCGACGCTACCGGACCGACGAGGGCCGGCGATTCGTCATCGCTGACGACTCCGCCGGCCCTTCGCGCCGCAGACGGTTCAGCCGCGGCGGGTGCGCACGGCCTGCGCGAGGCGGTCGAGCTGCGCAGCGGTGGTGTCCCAGTCGATGCACGCGTCGGTGATCGACGTGCCGTAGTCGAGCTTGTCGGCCTCGCCGAGGGTCAGGTCCTGACGTCCCGCCTCGATGAAGCTCTCGAGCATCAGTCCGACGATGCCCTTCTCGCCGGCCTCGATGCGCTCGGCGACATCGGTGACGACGTCGACCTGCTTGTTGTGGTCCTTGCGGCTGTTGCCGTGGCTCGCGTCGATGACGACGCGCTCGGGCAGACCGGCCTTGCGCAGGCGGGCCATCGTGTCGGCCACGGTCTCGGCGTCGTAGTTCGGTCCCGCGCTGCCACCGCGCAGGATGACGTGGCAGTCCGGGTTGCCGACGGTCTCGATGAGCGCGGCCTGACCGTCGAGGTCGGTGCCGGGGAAGACGTGGCTGGCCGCTGCGGCGCGGGTGCCGTCGACCGCGACCTGCACGTCACCTTCGGTGGAGTTCTTGATGCCGACGGGCATGGACAGCGCGCTGCACAGCTGGCGGTGGACCTGGCTCGCAGCGGTGCGGGCGCCGATGGCTCCGTAGGTGACCAGGTCGGCGTAGTACTGCGGCAGGATCGGATCGAGGAACTCGCAGCCGACGGGCAGGCCGAGACCGGAGACGTCGAGCAGCAGCTTGCGGCCGATGCGCAGGCCGGTGTTGATGTCGAAGGTGCCGTCGAGGTGCGGGTCGTTGAGCAGGCCCTTCCATCCGAGCGTGGTGCGCGGCTTCTCGAAGTACACGCGCATCACGACGTGCAGGTCGTCGCGCAGTTCCTCGGCCTTGGCGGCCAGACGGCGCGCGTAGTCCATCGCGGCGGCCGGGTCGTGCACGGAGCAGGGGCCGACCACGACGACGAGGCGGTCGTCGGCGCCGTCGAGGATGTCGACAGTGCCGGCGCGACCCGAACGGACGGTCGCTGCGACGACGGCGTCGGGTGCGTACTCGGCACGGATCTCGGAAGGGGCGACGAGGGGGCTGACCTTGACGGTGCGCTGTTCGTCGAGATTCGACGTGGAGATTCCGGTGGTCGCGGTTCCGGTGCTGGGGCTCATCGATGGTTCCTGTTCTCGGTGGTTCGGAGTCCGACCCGAGAGAACCTGAGATTCCGACGAGCCGGTCTGGATCCGGCTCGTAGGTGAAGAAGTCAGCGCGTGGTCACGCCGACCGACCCACCCCGGGCCGGCCTGCTAAACCAGAAATATGCACGCTGCATAGCTCCGGACTGTACCAGGACGGCCGATGCGCCTGTCAAACCACCCCCGTGGTGCGGAGACGGAGAGGTGCCTCGTCAGCGTGGACCCGTGGGCAGGACGACACGCCCGAAGGTCGTGCTGAGCACCCCGGCCGCGGAGGTGTACCAGGCGCCGACGGCAGCGGCGAGCCCGAAATAACCACCGACCCTCGTCAGACCGGTCTGTTCCAGCAGCGCTCCGAGAGTGAGGAAGACGAAGGCGGCGAGGAGCACCGAGAAGGTGACGAAGAGAGCCGCGCTGATCCGGGTACTGGCGAACCACATGTAGACGGTGAAGATGGTCCAGGCCAGCAGGAAGATGCCCACCCCGACGTGCCGCTCGGCACCCATCTCCTCGGCGGTGTAGGTGACCAGATACCAGAAACTCAACCAGAACGCCCCGTACGAGCTGAAGGCCGTCGCCCCGAAGACGTTGCCCTTCAGGAACTCCCACATTCCGGCGGCGAGCTGGGTGAGACCGCCGTAGAACAACGCCACCCCGAAGACGGCGGCTTCCGCCTCCGCCGATATGAACCCGGCGTTGGCGCAGGACAGGATGAACGTCGTGAGGGCGAAGGCTGCCAGACCCAGAGGTCCGGGGTCGGCGATGTGGGCGCCTCTGTGAACGGGGACCGCGATTTCGTTGGGGTCGTCTTCGGTGTACGACATCCGCCGGCTCCTTCGGAGGAGAAGAACCCGGCGCAGGCTCCCGGGCCTCCTTCGGATGGTTCGAACACTTCCAGTGTGCGCCTCGGGAACCGGTGTGCGTGCGGCGAACGGGAAGCCGATTTCCGTCGGCGATCGACCTCCCGAACTTCTAATGTTGCGAGCATGAGCACGCACGTCGTTCGCAGCCGCCATGTCGCTCGGGTGGTCCGGTGCACACCGCGCCGGGTCTACGAGTTCGCCGCGGATCCCGACAACCTGCCGAAGTGGGCGGCCGGTCTGGCGCGGAGCGAGGTACGGCGGGTCGGCGACACCCTCGTCGCGGAGTCCCCGATGGGCGAGGTCACCGTGCGGTTCGTCGGCGCCAACGACTACGGGGTGCTCGACCACGAGGTGACACTGCCGTCGGGGACGACGGTGTACAACCCGATGCGGGTACTCCCCCACCCGGACGGTGCCGAGGTCGTCTTCACCGTCCGGCAGATCGAACTGCCCGACGACGAGTTCGACCGCGACACGCGCATGGTGGAAGAGGACCTCGCGCGACTCGCGGCGCTCCTCGAGTCGTGACCCTTCGGAACAGGAGAACGTGAATGGCCCGCAAGATCGCCACCAACACCGCAGTCGGCCTGCAGGAACTGCTGGACTTCGTCCGGCCCCGGCACCGGATGATCCTCATGACGCAGCGCGACGACGGCACACCGCAGGCCTCCCCCGTCACCGGTGGCGTCGACGACAGCGGCCGCATCGTGATCGCGACCTATCCCCGGCGCGCCAAGACCCGCAACGCCCGCAGCCGGCCGGAGGTCGGTGTCGTCGTGCTGTCCGACGACTGGAACGACGCATGGGTGCAGGTCGACGGAACCGCGGAGGTGATCGATGCCCACGACGACGTCGAACCGTTCGTCGAGTACTTCCGCAACATCGCCGGTGAACATTCGGACTGGGACGAGTACCGGCAGGCCATGCGCGATCAGGGCAAGTCGCTGATCCGGATCACCCCGACCCGCTGGGGTCCGGTGGCCACGGGAGGCTTCCCACCCGAACTGGCGTAGACACCTCACCGCCCTGCGTCGACCACGTGCCCCGCGATCCGTCGCAGGGGCACGTGGCGTTCCTGGGACAGCTTCCGGAGCAGGACGAACGCGTCGTCGGCGCCCACCGCGAAGCGTTCCATGAGCATGCCCTTCGCCTGCCCGATGACGTCGCGGGACGCGAGTGCGTCGCGCAACTGTTCCTCCTGACGGGAGGCGACCAGCGCGATCGCCGCGTGGGTCGCCAGGCTCGTGCCCACATCGACGCTGTGCTCGTCGAACGCTTCCGCACGGGAACTGTGCACGTGCAGCGCTCCGTGGACCTCGCCGGTGTACAGGCACAGCACCAACGCCGATCCGACACCGGCGGCCGCGGATCCGGAAGAGACCGCAGGCCAACGACTCTCACATCGCATGTCGGTGACGAGAATCGTCCTGCGCTCCCGCATCGACTCCACGCAGGGGCCGTCGCCCGCTTCCCGCTGCAGTGCGTCGACCACGCTCGGCAGCGGCCCGGTCGCGGCGCGGGATTCGAAGCACAGACCGGACGTGCGCACCGCGATCCCGGCCTGCTCGGCGCCCGGGATCAACTCGACGGCCGACGAGGTGATCAGGCGCAGGGTGTCGTCGAGACACGCGGATTCGGCGCGCATCCTGCGCGCCACCTCGTCGATGGAACAGCGCCATCGTCCCTCGGGCCGTGCGCCGCTCGACCGCTCCCTGTTGCCGACCTCCCCCGATGCCACGCCACATACTTGCACCCGCCTCCCGGCGTGCCGAAAGACCCTAGGGCGGGGAGCCGATCGGACCGATCACGAACGGCCGGCGGTCTACCGCCACGGCACGCGTTCCGGGTCGCGCAGCATCCGCCGTGCCGTGGACATCCGGTGCACCTCGTCGGGGCCGTCGTAGATGCGGGCGTAGCGCGCCCGCCGGTACATCCCCTCGAGCGGAGTGTCGGCGGTGAGACCGAGCGCCCCGTGCACCTGGATCGCGCGGTCGACGACATGGTGCAGCATCTGCGCGCCGCGGAACTTGATGAGCCCGATCTGGACCCGGGCGTCCTCCCCTGCGTCCATCACCCGCGCGGCGTCCAGCGTCATCAGACGTGCGGCCTGGATGTCGGCGGCGGATTCGGCGATGTAGCGCTGGATCTCACCCTTCTCGGCGAGCAGCGATCCGTGGGCGAAGCGCGAGTTGGCGCGGGCACACATGAGTTCGAAGGCTCGTTGGGCCTGGCCGAGCCATCGCATGCAGTGGAAGATCCGTCCCGGCCCGAGCCGGTCCTGCGCGACGACGAAGCCGTTGCCGCGTTCGCCGAGCACATTCTCCTCGGGAACCCGCACACCGTCGTACCGCACCTCGTAGTGATCGCTCGGGTCGTGCCCCATCGTGGGGATCGCCCGCACGATCTCGAGTCCGGGGGTGTCGATGGGCACGATGATCGCGCTGATGCTGCGGTGCAGCGGCGTCGACTCGGGTTCGGTCCGGGCGAAGACAGTGCAGTAGCCGGCCTGCGCGGCGCCGGTGGTGAACCACTTGTGCCCGTCGATCACCCATTCGCCGTTCTCGAGCCGTGCGGTGGTCTGCACGAGCACGGGGTCGGATCCGGCCACTTCCGGCTCGGTCATGCCGACGGAGGGCAGGATGTCTCCGGAGACGAGCCCGGGGATCCAGCGCTCGCGTTGTTCGGCGGTGCCGTGCCGCTGGATCATCAGGGCGTCCTGCATGGACACCGATCCCACCGCGAGCTGACCGTACTCGGAGCGGCCGATGATCTCGTTGAGGTAGACGAAGTCGAGGAAGGGAACCCCGCCCCCGCCCATCTCCTCGGGATGCCCCAGGGCCCACAACCCGAGTTCCTTCGCCCTGTCCTTCAGACCGGCGAGCGCCTCGGCAGCTTTGTCGTCGTGGCGGCTCAGGACGGGCTCGAGAGGAATCACCTCGTCGTCGATGAACGAACGCATGCGGGTGCACAGTTCGGCCACCCGCCCTTCGGGCCGGTTCGCAGTCATGCCCGCCAATGTATCGGCGCACACGTGCACTCACATAGCGTTCCGTCCGGTACGGGTGTGGAAATCCGTCCGCCGGGGCATTCTGGGGCGAGTCCATCCTGCGACGCGACGAGCACGGAGGTGCCATGCCGGATCCGTCCGACCGAGTACCCGAATACGAACACACCGAAGACGGTCATCTCGTCGAGAGCCGGGCCGAGGACTTCGCCCATGCGCGCAGCCTGCCCGTGGACCCGGACTGGTTCAAGACCGCGGTGTTCTACGAGGTCCTCGCCCGCGCTTTCAACGACTCGAACAACGACGGCACCGGCGACCTGCGGGGGCTGACCGAGAAACTCGACTACATCGCGTGGCTCGGCGCCGACTGCATCTGGCTGCCGCCCTTCTACGATTCACCGCTGCGCGACGGCGGTTACGACATCCGCGACTTCCGTGCCGTGCTACCGGAATTCGGCACGGTCGAGGATTTCGTCATCTTCCTCGACGAGGCGCACAAGCGCGGTATCCGCGTCATCACCGACCTCGTCATGAACCACACGTCCGACACGCACGCGTGGTTCCAGGAATCGCGGAGCGACCCCGACGGGCCGTACGGCGACTTCTATGTGTGGTCGGACGTCGACGACCGGTACCAGGAAGCCCGCATCATCTTCGTCGACACCGAGACGTCGAACTGGACGTGGGATCCGGTGCGCAAGCAGTACTACTGGCACCGGTTCTTCTCCCACCAGCCCGACCTGAACTACGACAACCCCGAAGTGCAGGACGCGATGCTCGACGTCCTGCGCTTCTGGCTCGATCTCGGCATCGACGGGTTCCGCCTCGACGCGGTCCCCTATCTGTTCGAGCGCGAGGGGACCAACTGCGAGAACCTCCCCGAGACGCACGCCTTCCTCAAGAAGTGCCGTGCGGTGATGGATGCCGAATATCCCGGCCGGGTGATGCTGGCGGAGGCGAACCAGTGGCCCACCGACGTCGTCGAGTACTTCGGCGAACCCGAGATCGGCGACGAGTGCCACATGGCCTTCCACTTCCCGCTGATGCCGCGCATCTTCATGGCGGTGCGGCGGCAGAACCGCTTCCCGATCTCGGAGATCCTCGCCCAGACCCCACCGATCCCGAAGACCGCCCAGTGGGGCATCTTCCTCCGCAACCACGACGAGCTGACCCTCGAGATGGTGACGGACGAGGAACGCGACTACATGTACGCCGAGTACGTCACCGACCCGCGAATGCGCGCCAACATCGGCATCCGCCGTCGTCTGGCGCCGTTGCTGGAGAACGACCGCAACCAGCTCGAGCTCTTCACCGCCCTGTTGCTGAGCCTGCCGGGCTCTCCCGTCCTGTACTACGGCGACGAGATCGGCATGGGCGACAACATCTGGCTCGGCGACCGCGACGCGGTGCGGACCCCGATGCAGTGGACCCCCGACCGCAACGCGGGTTTCTCCCGCGCCGACCCGGGCCGGCTGTACCTGCCGGTGATCATGGATCCCACCTACGGGTACCAGGCGGTGAACGTCGAATCGCAGATGAACTCGACGAACTCGCTGCTGCACTGGACGCGGCGGATGATCCAGGTCCGCAAGCAGCATCCGGCCTTCGGCAAGGCCTCGTTCACCGAACTCGGCAGCGCGAATCCCGCGATCCTGTCCTACCTGCGCGAGATGGCGCCCGGCCCGGAACGCAACTACAGCGACGTCATCCTGTGCGTGAACAACCTGTCGCGCTATCCGCAGGCGGTCGTCCTCGATCTGTCGCGCTTCGCCGGGTGGATCCCGGTGGAGCTGACCGGGTCCGTCCCGTTCCCGACGATCACGGAGGAGGGTTACATGATCACCCTGCCCGGTCACGGATTCTTCTGGTTCGCCCTGCAACCCGATCCGTCGAAGGAGGGACCGGGCGAGCATCCGGTGAGCAGCGAAGCGGAAGCGGCGGTACAGCCATGACGAGCAACAACGAGCTCTACCCGGACGAGCGGCTCGTCGAGGACCTGCGCGAGTGGATGCCGCACCAGCGATGGTTCGCGGCCAAGGGCCACACCGTCACCGGGATCGGCGTCGTCCTGCGTCATCCGCTCGTGGAAGAGCCCGGTTTCGGCGCCGACCACGTGATCGTGAAGGTCTCGTTCGACTCGACGGCGGACCAGATCTATCAGGTGCCCCTCGGTTTCCGCCCCCATCTCCCCGAGGAACTGCAGTCGTGGAGCGTGGTCGGTCCCGACGACGCCCACGACCACGGCCTGCACGTCTACGACGGTCTCCGCGATCAGGAGATCCTCGACCGGTACTCGCGGAATCTGGCGAGCGGCACCCCCGCCGGTGCGGTGGAGCTCCACACCGTGCCGGGTGCGGTCATCGAACAGGGCCTGCGCGGGCGTGCGCTGAGCGCGGAGCAGTCCAACACCTCCGTGGTGCTCGGAGAGAAGTTGCTGCTCAAGATGTTCCGTCGGCTCACGCTCGGCATCAATCCGGACGTCGAGCTGCCCCTCGCACTCGGTGAGGACGGGTGCCGGTCGATCGCCCCGATCCGGGCCTGGATCGAAGCGGAGGTCGACGGGGTCCGCACCACGCTGGCGATGGTGCAGGACTTCGCGGCGAACTCGGCCGACGGCTGGTCGATGGCGCTCGGCAGTGTCCGGGATCTGCTCCTCGAAGGCGATCTGCGCGCCGACGAGGTGGGCACCGATTTCGCCGGGGACTCGCACCGCATCGGCGCGGCCGTGGCGGATGTGCACGCCCATCTCGGCTCGGCGCTCGGCACGGACGAACGCGACGCCTCCGAACTGGCCGAGGGCATGATCCACCGGCTCGAGGCTGCGGCGGCCGAGGTCCCCGAGCTCGTCGAACTCTCCGACGCGATCCGGGCCCGGTTCGGCGAGGTCGCCGCGCTGGGCAAGGTGCGGGTACACCGCATCCACGGCGACCTACATCTCGGACAGGTGTTGCGCACCCCCGAGCGCTGGCTGCTCATCGACTTCGAGGGCGAGCCCGCGAAGTCCCTCGAGGAGCGCCGCAAGCCGGACAGCCCGTTCCGGGACGTGGCGGGAATGCTGCGGTCGTTCGACTACGCCGCGCACCATTCGATCCGTGAATCCGAACAGGGCGCGGCCGTGGAGTCGCAGCGGGAGTTCCGGGCCCGGGAGTGGGCCGAGCGCAACTGCGCCGCCTTCTGCGACGGTTACGCGGCCGCCTCGGGAACGGATCCGCGGGACTCCGACGTCCTACTGCGCGGCTACGAGCTCGACAAGGCGGTCTACGAAGTGGTCTACGAGGCACGGCACCGCCCCTCGTGGCTGCACCTGCCGCTCGAGGCGATCCGTCGTCTCACCACCCGCTGAGCACCGCCCGAACACGGGAAGGGGAGAGATGCCGTGGCATCTCTCCCCTTCCTCGTCGTGCGGGTCAGCTCACCTGGAGCAGCAGCTCGTCGTCGACGACGTCCGCCGTGACCCGGTTGCCCTCGGCGAGCGCGTCGTCGAGCAGCATGTCGGCGATGCGATCGTCGACCACCCGGGAGATCGAGCGGCGCAACGGTCGGGCACCGAACTCCGGCTGGTGACCGTTGCGGGCGATCCACGCCACCGCGTCGGCGGTGACCTCGAGATCGATCCCCTTGCTCTGCAGCCGCTTCCGGCTGTCGTCGAGCAGCAGCTCGGTGATCCGGTGCAGCTGGTCGTCGTCGAGCTTGCGGAACATCACGATCTCGTCGATGCGGTTGAGGAACTCCGGCCGCATCGATTCGCGCAGCCGTCCCATGACCCGGTCGCGCAGCGGCTTCTCGGCTGCCTCGGCGTCACCGGTGGTGAAGCCGAGGGCGCCACTGCGGCTCGAGATGATGTCCGAACCGAGGTTGCTGGTCATGATGACGACGGTGTTGGTGAAGTCCACCGTGCGTCCCTCACCGTCGGTGAGGCGACCGTCGTCGAGGACCTGCAGCAGCGTGTTGAACACGTCCGGGTGCGCCTTCTCGATCTCGTCGAGCAGCACCACCGAGTAGGGGTGGCGACGCACCTGTTCGGTGAGCTGCCCGGCCTCGCCGTAGCCGACGTAACCGGGAGGGGCACCGACGAGACGGCTCACGGTGTGGCGTTCGCCGAACTCGCTCATGTCGATGCGCAGCATGGTGCGCTCGTCGCCGAAGAGGACCTCGGCGAGTGCCTTCGCGAGCTCGGTCTTGCCGACGCCGGTGGGGCCGAGGAACAGGAAGCTGCCCACCGGACGACGCGGGTCGCTCATGCCGGAGCGGCTGCGCCGCACGGCGCGTGCCACGGCGTGGACGGCTTCGTCCTGCCCGACGACGCGCTTGTGCAGCTCGTCCTCGAGAGTGCGCAGCCTCTCCTTCTCGGCACGGGTCATCTGCGAGGCGGGAACCCCGGTGGCTCGCGAGACGATCTCGGCGATCAGCTCCGGGTCGACGGTGGGAGTTCCCTCGCCGTCGCCCTCACCATCGCCACCGTCGATCCGCGCCTGGATGCGGAGGATCTCGTCGCGGATGCGCGAGGCCTCCTCGTACTGTTCGGCCTCGACGGCGCGGTCCTTCTCGGCTTCGAGTTCGTCCAGCCGCGAACGCAGTTCGGTCACGTCGGTGCGCGGCACCCGCAGGCGCAGTCGTGCACCGGCCTGGTCGACGAGGTCGATCGCCTTGTCCGGCAGGTGCCGGTCGGGCAGGTACCGCATCGACAGGTCGACGGCCGCTTCGAGTGCTTCGTCGGTGTACCGGACCTTGTGGAACTCGGCGTACCGATCGGCGAGACCCTTCAGGATCGCGACGGCGTCGTCGCGTGCGGGCTCGTCGACCGTGACGGGCTGGAAACGACGTTCGAGCGCCGGATCCTTCTCGATGTGCTTGCGGTACTCGTCGAGGGTGGTCGCGCCGACGACGTGCAGTTCACCGCGGGCGAGCTTCGGCTTGAGGATGTTCGCCGCGTCCATCGCGCCCTCGTTGCCGGCGCCCGCGCCGACGACGGTGTGGATCTCGTCGATGAAGACGATGAGCTTGCCCTGCTGGGCGGTGATCTCGTCGAGCGCCGTGGTGAGGCGTTCCTCGAAGTCACCCCGGTAGCGGGTCCCGGCGACCATCGCCGTCAGGTCGAGCTGGACGATCCGCTTGTCCTGCAGGATGTCCGGGACGTCGCCGTCGACGATGCGCTGGGCGAGTCCTTCGACGATGGCGGTCTTGCCGACGCCGGCCTCACCGACGAGCACCGGGTTGTTCTTGGTGCGTCGGGCGAGGATCTCGATCGTCTGCTCGATCTCGTCGGCACGGCCGATGACGGGGTCGATGCCGCCGCCGCGGGCCCGCTCGGTGAGGTCGACGCCGAACTTGTCGAGCGTCGGCGTCGGGGTCTCCTCCGCGACGGGAGCCGCGGGGGTGGGCTGCAGTGCGGTCTGCAACGCCTGCGGGGTCACACCCAGCGACGCCAGCAGACGTCCCGGAGCGCGGGTCTGGTCGGCCGCGAGTGTGAAGAACAGGTGCTCGGGGTCGATGTAGGTGGAGCCGAGCGCACGCGAGAGCTGGTGCGCTTCGAGGAGCGCGGTCTTCACGGCACCGGTCAGTGCGGGTGCGGAGACGGCCTCACCGGGGCGGCTCTGCGGCAGCCGCTGGTCGACGGCGGTAGCGACGTCGGCGGGGTCGGCTCCGGCGCGCATCATGACCGTGCGGGAGGGATCCTGCTCCGCCATCGCGCGGAGGAGGTGCAGCACGTCGAGTTCCGCGTCGCCACGGTCGGTGGCGTAGCGCGCTGCGTGGGCGAGGAGATCCTGGGTACCGCGGCTCATGAAACGTGTGATGTCGATTCGGCCGGGGCCACCAGGCCCGAAGAATGCCGGCATTCCGAAGCCTTTCTGTCGAACTTGAGCCATTCTCACTCAACTAACGTGCCCAGTGCGCCCTCAATTCCCACATGGAAGTGATCCGGAACACGTATCGAGTTGTGGCCATTAATGTTGTGCACAACAAAACTGCGCGCTACATTCATTCCCGTGCCGTCTCCACTCGAACTCGACCAGCAGGTGTGCTTCGCGCTCTACCGCGCCTCCCGCACCATCACGGCCGCCTACCGGCCGCATCTCGACCGGCTGGGCATCACCTACCCGCAGTACCTCGTGCTCCTGGCACTGTGGGAACGCGATGCGCGAGGCGTGCAGGATCTGTGCGACTCGCTCGATCTCGACACGGGCACACTGTCCCCCCTGCTCAAACGGCTCGAGGCCGCCGGATACGTCGAACGACGCCGGCAGCAGACCGACGAACGTCGTGTCGTCGTCCACCTCACCGAAGCGGGAGATGCACTCCGGACAGAGGCCGCGGACATCCCCGGCTGCGTGACGCGGGACAGCCGGTTCGACGTCGACGAACTGGTCGCGCTACGCGAGACGCTCCACCGCCTGACCGCCGCGTTGCAGGAAGCACCCGGCGCACTCTCGGAGAAAGGCAGGACATCGTGAACATCATCTACACCGCCGAAGCACTCGCCACCGGAGCAGGCCGCGACGGCCACGCCCGCACCAGCGACGGCAAGCTCGACGTCGACCTGTCCATCCCCACCGAGATGGGCGGCAGCGGCAAGGGCACCAACCCCGAACAGCTCTTCGCCGCCGGATACGCCGCGTGCTTCCACTCGGCGCTGCAGATGATCGCCCGGCAGGAGAAGGCGGACGTCAGCGACTCCGCGGTCGGCGCCCGCGTCGGCATCGGCCCGACCGACTGCGGCGGATTCGGTCTCGCCGTGACCCTCGAGGTCACCCTGCCGAACCTCCCCCGTGAGAAAGCGCTCGAGCTCACCGAGAAGGCCCACCAGGTGTGCCCGTACTCCAACGCGACCCGCGGCAACATCGACGTCACCCTCGAGGTGACGGAGGACTGAGTCACCCTCGAGGTGACGGAGGACTGAGTCACCCTCGAGGTGACGGAGGACTGAGTCACCCGGCGCTGCGCACGTGTCCGCGCCGACCCGTAGCGTGGACACGTGCGCACGCAGGACCGGTCGCAGCTCGCGCTGTTCGCGACCGAACTCGATTTCCCCCTCGACGACTTCCAGGTCGAGGCCTGCCGCGCCCTCGAGGACGACCGCGACGTCCTGGTGTGCGCCCCCACCGGGGCGGGCAAGACCGTCGTCGGTGAATTCGCCGCCCGTCTCGCGCTCGCAGCGGGCGGACGCTGCTTCTACACCACCCCCATCAAGGCGCTGAGCAACCAGAAGTACCTCGACCTGTCGCGCCGCTTCGGCGACGACCGTGTCGGTCTGCTCACCGGCGACATCTCGCTGGACCCGCACGCGCCCGTGGTCGTCATGACCACCGAAGTGCTGCGCAGCATGCTGCACGGCGGCTCCCCGCTCCTGCACGGACTCACCCACGTCGTCATGGACGAGGTGCACTATCTCGCCGACCGCGAGCGCGGTGCGGTGTGGGAGGAAGCGATCCTCTCCCTTCCCGACGACGTGCGGCTGACCAGCCTGTCGGCCACGGTGAGCAACGCCGAGGAGTTCGGCGGCTGGCTGCGCGGCGTCCGCGGCGACCTCGCGGTCGTCGTCGAAGAGACCCGGCCCGTCCCGCTCACCCAGCACATGCTCGCCGGCGGGCGACTGTTCGACCTGCTGTCCCCGTCCGGCACCGTCGACGAGACCCTCGAGCGGTACATCGCCCATCGCCAGCTCGTCGAGGCCGCACCCGGCCCCGCGACCGGCCGTGGGCGGCGACGGCGACGTGCACGCGGAGCACCCGGACCGGCCGGCGCCGACCTGCCCGAGGTCGTCGCCCGGCTCGAGGCCGAACAACTCCTGCCGGCCATCTGGTTCCGGTTCAGCCGCAACGGCTGCGACGACGCCGTCGCCGAATGCCTCGAATCGTCGGTCCGTCTCACCGAGGCGGCCGACGTTGCCGAGATCCGCGCGGTCGCCGACCGGCACACCGCCGCCCTGCCGCCCGCCGACCTCGACGCCGTCGGTCACACCGAGTGGCTCGAAGGACTCGAACGCGGTTTCGCCGCGCACCACGCCGGCCTGATCCCGGCCTTCCGTCACACCGTCGAGGAGTTGTTCTCCCGCGGTCTCGTGCGGGTCGTGTTCGCCACCGAGACCCTCGCCGTGGGGGTGAACATGCCGGCGCGCACCGTCGTCCTCGAACGCCTCGTCAAACCCACCGCCGACGGCCCGGTGCGCCTCTCCCCCGGCGAATACACCCAGCTCACCGGTCGCGCCGGCCGCCGCGGCATCGATGTCGAAGGCCACGCCGTCGTGCTGTGGAGTCCCGAAGCCGCCCCCGCGACCGTCGCCGGTCTCGCCGGCGCACGCTCGTACCCGCTGCACAGTTCGCTGCGCGTCGGCTACAACACCGCGGTCAACCTGGTCGCCGGTCGCGACATCCCCGGCTCCCGGGACTTCCTGCGACGCTCGTTCGCCCAGTTCCAGGCCGAACGATCCGTCGCAGCGCTCACCGACGCCGTCCGCGCGAACACGACGACGCTGCGCGATCTCGACACCGAACTCGGGGACGTCGAGGGTTTCACCGAGTACCGGCACCTGTGCGACCGGCTCGCCGAGGCACGGCGCTCCGGTTCGGCCGAACTCGTGACGTCACTGGCACGGGCGGTGCGGTCACATCCCGCACATCGACGCGGCGACAGGGAGCGCCTCCTCGCCCTCTCCGCGCGACGCGCCGCGGTGCACAGCGACACCGAACGGATGCGGTCGCAGATCGACACGGTCACCGGCCGCCTCGTCGAGACCTTCGATCGCACACTGGATCTGCTCGAGGAGCGGGGTTATCTGCTCCGCGACCCGATGGGCAGGTCGGCCTACGTCACCGACAACGGCCGTCGCCTGGGCCGGATCTACTGCGCGAACGACCTTCTCGTCGCCGAATGCGTGCGGACCGGGGCGTGGTCGGGACTGACGCCGGCCGAACTCGCCGCCGTCGCCTCGAGCGCTCTGGGCGAGACCCGGCGCCGCACCGTCGGAGTCCCAGGACGTACCACCCCGGCGATCGACGAGGCGCTGCGCGCCACCTCACGGCTGTGGAGCGAACTCGCCGGACGCGAGGAACGCCTCGGCCTGGACGTGGGACCGGATCCGGATCCGACCGCCGTCGCCGCGATCCACCGCTGGGCACGCGGGGACGGACTCGCCGCCGCCCTGCGCACCGCATCGGACGCGGGGCTCTCGGCAGGCGATCTGGTCCGGCGCTATCTGCGCACCCTCGACCTCGTGGATCAGACCGGACTGTGCCGACGAGACGATCTGCCGCCGGTCTCGTTCACCCTGACCTGAGAACTGCAGGATCTACGGCATCGTGCGCTCTAGGGCATCGAGTACTCGACGGAGCACAGCCGCTCCGACAGTTCCCACAACCTCCGCGCCAGGATCTCGTCGCGTGACCGCGAGGTCGACTGCACCCGCTTCGGCCGGCCGCGCATCTCGAAGAAGGAATCCGGCCCGTAGTAGCCACCCGGCTCCGCCTCCGGCGAGGTCGCCGCGTAGAGAGTCGGGAGCGCACCCTGCTGCGGGGACTGCCCGATGATCGGGGTGACGAGTTCGACGATCTTCCCGTGCCAGGACTCGCTGCGGTACTGCAGATTCGTCGACGAATAACCCGGATGCGCGGCAAGCGAACTCACGCTCGATCCGGCGGAGCTGAGGCGCCGCTGCAGTTCGTACGCGAACAACAGGTTCGCCAGCTTCGACTGCCCGTAGGCGAGCCACCGCTCGTAGCGGCGACGTTCCCAGTTGATGTCGTCGAGATCGATGCTGCCGATGCGGTGCATCGTGCTGCTGACCGTCACCACCCGGTCGGTGATGCGGTCGAGCAACAACCCGGTGAGCGCGAAGTGGCCGAAGTGATTGGTCCCGATCTGCATCTCGAAACCGTCGGCCGTCCGCCGCAGCGGCACCGCCATGACACCGGCGTTGTTGACCAGGACGTCGATACGCTCGTGCTCGGCACGCACCTCGTCGGCGAACGCACGGATCGACGAGAGATCCGCCAGGTCCAGACGGCGCACGGTCGCGCGGTCGCCGAGATCGGCCGCGACCGCCTCACCCTTGGCGACATCGCGGCACGCGAGCACCACCTCGGCACCGGCCCGCGCCAGCGCCCGGGCGGTCTCCGCACCGAGTCCGCTGTTGGCCCCCGTCACGACCATCGTGCGTCCCGACAGATCCGGAATATCGTTCGTGGTCCACCCCATGCCCGCCACCCTACGGACGCGCGCCGCGCGGCGACACCCCCGTTTCCGGCGTCGACGGGCCCGATGGATCGCATCCTCGCCGTGGGGCGCACCTGCTCGTAGACTTCCCCGGAACTCACGACCGCAGGCGCGCGGGGGCGCATGCACGACAGGGAGGTTCCATCGATGGGGCACCACCCCGGACGTCCGGACCGCGAACTCGCCGCAGCGTTGCGGAACGGGGAGCCGGACGCCACGGCAGCGGTCTTCGACCGTTTCGCCCCCGGCCTGTACGCGTACGCGTGCGGCTTCGTCGCCGTGTCGTCGGCCTCGGACGTGGTGTACGACGCGGTCTGGACGGCGACCGCGCGGATCCGGTCGCTGCGCGACGAGAGCCTCCTGCGGGCCTGGCTCTACGCCGTGGTCCGCGCCGAATGCATCCGCGTGCTCGAGCGCACCGGCTCCGCCCTCGAATATCTCCCCGCGGCCGACCCCACCTACCAGGCCGCCTCCGACGTCCTCGACGTCCGTGAGGCGGTCCACCTGCTCGACGGCACCGCCCGCGAGGTCGTCGACCTCACGGTCCGGCACCACTTCTCGTCCCACGAGATCGAGGCGATGCTCGGTTCCGCCGGCGACGGACGTGTCCTCGCCCATGCGCAGGACTTCGTCGACCGCGCGGTGCCCCGCGTGCCGAACGCTCTCGGAACGTTCTCGCTTCTCCCCTTCACCCCGCTGCCCGCACACCTGCGGGGACGGCTGCTCGCGGTGCAACCCTCCGAGGCGGAACTGATCGATCTCGGGCGCCGGCTCGAACCGCTGGACCGGGAGGGCTTCCCCCGTCGCGATCGTCGCGCGAAGCGCACCGTTCCCGTCATCGCGGCATCGGTGGCGGTGTTCGCGGTGCTGGGCGTCGGCGCGTTGTTCGTGTTCCCGCAGGCCGAGCCCGTCGAGCGGCAGGTCCTGCGTCCTGCCGCCGAGCCGACACTCGACATCGGGTCACCGTTCGCGACGACCACGACCACAGCGACGACCGAGACCACGACAACCACCGAGCCCGCGGAGACGACGACGGAGGAACCCGAGGCCGAGGCACCGGTGATGACCACCACCTCGGCACCGACCGCCGAGCCCGCTGCGGAATCCACCGCTGCCCCCACCACCACGGCGACGTCGACCGCCGGTGGCTTCACCAGGCGCGGCGGACCGGGACGCGACACCGAGCCGGACGAGGACCGCCCCCGCCGGGACACCGAGGAGAGCGACGCGCCGAACACCGGAACGCCTCGCCCCACCACCACGGGTGAGCCCACCACACCGCGGCCGCTGCCGCCGCTGCCGACCTTCCCTCCGCGCGGCGGCGCGTGAGGGGCGCATCCCTGTCACACGGCGGAGACGAGGACGTAACACGACGGGTCTACCTTCGCGGAGTCGAGCACTCGCATTCCGGTGACGAAGGAGGACCCGGTCGTGGCACCACGCCGTAGATCCGCGTTGCTGGACGAGCTCCGGGTCGACGTACCGGGCCGCCCGCAGGACGTGATCCTCGAGGAACTGCGTCGTGCCTTCCTCTCCGGGGCCGCTCCTCCGGGCACACCGATCCCCGTCGGGGAGGTCGCGGAGTTGTTCGGGGTGAGCCGCATCCCGGTCCGGGAAGCACTCAAGACCCTCATCGGCGAAGGCCTCGTGACCCACCGGCAGAACCACGGATACATCGTCGCCCAGCTGACCATCGCGGAGCTGCGCGAGATGTACCTCGTCCGCGAAACTCTCGAATCGGCATCGCTCGCGGCGGCCGTGCGCAACGCCACCGAGGAGGACGACCGGCGCGTCGAGGAGTCACATCGACTTCTCGAACGCGCTGTGCAGGAAGGCGACTCGCGTAGCTATCACCGCGAGAGCCGCGTCTTCCACATGGCCCTCACCAGGCCGTCCCGCATGCACCGTCTGCTGCACATGCTCGAATACGCCTGGAACATCACCGAACCCGTGCAACCGATGGTGCACGTGAGCGATTCCGAGCGCGCCGAACTCCATCGCGAGCACGAGGCGATGCTCACCGCCTTCCTCGCGCGCGACACCGACGCGCTGCTCGCGGCGTCCGAACACCACAACCGGCACCTCGACGTCGCCATCTCCGGCCTCACCGCCGAATCCGGCCTGCTTCCCGCGGAAGATATACAGTTCGGGTAACTCTCCGGCAATATCGCCCGGTTACGGTCTGCACATCGGAATTCACCACCGCCGTTGATGTTCCGTCGATCGATTCGACTCCGCCCACCGGCCTCGCACCGGGACACGGGCGGCTCCCCCTCGCACAGGAGCAGGCATGACCGAAGTGCTGACACCGAGCGCCGGCAGCGTCCCCGCCGCAGCCCCGCCGCCCACGACCGGATACGACCCGCGGCTGACCAACGACGACCTCGCCCCGCTGAAGAACCAGCGGTGGGGTTCGTACAACATCTTCGCTTTCTGGATGTCCGACGTCCACAGCGTGGGCGGGTACGTCACCGCCGGCAGCCTGTTCGCTCTCGGTCTGGCCAGCTGGCAGGTCCTCGTGGCCCTGCTCGTGGGCATCACTATCGTCTACTTCTTCTGCAATCTCGTCGCCAAGCCCAGCCAGGTCACGGGTGTGCCCTATCCGGTGATCTGCCGCAGCGTCTTCGGCGTCCTCGGCGCGAACATCCCCGCGATCATCCGCGGCCTGATCGCGGTGGCGTGGTACGGGATCCAGACCTTCCTCGCCTCGGCGGCACTCGACGTGGTGCTGATCAAGCTGTTCCCCTCACTCGCGCCCTATGCGGTGGTCGAGGACTACGGATTCGCCGGTCTGTCCGCACTCGGATGGGTCAGCTTCCTGACGCTCTGGGTGCTGCAGGCCTGCGTGTTCTGGCGCGGCATGGAGTCGATCCGGCGGTTCATCGACTTCTGCGGCCCGGCCGTCTACGTCGTGATGTTCCTGCTGTGCGGTTATCTGATCTCCCAGGCCGGTTGGAGCGCAATCGATCTGACCCTCGGTGAGGTCACGCACACCGGATGGTCGTCGGTGCCGGTCATGCTCGGCGCGATCGCCCTGGTGGTCTCGTACTTCTCCGGCCCGATGCTCAACTTCGGCGACTTCTCCCGGTACGGGAAGTCCTACGCCGCCGTCAAGAAGGGCAACTTCCTCGGTCTGCCGGTGAACTTCCTGGTCTTCTCGCTGCTCGTGGTGATCACCGCATCGCTCACGCTGCCCGTCTACGGCGAACTGATCACCGACCCCGTCGAGACCGTCGCCCGCATCGACTCGACCTTCGCGATCGTGCTCGGCGCGCTGACCTTCGCCATCGCCACGATCGGCATCAACATCGTCGCGAACTTCATCTCCCCGGCCTTCGACTTCTCGAACGTCAGCCCGCAGAAGATCAGCTGGCGCGCCGGCGGCATGATCGCCGCGGTGGGCTCGGTGCTCATCACCCCGTGGAATCTGTACAACAACCCCGAGGTCATCCACTACACCCTCGAAACCCTGGGCGCGTTCATCGGTCCGCTGTTCGGCATCCTCATCGCCGACTACTACCTCGTGCGCAAGCAGAAGGTGATCGTCGACGACCTGTTCACGATGTCGGAGAAGGGCGCGTACTTCTACCGCAAGGGCTACAACCCGGCCGCGGTGATCGCGACCGTCGTCGGCGCCGTGGTCGCGATGATCCCCGTGCTGTTCAACGATGCTCCCGGTATGGGTACCGCCGCCCAGTACAGCTGGTTCATCGGCTGCGGTCTCGGCTTCGTCGTCTACCACCTGCTCGCCACCCGTACCCGCCTCGCAGTCCGTCTCCCCGATCCGGTCGCACAGGAAGCAGTCTGATCCTCCATGTTCATCAAGGTCGTCAACCCGAACACCACGTGGTCGATGACCGCCACGATCGAGGCGTGTGCCCGGGCCGTCGCAGGTCCGGGCACACGCGTCGAGGCGGTCAGCCCCACCATGGGCCCACCCTCGATCGAGAGCCACTACGACGAGGCGCTCGCCGTGCCGGGCATCCTCACCGAGATCGAGAAGGGTGAACGCGACGGCGTCGACGGCTACGTCATCGCGTGCTTCGGTGATCCCGGACTGGACGCGGCGCGCGAGCTCGCCGGCGGGCCCGTCGTCGGCATCGCCGAGGCCGCCATGCACACCGCCGCGGTCCTGGGGCGCGGATTCTCCGTCGTCACGACGCTGGCCCGCACGACCGGACGCGCGTGGGACCTCGCCCACCGCTACGGCATGCGCGACGCGTGCCGGGGCGTGCACGCGTGCGACCTGCCGGTGCTGGCCCTCGACAGTGATCCCGACGCACGCAAGATCGTCACCGAGGCGTGCCTCGATGCCCTGTACGAGGACGGTTCCGACGCCATCGTGCTCGGCTGCGCCGGGATGGCCGACCTGTGCGCCCACATCTCCGCGGAGATCGGGGTGCCGGTGGTCGACGGTGTCGCGGCCGCGACGCTGACCGTGCAGTCGCTGGTCACCATGGGGCTGGCGACCGGCAAGCGGGGCGAGTTCGCAACTCCCCCGCCGAAGCGCTATACGGGACTGCTCGACGGGTTCACAACGGGCGGGTGAAGCCCGCCGACCCACCGTCACAGCCGGTGAAGCCCGTCCCTGTCCTCCCGGCAGGGTGGATCCCCCTACGATCGGGGCGTGCCGTCCATCCACCATGCACCGCTGAGGAAGACCGACCCCGAGAGCCTGTACCGGATCGTCGCCCTGCGGACCGACGTGTTCGTCTTCGAGCAGGGCATCACCAGCGAACCGGAACTCGACGGCCGCGATCTCGACCCGACCACCGAACTGTTCTGGACGCGGGAGGGTGACGAGGTCCTCGCGACGCTGCGCGTGCTCCACGACGACGGGGACGTCGCCCACATCGGCCGTGTCGCCACCGCCCGGCACGCACGCGGGCGCGGCCTCGCCGCGGAGCTGATCGAGGCGGCGCTCGGGACCTGTCCGGGGGTGGTCGACATCTCGGCGCAGGCGTATCTGGAGCACTGGTACGCGCGATTCGGGTTCGTGCGCACCGGAGCGAACTACCTCGAGGCCGGGATCGACCACGTGCCGATGCGCCGCACCCCGTGACCGCAGGGCGCCCCTCGGGCGGCGGTCACGGGGTGCGGGCGACGACGCGTATCAGCCGATCTCGAAGTGCACTCCGGTGAGCTTCTCCGACAACTCCCACAGCCGCGTCGCGGTCTCGCGGTCGCGGGCGCGACGCCCCACGCCGGCGACACCGGGCGCTCCGTAGAGCAGGAAACGCGGACCGATGTAGCCGCCCGCGATGCCCGGATCGGAAGCGGCGAGCACGACCGATTCGGCCCCCTGGTCCGGGGTGCGCTGCAGGATCGTCTTGCCGAAACCGAACAACCGGTCGAACCACGTCCCCGTGTGACTGCCCACCTCGGTGGCCGCGTAGCCCGGATGGGCCGCGACGGCGCGCAGCGGTGAGCGGACCGCGGCGAGTCGTCGTTCGAGCTCGAGCGCGAACAACAGGTTCGCGAGCTTCGACTGTGCGTACCCCGCGGCGCGGTTGTACGGGCGGCGCTCCCAGTTGAGGTCGTCGAGATCGATCCGGCCGATCAGATGGGCGGCACTCGACACCGTGACGACGCGACCGGTGATGCGCGGCAACAGCAGCCCGGTCAGGGCGAAGTGTCCGAGATGGTTCGTTCCCATCTGCATCTCGAACCCGTCGGCGGTGCGACGCAGCGGCACCGCCATGACCCCGGCGTTGTTGACCAGGACGTCGATCCGCCGATCGGCGAAGGCGTCCGCGAAGGCACGGATCGCCGAGAGGTCGGCGAGATCGAGCGACATCATCTCGGCCCGGGGGCCGATCTCGTCGGCGATGCGCTTGCCCCGGTCGACGTTGCGACCGGCGAGGACGACGGTGGCACCGGCAGCCCCGAGGGCCCGGGCCGTCGCTTCACCCACCCCGCTGGTGGCCCCCGTCACGACGACGGTGCGGCCGGCCAGCGATGTGGTGGCGTCAGGCGCCAATCGAGGACTTGAGCATCGGGAGCATCGCCCACAGCTCGTCCTGCCAGTAGCCCCACGAGTGGGTGCCCACGACAGGGAACGAGAAGTGTGCGGTGTCGATGCCCAGGGTCAGCAGGCGCACCTGGAAGGCGCGGTTCTGCGTGCGGGCGAGCGCTTCGAGACCCATGGCGTTGGTCGTGTTGAAGCTGCCCACCAGCGAGCTCGGCCGGTCGTACTGGCCGGGCAGACCGCTCGCCGCGGAGACCCACATCGGCAGGCCGCGCAACTGCGGCGCCGCGACGAACGGGTCGTGACGCAGCCACGCCGGGTTCCAGGGCGGTCCCCACATCGCGTCGGCGTTGTATCCACCGGCGTCGAGCATGGCGAGACGGATGGCCTCGCGCATACCCGGAGCCGAGAGGTTGAGGTAACCCGAGAGCGAGCCGGCGAACTTGAACTGGTCGCGGTGGTAGGCGGCCAGGATCAGCGCCGCGTTACCGCCCATCGACAGGCCGACCACCGCGTTGTTGTTGCGGTCGATGCCATAGGCGTTCGCGAGATGGTCGGGGAGGTTCTGGGTGAGGAAGGACTCCCACTTGTAGGTGTAGGGCTGGCCGTTGAAATTGCTCGGCGCGTACCAGTCGGCGTAGAAGCTCGACTGTCCACCCACCGGCATGATCACGTTGACCCCGTGATCGGCGAGCCACGCCGCGTTGGTCTCGTGTTCCCAGCCGCTCACGTCGTCGGTGGCGCGCAGACCGTCGAGCAGATAGACGGCCTTGTTGCTGCCGTTGTTCGCCCGCCAGATGCGCACCTTGATCGCCCCGACCCCACCCGGTGCGGCGACCATGTCCTCGTGGAAGCGTTCGTACGGATCGGCCGCAGCCGTGCCGGCACCGAGCCCGCTGAACGCGAGCGCCAGCGGAAGCACCAGTGCCGCCACCAGCAGTCGTACGAGAGCGCGTCCCCCCCGCCGACGTGTTCCGGTCTTCGCCGAAATCGTCACAACAAGCTCCCCTTGCACTCCAGTAACATTCTTCACTTCCGTCCCAGGGTATCGACGGTGCAGAAACCTTAAGCAGGCTTGCACACAATCGTTATCGTGGAAAGTCCGGCAGCGTTATCGTCCGGCCTTCGGCACTCGCATTCCGGTCGCACCGCTAGCCTGACGATCCGTGCCCGAAGCTCCCCTCCCCGTTCGCGACGGCCTGAACCCCACCCGCCTGCGACTGCCGGAAAACCCCAGCTGGGAGACCATAGCGGAGTTCCTGCTCGCGCGCTTCCCGAGCGACGCGACGCGCATCGCGGAGAAGATCGAATGCGGCGAAGTGGTCGTACAGGACGGCACACCGATCACGCATTCGACCCCGTACGTCCCGCGCGAATTCGTGTATCTCTACCGTGATCCGCCCGCCGAACAACGCGTCCCCTTCGAGATCGACGTCCTCCACCGCGACGAGAACCTGCTCGTAGTGGACAAACCGCACTTCCTGGCGACCACCCCGCGCGGCTCGTGGGTGACGGAGACCGCCGTCGTCCGGTTGCGCAAGGAACTGGAGTTGCCCGAACTGTCCCCCGTCCATCGACTCGATCGGCTCACGGCGGGCGTTCTGGTGTTCACCGTCCGGCGCGAGGCACGACGCGCGTACCAGATGTTGTTCGACCGGCGTCTCGTCGAGAAGGAGTACGAGGCGATCGCCCCGGCGGCGCCGCATCTCGACTTCCCTCGCGAGGTCCGCAGCCGCATCGTCAAGGAACGCGGAGTGCTGCAGGCACGCGAGGTCGACGGTCCCGTCAACGCCGTCACCCGGATCGACGTCACAGGCACGGCCGGCGGCCGTGCGCGTTACCGATTGCGTCCCGAGACCGGCCGGACGCACCAACTCCGGGTACACATGAACTCCCTGGGAATCCCCATCCTCGGCGACAACCTCTATCCGGAGGCGTACGAGGTTGGGCCGCAGGACTATTCGAATCCGCTGCAGCTTCTGGCCAGGTCCCTGTCGTTCCACGATCCGATCACAGGTCGGCCGACCCGCTTCGTAAGCCGACGAAACCTGGCAGCATGGAGTAACAGCACACCAGGACCCCGCTGACCGGCGAGTTCTCGTCTTGGAGGTTTCCATGGAAATCGGCAGCATCTCGCGTACCTATGACGGGCGGGTGGCCCTGCGGTTCGAACGCTCGTTCCCCCACCCGCCGGAGAGAGTGTGGCGGGTCCTCACCGATCCGCAACATCTCCGCGCCTGGTTCCCTGCCGACGTCGAGTTCGAGCTCACACCCGGCGCCACACTCGAATTCCGCTCGACGCAGGAACAGACCCGACGTTTCGGCCTGCCGGAAGGGCACACCACCATGGGCAGTGTCCTCACGGTGCGGCCCGCACGGATCCTGGAATACCTCTGGGACACCGACGTTCTGCACTGGGAACTCACCCCGGACGGCTCCGGCGGGTGCTGGCTCACCCTCACCCACACCACCGACGACGAGGAGGACGCCCTCGCACACGGCGCCGCCTGGCACGCCGGATTCGAGGTGGTCGAGGCCCAGCTGGAGGAACGTCCGGTGGACTGGTCGATCTGGGATCGCGCAGCCGAACTCAGCACGCACTACCAGGGCAGCTCGGGCTGATCGCCCGGGTGGAATCCGCTAGCGGCGCGCCCCACGTCGCGCAGGAGCCGAACCGACGCCGTCGAGATCGTGCTCCCGGGCGGTCGTGCGCGCCACGATGCGCGCACCCCAGGCACCGATCGCGTCCCAGTCCCGGAAGTCACCGGAAGGGGCACCGACCATCCTGACAACCATCCGTTCGCCGGTGCCGAGCACCGCCGGATCCAACTTCCCCGGGAAGGTGCGATGTTCGACGGCCCCAACCCGCTCGGCGACGGCGCACGCGTCGTAGCACGTGTTCACCGACCTCCCGCCCGAGGCGACGGGACCCGACGAGAACAGGTAGACGTCGCGTTCGCGCAGTTCGGCCGCGTGCCGGTCGGAGAACTCCCGCGCGCTGCGCAGCCAGCGACTGCGGTAGACGGCACTGCCGAGCACCACGACGTCGTACGCGTCGACCTCGTCGACGTGCTCGGGCGCGTTCACGTCGACCTGCGCGCCGTGGTGGCGCATCGACGCGGCCAGCGCTGTCGCGATCTCCGCGGTCGAACCGTGCCGACTGGCCACCGAAACAAGAACCTTCATCACTACCTCCGGACCCGCGTCGAACCATGATCACCCCGGAACCGGGCCTTGACCAGGGCCGAAGTGCCCTTTGCCCGGTATCGGCAGATCACAGTCGGACGAACCCCCTCATATCGGACCGCGTGGCAAGGTGGACTCGACATAGACGGAGAAGGAGTAGATGGATGCCCAGCACATCGCCGGCGACCGTCGCGGAGGAGGCGGAACGCAAGTACTCCGCCCCCGGCGACCGGCCGCTTCCGGACTTGACGGGACTGCCGTCCGTCGATGCGATCGACGTCGACCGGTTCGAACTGTCGGCCCAGTACTACGACACCGCCGAGCTGAGCCTGCTGCGCTCGAAGATCACGCTCCGGAGGCGCGAGGGCGGCGACGACGCGGGATGGCATCTCAAACTGCCGTCCGGTATCGACACCCGCACCGAACTGCACTTCCCTCTCGGTGACGACTCGGCCGAGGACGTTCCCGCAGACCTCGAGTCCTTGTTGCGCGGCATCCGGCGCGGCGCCCCGCTGAGCCTGGCCGCTCTGCTCGTGACCCGACGACATCGGCACCGACTCCGGTCGTCCGACGGCGGCCTCGTCGCGGAGGTGGTGGTCGACGATGTCGACGCCGTGCGCGGAGCCGACGGATCGGAGATCCGCTGGAAGGAGATCGAGGTCGAGTGGAATTCCACCCTCGGCGACAAGGCGGTCGGCCGATTCCTCACGGCGCTCGAGGAGCGCTTCGCGGCCGTCGGCATCACCCGTTCGGAGAGCCCGTCGAAGCTCCACCGCGTGCTCGGCGACCTGATCCCCACCCGCCCGTCGATCGCGAAGGGGTTGCTCCCGGTACGCGACTATCTCTCGAGCGAACTGCACACCCTGGAGCTGTCGGACATCGCGGTCCGTCGCGACACGCCCGACGCGGTGCACAGCATGCGCAAGGCCGCGCGGCGTCTGCGCAGCGCACTGCAGACCTATTCCGACGAGATCGTCGTCGATCACGATCTCGTCGACGAACTCCGTTGGCTCGGAAGACGTCTCAGCCCCTCACGCGATCTCGAGGTCCAATGGGAGCGGCTCGCGGATCGCGTGGCCGACATCCCGGTCGAATCGCATCGGGAAGCGACGAGGGCCCGTATCGACGAGTACTTCTCGGCCAGGTCGGAGTCCGCCCGCCTCGAGGCCGTCGACACCTTGAACTCGGATCGGTATGTCGGGCTGCTCACCCGCCTCGACGCAGCGATCGACGACCTCGCTCCCGCCACCGAAGCGGCGGGGGCGCGACCGAAGGTGGCACGGAAGGAACTGCTGCACGCGGTCGCAGCGCTGTCGAAGAAGGTCTCACGCCGCGTCGACAAGGTCGGCGACGCCGAGAACCCGGCGGAGCGCGACGCGCTGATGCACCGGGCCCGCAAGGGCGCCAAGCGGATGCGGTACGCCATCGAGGTGATCGCGCCGCTGCACCCGAAGCGTTCGGGACGGATCCTCGACCGGTTCGACGACTTCCAGGATCTGCTCGGTGAATTCCAGGACTCCGTCGTGGCGCGGGAACATCTCCTGGACATGCTCTCCGAGCAGGGGCACGCCGCCGAGACCAGTTTCGGGCTCGGGATCCTGTTCCGCATCGAGACCGAGCTCGGCGACGCGCAGGCCGCGCATCTGGACGGCGGCTGGAAGAAGGCCTTCCGCTCCGCCCGCCGATTGTGGACCTGATCGAGGTCCGAAGGCCCTGGCCCGGGCACCCCGGATCGGAGATCATGAAGATCGTCGACACCGGGCCACAGCCGCGTCGTGGCGGTAACGTGGCCTCGAGCCGACCGGCGCACGGGAAGCCGCGCGCCGCAACGAGAAGGAGATATCGATGAGCACACCGAGCACCCGCAAGGCAGTCGTCGCAGGCGTCGACGGCTCCGAGACGGCTGTAGCGGCAGCGCGGTGGGCCGGAGCCGTCGCGTCGCGTATCGGAGCACCCCTCCACCTCGTGCACTCGATGCCCCCGGAAGGCATCTTCTACAGCGAGGCCGCGGTGCTGGTGCAGTCGCAGATGATCCAGCAGCTCGAGGAGGACGGCAAAAAGCTCCTCGCCGACGCCGCCGAACGAGTCCGCGCAGATCACCCCGATCTCGAGATCAGCAGGTTCATCGGTCCCGGACCCGCAGCCAAGTCGCTGCTCGAGGCCGCCGAGGACGCACGCCTGGTCGTCATGGGCGCCACCGGCGCGGGTGCGCTGGAGAACTTTCTGCTCGGCTCCACCGTTCTGCGCGTCGCGAACCATTCACCCTGCCCGGTGGTCGTGTGGCGCGGCAACACCGATTCTCCGCTGCCCGATTCCCGGCCGATCGTCGTCGGTGTGGACGGCAGCGAATTGTCCGCTGCCGCAGTCACTCACGCGTTCGATCTCGCGTCGGCCCTCGGGGTTCCGCTCCGGGCAGTGCACTCCTGGCTCGGTGACGCCGCACTCGGTGTCGGCGCCACGGCCGCACTGGTCGACTGGGATGCCGTGGAGACCTCGGAGACCGCGGTTCTCGCCGAGACGCTGGCCGGCTGGAGCGATCGCCATCCCGAGGTCACCGTCGAGCGTGTGATCGACCGGGGCCCGGCCTCGAAGGTCCTGCTCGCGCACCTCGACGACGCCCAGCTCGTCGCGGTCGGAAGCCACGGGCGTGGCCAGTTCCGCGCCGCCCTGCTCGGATCCACGAGCCAGAACCTGCTGCACAAGGCTCCGTGCCCGGTGCTCATCGCCCGCAAGGTCTAGAACCGACCGTTCCGGGCCGACGGGGATCGCTTCGACGAAGCGATCCCCGTTCGCTGTTCCCGGGGCGCGATCACCAGGGCGCCGGACCGAGCATGCTCTCCAGCCGTGCCGCGTCGACGGTCTCGACACCCGTATCGATCGCCACCGCCTCCGGCCACGGATCCCGCCGACGGAGTTGCTGTTCGAGCACAGCAGGGGTCGCATCGGATGCATCGTCGCCGCGATCGGCGCGGGATGCCATCCGCTGCAACAGGATTCCCTTGTCCGCACGGCACTCGATCTCGATCACGTCCACTCCGGCGCCGTCCGCGACCTTACGGGCCGCGTCGCGCTGCCCGGACGACAACCAGGTCGCGTCCAGCACGACGGATCGCCCGCGGGCAAGAGCGGTCTCGGCGCGGCGCAGCAGTTCCCCGTAGGTCGCCTCCGAATGCGCCGGTGCGTACAGACCGGCATCCGTACCGTCGCCGGTGCGGTCGGTGGGTTGCAGACCCGCCAACTCCTTGCGGACGACGTCGCTGCGCAGTACATCCGCTCCGAGATACGCACCGACCGTGCGCGACAGTGTCGTCTTGCCGGTCGCGGAGACACCACCGACGAGCACCATGCGCACACGTCCCCGGTCGAGATGTCCCTCGAGCAGCTCGACGAAACCGGTCGCCGTCTCCCGCGCCGCTGCATCACCCTGCTCGTAGCGCAGAGCGGTCACCTTCGCGCGCACCAACGCTCGATAGGCGATGTAGTGGTGCACGAGCGAGGAGGGCGGGTGATCGCCCGAGACCTCGCCGTACTGTTCGAGCAACCGCCGTGCCGCGGCCTCGGCACCGAGACGTTCGAGATCCATTGCGAGGAAGGCGAGATCGAGTACGGCGTCGCCGTAGCGCAACTCGTCGTCGAACTCGAGGCAGTCGATGATGCGCGGACCGTCGTCGAGACAGAAGATGTCGTCGGCGAGCAGGTCGCCGTGTCCGTCCACGGCCCGGCCCGCCGCGATGCGTTCGTCGAACAGCACCGTTCGACCGGCGAGGTAACGGTGCACGGACTCCCGGATCCGCGTCAACGCCCCGACACGATCCGCCCCCACCTCCAGCCGGCCGAGATGGTCGAGACTGAGATCCCACAACTCGGCGACGAAATCCGCGGAGGCACACCGGTCGATCTCGGGACCGTGCGGCGAGGAGGCGTGCAGTGCGGCGACCTGCCGTGCCACCTCGTCGATCACCGCCGACACGTCCTCACCTCGACGGACCGCCGCGGCGAGGCGCCGGTCGTCGGGCAGCCGCACCATCTCGACGAGGTGCTCGCACAGCTGTCCGTCCGGGCCGTGGACATCCGCGACACCCAGGTAGACGTCCGGTGCGAGACGCCGGTTGAGCTCCACCTCCCGGTGGCAGATCCGTTCGCGGGCCTCACGCGTGCGGTTGTCGAGGAAACCCAGGTCGAGCGGCTTCTTCAGCTTGTGCACGCGGTCGCCGACGAAGAAGACCACCGACGAATGCGTCTCCCTCACCCCCGCGTAGCCGACACCCTCCGGTCCGGCACCTGTGGTCACTGCGCCCTCCCTGCCGTCGGCGGATCCCACCGAGTCGTCTCGTCCACCACATTGTCGTTCAGACACTCCCCCGGTGCATCCGCACAGCGCCGACCGGTGCATCCGCACAGCGCCCACCGGTGCATCCGCACAGTGTGCGCGTTCTCGTCCGGATCGCCCGAACGAACCGTCCGCGACAGGTAGCTTTCACACCGGGGCGACTTCTGGACGGGGTGAGATGAGGAACGATCAACCGAGCCGGGTACGAGGAGACGACACCGTGCGGGCGGACGACGGACCCACGGTGGCGGTTGTCGCGTACACGACGGCTCTCGAGCGGACGATGATCGAGGAGTGGCTGCGCTCGGACGAGCTTCCCGCCGAGTACCGCACGCCGACCCACCCCGAGTCGCTCGACCTCGACTCACGGGTGCTCACCGAGGAGCTCGTGACCCGCACCGACGATCCGCTGATCCTGCCCGTGCGGGTCGTGTGGCTCCCGGCAGAGCGCGACGGTGCGCGGCGTGTCCGGTTCTCCGACGTCCTCGCCCTCACGAACCCACGCAATCCGAATCTGTTGCTGCAGAAATGGCTCGTGCGCAAGGGCGCCGACCGCTACCGGATCGTCGTCGCGCAACCGGCCCGCCTGTCCGAACTGCGTGATGCGCTCAGGGTGGAGGGCGGTGACGGCGACGACGGGGCACTCGCGCGGTACGTGACCCGTCGCGCCGTCGTCTCGCTCGAACGCGCCGAGCGAGCGGTGATCGGCGACCGCTACAAGGTCCCGCGGCTCGTCGCCGCCCAGATCATGGACTCGCCGATCTTCCGGCGCCGTCTCGACGAGATCGCCGCCGAGCACGGCCTCTCGCGTGCCGAGGTCGAGGCGCGGGCACGCAGGTCGCTCGACGAACTCGTGGCCGTGCAGTCACGACTGGTCACCGACCTGTTCTCGCAGGCGATGCGGCCGCTGCACTCGTCGGCGTGGACCGTGCACGCCGACGAGTCCGGTCTGCGTGCACTGCGCGAGTCCAACCGCCGGTATTCCCTGGTCTTCCTGCCCTCGCACCGGTCCTACGCCGATGCCTTCGTGCTGGGCGACATCCTGGCGGCGAACGACTTTCCCGGCAACCACATCATGGGCGGGGCCAACCTCACCTTCTGGCCGATCGGTCCCGTCGCCCGCCGCACCGGCACGGTGTTCATCCGGCGCAGCTTCGCCGACGACGACGTCTACAAGGCCGCGCTCGAGGAGTACTTCGCGTTCCTGCTGAGCAAGCGGTTCAACCTCGAGTGGTATTTCGAGGGTGGCCGGACCCGGACCGGCAAGCTCCGTCCCCCGCGTTACGGGCTGCTCAGTTACGTGGCCAACGCGATCCGCGGCGGACGGGTCGAGGACGCGATGCTGGTGCCGGTCTCGATCACCTACGAAGGGCTCGCCGAGGTCGCGGCGGTCGCCGCCGAACAGACCGGCGCGACGAAGAAGCCCGAAGGCCTGGGGTGGCTGGTGCGCTACGCCCGCAATCAGCGCAAGCGGGCCGGGAATGTGTACGTGCGGTTCGGCGATCCCGTGTCGATGCGCGAACTGCTGGTCTCCGGTGGGGATCCGGACCTGACCGCGCCGGCGCTGGCCGCCGACCCGGCCTCGGCGCCGACGGATTCCGAGGAGACACGGGCGCTGCGCCGCAAGGCGCTGCAGAAGGTCGCCTTCGAGGTCGCGGTCGGCATCAACTGCAACACGCCGGTGACGGTGAACTGCCTGGTCACCCTGGCTCTGCTCGGTGTGCGCGACCGCTCGCTGACGCTCGAGGAGGTGCGGGCCGTGATCGCACCGGTCCGCCGCTATCTCGATCGCCGCGGAGTCCCGCAGGGCGGCCTGCACATCCTCGACGTCGAGGGTGGCCTCGAGGACGTGCTCTCGTCGCTCACCCACGCGGGCGTGGTGACCACCTACGCCGGCGGGGAGGAGCCGGTCTACTCGATCCAGCCGGGTCAGCATCTCGTCGCGGCGTTCTACCGCAACAGCGGTGTGCACTGGTTCGTCAACCGGTCGATCATGGAGCTGGCCATCCTCTACGCGCACGCCAATCCCGGCGACGATCCTGCGCGGGTGGCGTGGGAGGAGGCGAAGAACCTGCGCGACCTGCTGAAGTTCGAGTTCTTCTTCCCCGACCGCGACACCTTCGAGGTCCAGATGCGCGACGAGCTGGCCTGGCTCGTCCCGTCCTGGGGCGACACGCTGCCGACGAAGGACGAGGCCCTGACCGGTCTCGTCGAGACGGGCTTCTTCATGTCGCATCGCACGCTGCGGTCGTTCTTCGACGCGCAGCTCGTCGTCGCCGAGCGTCTCGCCGTCCGGGATCCGGAGCTCGAGGTCGACCGCGCAGCCTTCCTGTCGGAGTGTGTCGCGGTGGGTCGGCAGATGCTGCTGCAGCGCCGCCTGTACGGGCCGGAATCGGTGTCGTCGGAGTTGTTCGCGTCCGCGCTCGACCTGGCGCGCAATCGAGGATTGCTCGACCACGACGAGGACTCCGAGATCGTCCGCGAGCGCAGGAAGGCCTTCGCAACGGAGCTGTCGGAGTTGGCCCAGCGGGTCGCGTTGGCCGAGTCGCTCGACGTGTCGAACAGAAAGGTGGAACGGTGAACCTCGAGCAGGCCCTCGAACGGGTGCGCACGGGTCCGCAGGGACCCGAGGTGGCGGCCTTCTTCGATTTCGACGGCACCATCGTGCACGGCTTCTCCGGTGTCCACTTCTTCCGCGATCGGGTGCTCGCCGGGAAGGTCTCCGCGTCCGAACTGGCCGCGACGATGATCAACGGGATCCGCGGGACGGAGACCGAGGAGGACTTCGAACGCTTCGTCGCGATCGCCTTCAAGGCGTGGC
Organism: Rhodococcus sp. BUPNP1; assembly: GCF_002215235.1. Classification (NCBI taxonomy): domain Bacteria; kingdom Bacillati; phylum Actinomycetota; class Actinomycetes; order Mycobacteriales; family Nocardiaceae; genus Rhodococcus; species Rhodococcus sp. BUPNP1. The sequence goes on from NZ_NERM01000008.1 coordinate 213,349, forward strand.
GCGGTCACACCGAGGACGAGCTCTACGAGATCGGCAGCCGGTTGTTCATGACGACGATCGCGGGACACCTGTATCCGGAGGCGTGGCAGCTCATCGGCGCGCACCAGAACGCGGGCCACACGGTGGTGATCGCCTCGTCGGCCTCGCGTTACCAGATCCAGGCCGCCGGGGACGCGCTGGGCGTCGAGCACATCCTGTTCACCCCGCTCGAGGTCGAGAACGGTGTGCTCACCGGTCGGGTCGACGGTAAATCGTTGTGGCGCAGCGGCAAAGCGGAGGCGGCGCGCAATTTCGTCGAGACGCACGGCATCGACGCCGAGTCGAGCTACACCTATTCCAACGGTGGTGAGGACGTGGAGTTCCTGGCCGTCGCCGGCAACCCCACCGCCACGAATCCCGATCGCACTCTCACCCGTGTCGCCATCGAACGCGACTGGCCGATCATGCGGTTCCGGCCGCGCGGCACACCGGGAGCCCGCGAACTCGTCCGCACCGCCGCCGCCTACGGCGGAATGTTCGGCTCGGTGTGGACGGGTCTCGGACTCGGCCTGATCAACCGCAGCCGAAAGACCGCGCTGGACTCGATCATCAGCATCGGCACCGAGGTCTCCCTGGCTCTGGCCGGAGTGGACGTACGCATCGTCGGGGAAGCGAATGCGTGGGCCGCCCGGCCGGCGGTGTTCATCTTCAACCACCAGAGTCAGCTCGACCCGGTGGTGCTGGCCAAGGTCCTGAGGCAGGACTTCACGGGCGTGACGAAGAAGGAGATGGCCAACGACCCGTTGTTCGGTCCGCTCCTGCGGTTCGTCGGCGCCACTTTCGTCGACCGCACGAACACCGAACGGGCGGTCGCGGCGCTCGGACCCGTCGTCGACACCCTCCGCGAGGGGACGTCGATCGTCATCGCCCCCGAGGGCACGCGCTCGCTGACCCCGGCGATCGGCAGGTTCAAGAAGGGTGCCTTCCACATCGCGATGCAGGCCGGTGTGCCGATCGTGCCGGTCGTGATCCGCAACGCCGGTGAGATCCTGTGGAAGCACTCGACCCTGCTGCGGTCGGGCACCGTCGACGTGGCGGTGCTCGAACCGATCGACGTGAGCAGCTGGTCGCGGGAGAACCTCGACGAGCACATCGCCGAGGTCGAGGACCTCTACCGCCGCACGCTGTCGAGCTGGCCCACCGAATAGATGACGAACGAGACCGTGAAACCCGAGGAGCCGGACGACGACGGACCCGACGAGAGCACGAACGGTGAGAACGGGCCCCTCACCCCGAAGCGGCGCCGGTATCTCAAGTGGATCGTCGGAGCTCTGCTCGTCGTGGTGCTCACCGTCGAGATCGTGCTCGTGTGGCCGGAGCTGTCCGACAGTGTCCGCGGCCTCGGACGCCTCCACTGGGGCTGGGTCGCGGCGGCGGTGTTCGCGTCGATGGCGGAGATGTCGACCTTCGCGCGGGTGCAGCGGGCACTGCTGTCCGCGGCGGGTGTGAAGGTCTCACAACGGCAATCGCTTTCGGTGGCCCTCGCGGCGAACTCGATGAGCGTGACGCTGCCGGGTGGACCGGTGGTGGGGACGACCTTCACCTACCGGCAGATGCGACACTGGGGCGCACCCCCGGTGGTGGCGACCTGGCAGCTGGTCATGGCCGGTCTCCTGCAGGCTGCCGGACTCGCCCTGCTGGGTCTCGTCGGCGCTCTGCTCGTCGGCGCCAGCAACAACCCGTTCTCGCTGATCTTCTCGATCGGCGGCCTGTTGCTGCTGGTCGTGCTCATCCAGTACGCGGCGGGCAATCCGGGGTCGTTCGAATCGATCGGCCTGATCGCCCTGCGGAGTCTGAACCGGCTGCGGAAGAAGCCCGAACAGGCGGGTGCGCGGGCGTGGCGGAAGATCGTCGGCCAGTTGAGCGCGGTGCAACTCGACCGTCCGCATGCGGCCCGTGCGTTCGGCTGGTCGGTGAGCAACTGGGTGTGCGACGGTGCGTGCCTGGCGTTCGCCGCGTACGCGGTCGGCGGTGCACCGAGCCTGGCAGGGATCGCGGTGGCCTACGCGGCCGGGACCGCCACCAGCCGTGCCATCCCGCTACTCCCCGCCGGTCTGGGTGTCATGGACGCCGTGCTGGTCCCGGCGCTCACCGCCTCCGGCATGACCGGCGCGCAGGCCCTGTCGGCGGTGGTCGTCTACCGGTTGATCAGTTTCGTGCTCGTCGCTGCGATCGGCTGGATCGTTTTCGCATTCCGCTATCGGAACGTCGGCGAGGAGGAGGACGAGACTCCCCCGGACCTGCGGCTCTGGGACGACGACTGAAGGCGCCGACCCGAAAAGATCGCCCGCGCGCCGGTCGGGGCGCTAGCGTTGTCCTCCATCCGAATGAATGGAGGGACGAGGTCCGTGGCACAGCACGAGGTCACACGTAAACGGGAGGTCTGGTCGGGCCGGTCGGTGTTCATCATGGCCGCAATCGGCTCGGCGGTCGGACTCGGCAACATCTGGCGCTTCCCGTACATCGCTTACGAGAACGGTGGTGGCGCATTCCTGATCCCGTATCTGGTCGCGCTGCTGACCGCGGGTATCCCCCTTCTCCTGGTCGACTACGCGATCGGGCACAAGTTCCGCGGCTCGCCGCCGCTGGCCTTCCGCAGACTGCGCCGCGGCGCCGAGTTCATCGGCTGGTGGCAGGTGCTGGTGTGCTTCGTCATCGGCGTGTACTACGCGGTGATCGTGGCTTGGGCCGCGCGGTACACCTTCTTCTCGATCACCGAGGCATGGGGCGACGATCCCGAAGGCTTCTTCATGAGTTCGTTCCTGAACCAGGACACCGATGCGACCTTCGGCCTGAGCTTCGTGCCGGGCGTCGCGTGGACGCTGCTGCTGGTCTGGATCGCGACGCTCGCGGTGCTCGCTCTCGGCGTCCAGCGCGGTATCGGCAACGCCAACCGGTTCTTCGTGCCGTTGCTGGTCCTGCTGTTCGGTGCGCTCGTCGTCCGGTCGCTGACCCTCGACGGCGCGACCACCGGTCTCGATGCGTTCTTCACCCCGAACTGGTCGGCGTTGACCGACACCGGGGTGTGGATCGCGGCGTACGCGCAGATCTTCTTCTCGCTGTCCGTCGCCTTCGGCATCATGGTGACCTACGCGTCGTACCTCAAGCGCAAGACGAACCTCACCGGTTCGGGTCTCGTGGTCGGGTTCTCGAACTCGAGCTTCGAGGTGCTCGCCGGCATCGGTGTCTTCTCCGCTCTCGGCTTCATGGCCCAGGCGCAAGGCGTCGAGGTCGGTGAGGTGGTCGCCGGCGGTATCGGTCTCGCCTTCATCGCCTTCCCGACGATCGTCTCGGAGATGCCCGGCGGCCCGCTCTTCGGTGTGCTGTTCTTCGGCTCGCTGGTCTTCGCCGGATTCACGTCGATGATCAGCATCATCCAGGTGACCGTTTCGGCCTTCCAGGACAAGACGGGCCTCGGCCGGGTGCCTGCCGTTCTCGCCATCGGTGGTGTGTCGGCGATCGTGTCGCTGCTGCTCTTCCCCACCACCACCGGCCTGAACACCCTCGACGTGGTGGACCGCTTCGCGAACCAGTTCGGCATCGTGGGTGTCGCCTTCGTGGCGCTCGTGGTGGTCGCGTGGATCTATCGTCGTCTGCCCGAACTCCGCGACCACCTCAACTCGGTGTCGTCGTTCAAGGTCGGCACGGGCTGGATGGTGTTCACGGGCATCATCACCCCGCTCGTCCTCGGCTACATGCTGTTCAGCGAGATCCGCGACCGTGTCCGCGACGGCTACGGCGGTCTTCCCGACAGCCTGGTCACGGCCTTCGGGTGGAGCGTGCAGGCCGGCGTGATCATCCTCGCCGTCCTCCTGACGTTCATCCCGTGGCGCAGGGGAATCGACGAGGAATACGAGCTGGACGAAAACCGTCCGCTCGCGTCCGCCCAGGCGCCTGCTTCGTCCGGCGATCCCTCGCCCGGACCCGACTCGTCCACCGGAGGTACCCGATGAGCACAGCGGCCGTCGCCATGATGATTCTCGCCCTCGTCACGCTGTGGGGCGGTCTCCTGCTGAGCATCCTGCATCTGCGAAAGCATCCGGACGATCCGGACTGATCATCTGCACAACCGACCCACATGGGTGTCGGTTCGGTAACACCACGGGGCGGCGCTCTGGCCGGAGCGCCGCCCTTGTGGTCTCCTGGAACGGTCGTACTCTAAACCTCTACTTTAGAGTTAGGTAGAGCCCGTCCGGGTGTCACGACCCACAGGAGGAGAACCCCACATGAGCCGCAGACACCGCAATCGGATGCGTCGCATCTCGGCCGCCGCAGCCCTGACCGTCGCCGCAGGCCTGGCACTTCCCGCCGTCGCCGTCGCCGAACCCGCGCCCGCGGAGCCGGCAGCACCGGCGGAAGCGCCCGCCACGAGCCCGCTCGTGAGCTCGCTCGAAGCCCTCCGCGCGCTGCCCGGCGTCGATCCCACGACTCTCGCTGCTGCCGAAGCGATCGCGAACGCACGCGGAAGCGCTGTCGACGCGGCCGAAGCGACCCCGCTCGGCGCCTACGAGGACGGCATGGAGTTCCTGCGTCGCCTCGGCGTCGAACCGTTCCTCTACCCCACCGGCGCACCGTTCTGCACGGCCGACGGCGACCTGCCGCTGGGCACCGTGCCGGCCGTTGCGGGCGCTCTGCCCGGGCCGTGGCCGAACTCCGACATCCCGTTCGTGTCCGAGAACCTGAACGTCGTCTCCCCTGCCGAGACGCTCTTCGCCTTCGTCCCCGTCGGGCTCGAGGAGGACGCCGACACCTCGGGCATCCAGCTCGCGTGGTTCAACGTCAACACCTTCCAGGGCGGTTTCGTGCCGATGGGCACGCCGGAGGAGGCGGCCGCGGGCGCCATCCCGGCCGGGGTTCCCGAAGACCTGCGCGGGCTCGTCGAGCAGGCGATCACGACCTTCATCGCCGACACGCTGCCGCTGGGTGGTGTGCGGGTCGCGCCGGTCGAGACCGGATCGGGCACCGTGCTCTCGGCCGTCTTCGGCAACGTCCGCAACGGCGACGCGCAGTGCTTCTTCCTGCCCACGATCGGCATCGTGGACGTGCCGGCCTGATCGAACCCCGAACTCGAACTGCAGCAGGTGGGCCTCAGCTCGCCCGCTGCAGTCGATTCAGCCGGTCGAACACGAGCGTGACGGCGGTGTCCATGTGCGCGAGCACATCGTCGACCGACTGCCGGCCCGCCACCCACGCGACCAGCGCCGACATCCACACGTCGGCGATGATCCGCACGGCGTTGAGCACCTCTTCGGTGACGATGTCGATGCCCGCCGCCTGCGCGAACAGTCGGGTGAGCACCTCACCGAGACGGTCGAGTTCGGGCGCCGAGGACGCATCGGCGAACATCGCCGCCCGGATGAGCGCGTCGTAGCGCAGCGGATTCTCGGACAGACGCGGCATCACCCCGCGCAGGACGCCCATGAGACGCTCGGCGGCACCGTCGCCCGGGATCTCCGCGGTGGTCACGGCTTCGGCGGCGGTCTCGAATTCGAATACGAGCGCCACGACGAGCAGGTGGTTCTTCGACGGGAAGTACCGGTAGACCGTGCCGAGAGCGACACCGGATCGGTCTGCGACCGCCCGCATCTGCACGGCGTCGTAGCCACCCTCGGAGGCGAGTTCCTCGGCGGAGGCGATGATCCGCATGTACCGCGCCCGCTGCGCCGGCCGCAGGTCCGCACCGGGCGACCGAGTGGATCCGAGGGGCGGTCGCGCGGTCTGCGTCGACGCCGATTCCTCGCCCGCGGTCTCCGTCGTCGACTGCTCCGTCATCACGTCACCTTCCGTTCATGCCCGTTTCGAGGATAGTTCAGCGTGGTGCGTCTGCCTTTTCGCACCGCCGACCGGCCACAACCGGACAGGTGTCCGGAAATCTCTTCCCTCCGGATGTAGAACGCGTTACATTTTCTCCGTCACCGTCTGGAGAGGGGCTGTTGTGCGCCACGGAATCACCCTGTTCACAAGCGACCGGGGAATCCGGCCCGAAGTTGCTGCCTCGACCGCGGAGAGCCGCGGTTTCGACAGTTTCTACGTGCCCGAACACACCCACATCCCGATCCGCCGCGAATCCGCGCATCCGGGAACGGGCAACGAGACCCTCCCCGACGACCGCTACATGCGCACCCTCGATCCCTGGGTGGCGCTGGGCCTCGCCGCCGCGGTGACGTCGACGATCAGGCTGGGCACCTCCGTCGCCCTACCCCTCGAGCACGACCCCATCACACTCGCCAAGACCATCGCGAGCCTCGATCACCTCTCCGGCGGCCGGGTGAACTTCGGTGTCGGATTCGGTTGGAACGCCGAGGAACTCGCCGACCACGGTGTACCGCCGAAGAAGAAGCGCACCGCCATGCGCCAGTATCTCGAAGCGATGCAGACGCTGTGGACCGAAGAAGAGGCCTCCTACGAGGGAGACTTCGTCGCGTTCGGGCCGAGCTGGGCGTGGCCGAAACCCGTACAGCAGCCGCGGCCCCCGATCTTCCTCGGCGCCGGTTCCACCGACCGCAACTTCGACTGGATCGTCCGCCACGCCGACGGATGGATCACCACACCCACGGAGAACAACGTCGTCGACAACGTCGCCCGTCTGCACAAGGCCTGGGCCGACGCCGGTCGTGCAGGAACTCCCGAGATCCTCGCTCTGGCAGGACGTCACGACGCCGAACAACTGAAGCTCTGGGAGGACGCCGGGGTCACCGAGGTGATCTTCGGTCTGCCCGACCGCGCCCAGGACGACGTCGTCGCGTACATCGACCGACTCGCCTCGAAACTCGACCACTGATCACCGACCCGAACGGACCCCGATGAGCACCGATCTCCACCCCCTTCCCGCCGACAGCGTCTCCACCTGGGACCACGAAGCCGACGTCGTCGTCGCCGGTTACGGCATCGCCGGTGTCTCGGCGTCCATCGAGGCCGCCCGCGCGGGTGCCGACGTGCTCGTGCTCGAACGGACCGGGGGCTGGGGCGGTGCCGCCTCACTGTCGGGCGGCATCGTCTACCTCGGCGGCGGCACCCCGCTGCAGAAGGCCCTCGGATTCGACGACACACCCGAGAACATGAAGGCGTTCATGCTCGCCGCGCTCGGGCCGGGAGCCGACGAAGCGAAGATCACCGAGTACTGCGAGGGCAGCGTCGAACACTACGAGTGGCTCGTGGACAACGGTGTGGTGTTCAAGGAGAGCTTCTGGGGCGAACCCGGGTGGGAGATCCCCGGTGACGACGGCCTGATGTACTCCGGCGGCGAGAACTCCGCGCCCTTCAACGAGATCGCCACGCCCGCCCCGCGCGGGCACGTCCCGCAGATGACCGACAAGCGCACCGGCGAGAAGGGCGGCGGGTACATGCTCATGCAGCCGCTCTCGCAGGTCGCCGAAAGCCTCGGTGTACGTGCCGAATACGACGTGCGGGTGCAGCGATTGATCGTCGACGGCGACGGACGCGTCGTGGGCCTGACGGCCAAGCAGTACGGCAAGGACGTCCACATCCGGGCCCGCCGCGGTGTCGTCCTCGCGACCGGCAGTTTCGCGTACAACAAGGAGATGGTCGAGTCGTACGCGCCGCAGCTCAGCGGCCGCCCGGGTGCGGCGATCGAGGAGCACGACGGCCGCGCGATCCGCATGGCGCAGGCGCTCGGCGCCGATCTCGCGCACATGGACGCCACCGAGGTCGCCTTCTTCGGCGACCCGCAGTTGATGGCCCGCGGCATCCTCGTCAACGGCCGCGGTCAGCGGTACGTCCCCGAGGACACCTATCCGGGTCGTATCGGTCAGCTCACGCTGCTGAAGAACGACAACCAGGCCTATCTGATCATCGACGAACAGGCGTACGAGGAGGGTTGTGCGGCAACGAGTTCGACGCCCTTCTTCCGGTTCCGTCCGAAGTGGGTCGCGGAGACCGTCGCCGAACTCGAATCCGACATGGAGCTGCCGGTGGGGACGTTGCAGGCGACCGTCGAGGTCTACAACAGGCACGCCGAGAACGGCAGCGATCCGGTGCTGGGCAAGAAGAGCGAGTGGGTCAAGCCCATCGGCAGCCCGATCGCGGCGCTCGATCTCCGCAACTGCACAGCAGGTTTCACGCTCGGCGGCCTGCGCACCTCGGTGAACTCGGAGGTGCTGCACGTGTCCGGCGATCCGATCCCCGGCCTGTTCGCCGCGGGTCGCTGCACGTCGGGCGTGTGCGCCTGGGGGTATGCGAGCGGCACCTCGCTGGGCGACGGAAGCTTCTTCGGGCGTCGCGCCGGTCTGTCGGCCGCGAAGGGCTGAGACCGAAGGGGTGGTTCCGGTGGCCGAGCCACCGGAACCACCCGTCAGGTCAGAACACGCGGTCCAGGTCGCGCGAGACGATGTGGTCGGCGCCGTACTCGGCGAGCGCCGCGATCGTCATGGACGGATTGCACGCCCCGGTCGACCCCGGGATCTTGGCGCCGTCCACCACGTACAGGCCGGGCTGGCCGTGCACGCGACCCACGTCGTCGCACACCACCCCGAACGGCGCACCACCGAGCGGATGGAAGGTGTTGATGTCGACGGCGTTGACGTCGATGACGATCGCGGCCGGTCCCGCGATCCGCCGGATGCGGGCCTCGATCGCACGGGTGAGTTCCCGATCGTAGGCCTGATCCCAGTTCAGGACCGCATCGTCGCGGCCGGCGTCGTAGTGCCAGACTCCTCGGCCGTCGACGATCCCCAGACCGATCATCGTGGTCGTTCCCACATCGACGGGGAACGGCACCGGGCCGGTGACGATCATCAACGGGCCGGCGGGATCGGTGTAGTCGCGCATACCCACACAGGCGGGCCCGCCCTGATGGTCGCCGGGGCTGACGAGCGGGCTCGTCACGGCGAACACCCGGTCGCCGTTGTTGCCCCATCCCGTTCCGACGCCGTCGGGAAGATCGGGGACGAGCCCCTTCGCCTTCGCCTTCACGAGGAGACGGGTCGTGCCGGCCGATCCGGCACCGAGGAACAGCGACTGTGCGAGGATCCGCTTGCGTTCGAGAACCGTTCCGTCCGTCTGAATCCGGTCCACGTGCACGATCCAGGTGCCGTCCGGAGCACGCTCGATGTCGCCGACCCGGTGCAGCGGCGCGACCGTGACGTGCCCCGTGCGTTCCGCCTCGGCGAGATAGGTGACGTCGACCGAGAACTTACCGCCGTTGTTGACTCCGTAGATGACGTCGCCCGTCGTGTAGGACGGTTTCAGTTCCCCGGTCAGCTCCCGTCGCGCGAAGTCCCAGTCGATGCACATCGGCACCCTGAACGTGTCGTAGCCCTGCGAACCTGCACGGTCCAGGAACTGGCGTGAGGACCGGTACCGATCGTGGTCGAGCAGATCGTCCGGAATGGTCGCGACCCTCAGCACCCGTGCCACCCGCCGATAGTGGTCGGAGGCCAGCAGGTCGTAGTCGATACGCGAGGACACCGAATCGGAGAATCGCTGCCCGTCGGGTTGCACGGTCATGCCGTGATAGGCCAGCGAACTCCCGCCGACCCCCGCTCCGCACATGACGTCCATACCGTTCCCCGGAACCCGTTCGATGAGCCCGGTGAACGGTTCGGTCGGGATCGGCGGAGTACCGGTCATCACCGGGGCGGGCGACAACCACGACATGCGCCGGTCCGGTTGCAGCATGTGTGGGAACGTCTCGGCGTTCGGCCCGGTGGGCCAGCGGATGCCCCGTTCGAGGACCAGGGTCTGCACACCGGCCCGGCCGAGATGCAGCGCGGTGATCGCACCGCCGAATCCGCTGCCCACGACGACCGCCCGATGGCGCTCCTCGGTGACCTCGGCGCGTGCGCGTGGGATCGGGGACAACGACAACGCGGCAACAGCCGCACCGCCGACGACGGTTCCCCGCAGGAAGGTACGGCGGGACAGCGCAGTATTCACGAATGGCTCTCCTGGAGCGTGGTCAGACAACCGTGAGCGGGAGGGGGATACCCCGATCCTCGAAGACGAAGGACGAACCCGTGCTGAAGCGGGTGATGGCGACCTCGTCGCACTCGTTCGCCGGGGATTCGGCACGGAACACCTCGACGACCAGTGCCTCTTCGGTCTCGGAGACCAGGCGGGTGGTGAAGTGCGGATCCACACCACGCACCAGGGCGTCGAGCGGACCGAGGTGTTCGGGGTCGATCAGGGTGGGCCAGGACCCGTCGTCGAAGGCGCCACCTCGCCGGTTGATCCGGAGACCCAGCGCGTCGTCGTCGAAACAGATCACCCGATCGACGTACCGGTGCGGTGCCAGCAGCGGATGCACGTCGAGTACCGCGGCCAGGCCGGCGAACGAGCGCGGCAGTCCCAGCGCGGTACGGATGCGCTCGGACGTGATGCCGGCGATGCCGGTGAGCTGCTTACGGGTCAGCTCGATCGCGGACTGCTCGTCGGTCCGCTTGCGCACACTCATGAGGAAGCCGAGAGCGAGCAGGTGATGTTGCAGGCACACCTCTTCGGCGATGCGTACCAGGGCCGACTTCGAGAACTCGTCGAACCGGAGGTCTGCGAGGAGAGGTCCCGAATAGTCGTGTCTCCCTTCACCGTCCCGGTCGATCGGACTCAGCTCGAGTGCCACGGCCGCGGTCCGGCCGAGCGCTTCGGTGTGTGGTTCGACAGCCGGTGGTTCGTACGACGCGTCGATCGTGACCGTCCATGCGCAGTGCGGGTGCCGATCGGCCGGCGCGCGGGGCGGCCGATGGATCGGCCGCACCCTCGCGTGCGGATTGGTGGCGAGGGCGGTGGCGTCGAAGGTCGGGTCCTCGATGTCGTGGCACATCGCGGTCACGTAGGCGTCGCCGAGCGGCTCGACGTCCATCAGTGCCCCGCAGTGGTCGAGCCAGAATTCGCCGTGGTCGCGGTCGTGGACGCGATAGCGGAAGTCCATGAACTGCGGGGGCGCCCCGATGTCGAGTTGCATGCCCTTGAAGATGGTGACGACGTCGTCGCCCTCGAACTTCAGGGCACGCTGCATGCGGCGCGTGTACCACGGCGAGGACGCCTGCCATTCCTCGATGGCCACCTCCGCCATGCCCTCCCGACCGAACGCCGAGATCAGATGTGCCATCCCCGAACGGTCGATGAGCTGACCGCACAGCAACAGTTCGGGGACGAGCACGGCGAGGTCGGTGCGGGAGAGCGCGGCGAACGATCCGCCGGTGTCCACAGCGGTCACCACAACGGGACCGGCGACTCGCCGACCCGGTACCAGCCGGGAAGCCGCTTCTTCCCCGTCGATCGCTCGATCCGCTTCTGCATACCGTCGGACAGCGCATTCGCCGTGATCATCTCGAGGAACAGGTGCGAGACGTTGCCGAAGTCGAAGAAGTCGCGCTGCCACGACCACTGGAAGTTGCCGCCGTACCGGAACCAGCTCCCGCCGATACCGTGCACGGAGTAGTGCTCACCGTTCTCACGGGTCCTGTCGGCGACCTGCTTCCAGAAGCCGATCACGTCGCCGGAGCGTTCGTCGACGACGAACTGCTGGTAGGGATACTGCCAGCCTTCGAGCCCGTCCATCTCCTGGCCCAGTGCGAGATCGCGGATCTCCTCGCGGCCCACGGCCATGAACTCGTCCTTCGGACCGTAGTTCCAGCCGTAGGTGGCGTCCTCGGTGTACATGTCGGCCAAAGGCTTCCAATCGCCTTCGGCCTCGGCCCGCTTGTTGGCGTCGACCCAGCGGGTGATCATCTCGTCGAGCTCGGCACGATCGAACGTGGCCATCCTGTCTCCTGGTCCTCAGTCTTCGACGATGCGAAGGGCTTGGGTGGGGCAGTACTTCACAGCTGCTCGTACGTCGGCATGCATCTCCTCCGGCACCGGATCGAGGAGGATCTCCACCTCACCCCGTTTGGCGACGGAGAAGACGTCCGGGGCTTCCATCGAGCACATCGCGTGTCCCTGACACAGATCGAGATCTGCTTCGATCCTCATCCGAACCTCACTCCTGCGTCGCCGTGCCGGTGTCCGACGCCGCCCGGGTGCGTCGTCGGTACCGCACAGCACACGGCTGTTCGAGTTGGACCACCATCTTGGAGTGGTCGTTGCGATAGGTCTCGGGCGGCTGGGACAGTTCGAACTCGAAGTCGCGCAGCAGAACCGAGAATATCGCCTTCAGCTGCATGAGCGCGAACGCCGCTCCCACACAGCGGTGCCGGCCGGCCCCGAACGGGATCCAGGTCCACCGGTTGACGATGTCCTCCTGGTTCGGGTCGATGTAGCGGCCGGGATCGAAGGCATCGGGATCCGGGAAGTCCTCCGGGATGCGGTTGGAGATCGCCGGTGTCGCACCGACGAGATCGCCCTCCGAGATCCGATAGCCGGCGACCTCGAAGTCGTCGCGCGCGACCCGAAGGAGCAGGATCAGCGGCGGATGCAGGCGCAGCGTCTCCTTGAGGACCGCTTCGAGCACCGGGATCTGCCGCAGCGCATGGAAACTCACACTCTCGCCGTCGGAGTAGAGGACGTCGAGTTCGGCGGTGACCTGCTGCATGTACTCGGGGTTGCGCAGCAGTTCGATGAGCGCCCAGGCCGCCGTGCCCGAGGTGGTGTGGTGGCCGGCGAACATCATCGAGATGAAGATGCCGGTGATCTCGTCGGCGCTGAAACGTTCCTTGTCGTCCTCGTCCTTGATGGAGACGAGGACGTCGAGCATGTCGCGGTCCTCCTTGCCCTGCGGCGGGTTCGCGATGCGCCCGTCCATGATCTCCTGCACGAGGGCCACGAGTCCGCGGCGGGCCTCGTCGCGTCGCCGGAAACTCTCGATCGGCGCGTAGGGATCGACGAAGGCCAGGGCGTCGGTGCCCTTCTCGAGGTCGTGGTAGAGGTGGGCGAATCGTCCGTCGAGCTGGTCGCGGAACTTCTTGCCGATCAGGCAGGCCGACGACGTATAGATGGTCAGCTCGGCGAAGAACTCGAGCAGGTCGATCTCGCCTTCGTCGCCCCAGCCGGCGACCATGTCCTGCACCTCGCGGTCGATGGTCGCGGCGTGGCCGCGCATCTGTTCGCCGCGCAGCGCCGAATTGTGCAGCATCTCCTTGCGGCGCTCGGGGCTGGCGTCGAAGACGACGCCCTCGCCGAAGACCGGCTTCATGAACGGATAGGCGGCCTGCTGGTCGAGATCCTCGTCCGCAGCCCGGAAGAAGAACTCGTTGGCCTCTGCACCGGAGAGGAGTACGACCTTCTTGTCGGCGAGCTGGAAGACCCCGACGTCGCCGCACTCCTCACGCACCCGGCGCATGAGCGCGATGGGATCGGTGCGCAGTTCCTCGAGGTGGCCGTGTTCGTGTTCGCCGCCGGACACACGCCGGGGTTCGACGAGTGTGGTCATGGATTGTCCCTAAGTTTGTAGGTGTCTGGGGTTGGTGCCCTGGATGCCCAGAGCGGTGGGGTGTAGCTGATGGATTTCTGCTTCGGTCGAGGCTCGGAAGGACTGGCTGCCCCATCGCGCTGGACGCTCCGAC